>JASHQQ010000116.1 GCA_030039035.1 Acidobacteriaceae bacterium | reverse complement strand
CAGCACGTACACCTCGCTCTTGAACTTGGTGTGCGGCGTGATCGATGCCGGCTTGGCCAGCACCATGCCCCGCTCCACATCCTCCTTGGGCGTGCCGCGCAGCAAAATGCCCGCGTTGTCCCCGGCCATGCCTTCGTCCAACTGTTTCTTGAACATCTCCACTCCGGTGCACACCGTCTTGCGCGTCTCGCGGAAGCCGACGATCTCCACATCCTCGCCCACCTTCACCTTGCCGCGCTCGATCCTTCCCGTGACCACCGTGCCGCGGCCGGAGATGGAGAAGATGTCCTCGATCGGCATCAGGAACGGCTGGTCGACGGCGCGCGTGGGCAGCGGCACGTACTTGTCCACGGCCTCCATCAGCTCGTCGATCTTGGCCTCCCACTGCGCCTCGCCGTTCAGCCCGCCCAAGGCCGAGCCGCGGATCACCGGCACGTCGTCGCCCGGGAACTGGTATTTGGTCAAAAGCTCGCGGACTTCCATCTCGACCAGGTCGATCAGCTCGGCATCCTCGACCGCGTCGCACTTGTTCAGGAAGACCACGATGTAGGGCACGCCTACCTGGCGGGCCAGCAGCACGTGCTCCTTGGTCTGCGGCATGGGGCCGTCGGTGGCCGCCACCACCAGGATCGCCCCGTCCATCTGCGCCGCCCCCGTGATCATGTTCTTGATGTAGTCGGCGTGGCCCGGGCAGTCCACGTGCGCGTAGTGCCGGTTGGCCGTCTCGTACTCCACGTGCGCCGTGGCGATGGTGATGCCCCGCTCGCGCTCCTCCGGCGCGTTGTCGATCGAGTCGAACGAGCGGAACACGATCTTGGGATTGTGCTTCTGCAGCACCTTGGTGATCGCCGCCGTCAGCGTCGTCTTGCCATGATCGATGTGCCCGATCGTGCCCACGTTCACGTGCGGCTTGGTACGGTCAAATTTCTCCTTCGCCATCTCTGTCGATTCCCTTCGTAGCTCGTACTGCCTTGTTGCACCCAGGGGCGCCCGCAACCGGGCTCCAGCCCCACAAAACCAGCTCTTAGCGATCAGCCGTCAGCTTTCAGCTCTTCACCGCCGGCTCTTGCCGCCATCGCTCCGTTTGCCAACATCGGGCTGAAAGCTGAGAGCTGATGGCTGAAAGCTCACTTCCCCTGCGCCCGCCCGATGATCTCTTAGTAATACGCGTACGCCTTGAAATACCGCTGCCTCAGCTCCAGCGGCACTTTCTCCACCAGCCTCAAATAACGCTCCCGGGTCAGGCCTTGATCCGAGACCGGAAGCGCCGCGTACAAAGCTATCGCTTCTGGCCCGAGATATCCGCGCTTGAGTATCTCCTCGAAGTTGCGGACGCTAATTCCGGCCCGGCTGACGCGATCGAGCAGCACATCCACATCGCGTGCGTCGAAGGCCGCGTCGATCAGCGCGTGAAGCTTTCCAAAGTCCTGCTCGTCCTGAACCGCGATCGCCGCCTGCTCGAACATCGTACCCTGCCCTGAAAGAGCTTTCAGCTCTCAGCCTTCAGCTCTCAGCCTTCAGCTCTCAGCCTTCAGCTCTCAGCTCCACATCCAGCATCAATCGCATCCGCTCTTCCTTCGCTGTACAAGCTGAAAACTGATAGCCAAAAGCTGAAAGCTCAGTTTTTGGAGCGGGAGACGGGGATCGAACCCGCGACCAACAGCTTGGAAGGCTGTGACTCTACCACTGAGTTACTCCCGCGAAAAACAGCGATCAGGGACCAGTGGTCAGGGATCAGTTGCCGTGGGTAGTCATTGGCTCTCTCGCGATGGCCCAACTGACCCCTGATCTCTGACCCCTGATCCCTCGATTTCTGGAGCTGATGACCGGGATTGAACCGGTGACCTCTCCCTTACCAAGGGAGTGCTCTACCAACTGAGCTACATCAGCTCGTTAACTTTGGCTCTCAGCCGTCAGCTTTCAGCTTCATTCTGCAGACGCGAACAGCATGCCACAGCAGAAACCGGGAGCTGATGGCTGAACGCTAAGAGCCGCCTTTGTCTCCGCCGTGGCGGATCCGGTCTGCCTGCCGTGCCAGCACCGTCCGCAAAGCAAAACTGCCAATCACCAGCAAGGCCACGAGCCGGATTTCGACCGGCCGGCCGAAAACCATTACGGCGCCCTCGCCGATGGTGAACCAGACCAGCAACCCTAAACCGGCGAAGAGCGCGAGAGCCGGCCAATACTTCCGGTCCAGATCGGAACCGGTACTGCCAAGGCGCTTCTCCGCGCGATCCAGATTGGCCCCGTACAGACTCATTCCGCCCGCTTCTCCGCGCGCCCGGCCTTTCCAAGTCTCTGGTGCACAGGGGAGGATTCGAACCTCCGTAGCTCGCAAGGAGCGGCAGATTTACAGTCTGCTGCCATTAACCACTCGGCCACCTGTGCCCATTTGCCGCCGCGATGAACAACATCTCGCCGGCGACCCCGCCCATTACCCTGCCCAAGCCTGCCTTCGGCGCATAAACCTCCATCCGGACTGCTACCGGAAACCGGAGAGCATGCACCTCGGTGGGATCGCCGCAGAGGACAGGTCCGGCGATCGAAAAACGACCCGCCGGGGAAACTCTCTGCCGTTTTCGGATGACTCTTGCGGCTCTCAAGTGGAGCTGGCGAAGGGATTTGAACCCCCGACCCTCTGATTACAAATCAGATGCTCTACCATCTGAGCTACGCCAGCCCAATCTCCGGAAAAGGCGGTCCTGCAGCGACTGACCTGCACAGACACACTCCCGCTCCGCGTACAACGGCACAGAAATCAAGGTTAGCATAGGCGGAAGGGTGGAGCAAACGCGCAGGGACGGAAGGCAAAGCCGCGAAAATGCCGCGACAGGCGCCGGGTATGAAAGAAGCAGCGCCTGCCCGGGTTGAGCAATTTTTGCCGTCCGAAGATGGGGCCGTCGCCGAGGGGGCGGGCCTTCACCGCAGCGCCGCGAGCGGCAGGCTGCTGTATGCTTGCGGAATCGCGCCATGGCGCTCCTCGATGCACTCGACGGGCCGGTGATCTTTCTCTCGTCGTTTCTGCTGTTTCTGGTCGAGCCGATGACGGCGAAACGGTTGCTGCCGGCGCTGGGCGGCTCGGCGGCGGTGTGGATCACCTGTCTGGTTTTCTTTCAGTCGGCCTTGCTGGCGGGCTATCTTTATGCCCACCTTTTGGCTACGAAATTGAGGCCGCGCGACCAGGCGATTGCGCATTCGATTTTGCTCGCGCTGGCCGCAATCGCGCTCGGGGGGTTTCGCGCTCAACCGGACCCGGTGGCGGCGACATGGCATCCGCTGCGGACCACGATTTGGCTGCTAACGGCCCTGATCGGGCTTCCTTTTTTCGCGTTGGCGGCGACCACGCCGCTGGTGCAAAGCTGGCGCGCCGGGAGCGGAAATAAACGCAGGGATTCGCGCGTATGGGGATTGTACGCGCTCTCGAATTCCGGCGCGATCCTGGCGCTGGTTGCGTACCCGTGGATGGTCGAACCGCATTTCGCTCTCAGAGTGCAGCGGGTGGTTTGGGGGAGCGGGTTTGCCGTCTTCGCAATCGGCTGCGCGGCGGTGGCGTGGCGGCAAAAGAGAGATTCGGCGGACCGGAAGACAGGGGAAGAAAAGGAAGTTCCAGCCCCAGGCTTCGGCGCTCCGCCTCGCCCCGATTCATCGAAATCCAGGGCTGAAGCCCTGACCGGCGAGACAAGCGCCGCGCAGCTCGCACTAAGGCTGCTGCTGCCGGCGGCCAGTTCGATGTTGCTGTGCGCGATCACGGCCCATCTGAGCCAGAATGTGGCGGCCGTGCCCCTGCTGTGGATCGTTCCGTTGGCGGCGTATCTTTTGAGCTACATCGTTACCTTTGCCGGACCGCGCCTGTACATGCGGTCGTTCGCGCTGCGCACACTGGCATTCTCGATTGCCACCGTCGCCTATCTGCTGGCCAGGCAGATCGCTGTGCCGCTGCTCATCTCGCTGCCGGTTTGTGTCGGCGCGCTCCTCGTCTTCTGCTATTTCTGTCATGGCGAGCTCTACCGCCTGCGGCCGCGGGTTCGCGAGACGACGACCTTCTACCTGGTGATTGCGGCAGGCTCGGCGCTGGGCGCGATCTTTATCGGCGTGGCGGCGCCCACGCTCTTCCCGCTGAACTACGACCTGGCATTGAGCCTGATCTTTCTTGCCATCCTGGCGATCGTGGCGACGTGGCGCTCGGGTTGGCTGGTGCGGAGTTTCTGGATTGCCGGAACCGCAGCGACGATCTGGGCCGCCGTGCTCAATGTGCGCGTGCTGCGCCACGACGTGATCTCGCAATTGCGCGGGTTTTACGGATCGTTGCGCGTGATCCAGACCTTCGCCATTCCGGGTCCCGGCATCCAGCGCACGTTGATGAACGGCACGATCCAGCACGGCATTCAGGTTTTTAACGACGAGCTTCGACACCGCGGCACCAGCTACTACGCGCCGGATTCCGGCGTGGGGCTGGCGCTACGATTTTGCTGCGATCGAAGGCCGCGGCGGATCGGCGTGGTCGGCCTCGGCGCCGGGACGCTGGCGGCGTATGGAGAGCCCGGCGACTCGATCGCGTTCTATGAGATCGATCCCCTCGTGGAGCGGCTGGCACGCGCGCGATTTTCCTATCTGAAGGAGTGCCGGGCGCCGGTGACGGTGATCCTCGGCGATGCGCGCGTTTCGCTCGAGGACGAACCGCCGCAGAACTACGACGTGCTGGCGCTGGATGCATTTTCCGGCGATGCGATTCCCGTGCATCTGCTAACGGCGGAGGCAATCGGGCTCTACCGGCGGCACCTGAAGCCGGGTGGAGTTCTTGCGTTCCACATCTCGAGCCAGTATCTCGATCTGGCGCCGGTACTGGCCGAAGAGGCTCGCCACGCAAGAATGACCGCGCTTGAGGTTCAGTCTCTGGCGAACGATGAAGAGGGAGAATTCCAGGCCAACTGGGTGTTGATGTCGGCCAACGCGGATTTCTTCCGCCAGCCGGAAGTAGCGATCGCCTCGCGGCCGATTTCGCCAAGGCCAGGATTGCGCCTGTGGACCGACGAATTCAACAGCCTGCTTCCGCTCATCCGGTGGGTGGGTTTCGAAACGGGCGTTCAACAAGGCGGAAACGCCAAATAGAGCGGTTCCACAGCAGATGTATCCGGTTTTGGCGTTGCTTAATGTGGCTCTGTCCTGGGAAAGGAGCCACCTGGCTCCAGTCGCTCCGGCGCAGATCAACTGTGGAACCGCCTTGACCGCGCCGGGCCCGCGCCATTGTGTTAGCCTGCCGGGTGCACACCGTTGCCAATTCAACGAATAGCGGAACGCACGGAAGGAGACTGCAATGCATTGGACCGCAATCGTGAAAAGCAGCCTTGCGGGCTGCGCTATGGCGCTGGCGTTGGGATTTGGGACGCCGGGCGCGATGAGCGCGCCGGCTGGCACCGGGACGCAAACACAGCCTTCGTATGACTCGCCGGACTGGTGGAAGAACGCCGTCTTCTACGAGGTCTATCCGCGCAGCTTTCAGGATACGAACGGCGACGGAGTGGGCGATCTGAACGGTATCACCGGGCATCTCGATTACCTGAAGAAGCTGGGCGTGGATGCGATCTGGATTACGCCCTGCTATCCGTCGCCGCAGGCCGACTTTGGCTATGACATTTCGGACTACGAGAACATCGATCCCCAGTACGGCACGCTGGCCGACTTCGACCGCCTGATCGCAGAGGCGAACAAGCGGCACATCCGCGTGCTGATGGATATGGTAATGAACCACACCTCCGACGAGCACAAGTGGTTTATCGAGTCGCGCTCGTCGCGCGACAATCCCTACCGCGACTGGTATATGTGGCACGACGGCAAGGATGAAACCGCGACCAGTCCCGGCGAGCCGCCCAATAACTGGCAATCGGACTTCGGTCACTCGGCGTGGCAGTGGGATGAGAAAACGCGCCAGTACTACTACCACAAGTTCTACGTGAAGCAGCCGGATCTGAACTGGAACAATCCCAAGGTACACCAGGCCTTCAAGGACAT
>JASHQQ010000012.1 GCA_030039035.1 Acidobacteriaceae bacterium | reverse complement strand
CCCAGGCTGCGCGCAAGCTCAAGCCGCGCATCATCGATGTCGAAAACAAAGACCCTGCCCGCACCGGCCAGGAACGCAGCCTGCAAAACCAGCAATCCGATCATGCCCGCTCCGACAACGACGACCGCGTCGTCCAGCGCGATGGAGGTAAGAGAAACGGCATGAACCGCGACTGAAACGGCTTCAATGAGCGCCGCATGCGCAAACGGCATGTCTTCCGGAAGGGAATACGCAATGCGCGCCGGTACGGTCACGTACTCCGCAAATGCTCCCATGCGGCGGAACTCAGGTGTAGAAACTCCAATGACTTCCCGGCGATCGCAGAGATTGACCAACCCACGGCGACAATAAAAACATCTGCCGCAGAAGACCGTGGAGTCAAACGTGACAAGATCGCCAGGACGAAAGTCCGTTACCGCTTTGCCCACAGCCTCAACCGTTCCGGCTGCCTCATGCCCCATGACGATCGGCGGCCGGCGACGTCCCGTGCTTCCATCGTAACCGTGTACGTCGCTTCCGCAGATGCCGCAGGCCCGGACGCGAATGAGCAAATCGTCGTCACCGGGTTGCGGTTTTGGCATTTCGATGAGATCCAGGTTTTTGTACTCCGAGAGAATGAGCGCCTTCATGAATCCCCCTCGCGGTTCATTCGATCGTCCCAAGGCAAAGGGACTGATTTGACCGGCAGGCCATGCCTCCACCGGGGCCATTTTTCGATTGACTCGACGGCGACTATGATATATCAGTACTGAGGCGCACAGCAAGCCGCGATGCGATTTTCCTCGTCCGAGATCCGGGATGCAAGCACTCATCACTCACGACCGCAGAAAGTGGTGGATGCTGAGTTTCGCATTCCTCGCAACGGTAATCAATTATCTCAATCGCCAGACGCTTTCGGTCATGGCGCCGATACTGCTCCAGCAATTTCGCATTTCGGCCGCCAGCTACTCTGAGATCGTCTTCGCCTTCATGCTGGCCTACACGGTGATGAATGGCGTCTCAGGCAGACTGCTCGACCGGCTGGGTACCCGGATTGGTTACGGCTTGACGATCGCGTTCTGGTCCGGTGCAGAGATTCTGAATGCGTTTTCCGCGGGCGCTCTAAGCCTGGGGATTTTTCAGTTTCTTCTCGGCATTGGAGAAGCCGGCAATTATCCCGCAGGCGTAAGGTTGATTACCGAGTGGTTCCCACCCGAAGAGCGTTCGCATGCTTCGGGAATCTTCAACAGCGGCGCATCCATCGGGGCCATCCTTGCTCCCCCTTTGCTGGCATGGATACTGCTCGCGAGGGGATGGCGAACAGCGTTTGTGGCGATCGGACTGCTGGGGTTCTTATGGCTGGCAGGGTGGCTTGCCATCTACCGGGAGCCGGGCGCCGCCGGCGCGAATGATCAGGCAGATCGCCTTCCGTTACGACAGTTATTGCGGTCAAGATTTCTTTGGCAGTTCACTCTTTCCAAAGTCTTCAGCGATCCGGTTTGGTATTTCTATGTCTTTTGGTTCCCACAGTACCTGAAGGTTGCTCACTCATTTTCGATGCGTGAGATCGGTGAGACTGCCTGGATTCCGTTTTTTACGGCGACGCTGGGAAATCTCGCTGGAGGCGCCGTTTTCAGCGCTCTAACGCGCGCGGGAGCCGAACCGGCGACGGCGCGGCGAATTGCCATCCTCATCTTTTCGGCTTTGATGGTGCCGGCCGCCTTCGTGGGTGGAATCGGCAGCGCCGCAGAATGCATTGCTCTCATCGCCGTCGCGACCTTTGGATTTTGCGGCGCTCTGGCAAATCTGCTGGCAATCCCGGGAGATGTTTTCCCCAAAGGAGCGGTTGCATCCATCTGGGGATTCGCCAGCATGGGCTCTGGAATTGGGGGAATGGTCTTCGCACTCATGACCGGATGGCTGGTCGGCCGTTATTCGTTCCGGCCGGTTTTTGTCGTTTTCGGCCTGATTCCGACGATCGCTGCGTGGATGGTGTGGACGCTGCCGCGAAAGTTGGAGACTGCGCAACTGCAGCCGTAGACGCCGTTACAGCAGCGCGATCCTCATCGCACTCCGGCGCAAGAAGCGCTTTAACGGAATGGCCGGCTTTTGACTTGTCCCTGGCCTTCACGCAAGGTAAGCAACTGGTTGGCGGCCGCATTGGGCACGTGCTCGACCAGTGCCGACGGCCAGCGAACCTCGACATCCGCGATGGCAGCCGCGCCCAGTCCGAAATGAAGCCTCGGATCGTTGGAAGAGAGAAAGCTGCACCCGCTGACGACCTCCTGCACCTGCACCTTGCCGCCGTAGCGCACCACGACGCGCGCACCAATGGCGCTGCGGTTACTCTTGACGCCCTCCAGGCGGACCTTGATCCAGTGGTTGCCGGAAGGAGCGTCGTTGCGCAGCAACGTAGGCGGCTCATTCACGTTCATAATGAGCACGTCCATGTCGCCGTCGTTGTCGAAGTCGCCGAAGGATGCGCCACGACTGCAATGCGCTGTTTCGATGCCAGGACCGGCGTCAGCGCCCATCTCAACAAAGGTCCCGTTGCCCTGGTTGCGAAACAGAATGCGCGGAGTGCGCACGGGAAAGAGCGTTGCGGAGGCGCGGGCCGCCTCAGGATACAGTGCGCCCGAGGTGAGCAGAATGTCGGGCCAGCCGTCGTTGTCCAGGTCCACGATGCCGGCGCCGTAGCAGACAAAGCGTGTTTCCCTGTTAAGCCCGGCTTCGACAGTTACATCGTCGAAGTCAGCCTTGCCATTGTTGCGGTAGAGGCCCGTAGCCTGGTTGTAGTAATGCGACCTCACGATATCGGTGTGGCCGTCGAGATTGTAGTCACCAACGCCCGCACCCATGCCGCCCATCTCCTGGCCTTCGCCGCTGAGCGCAATGCCGCGGAGCAGAGCTTCTTCGCGGAAGGTGCCGTTGCGGTTGTTCATCAGCAGGAACGAAGGCGTCATGTCGCAGGCCACGAAGATATCGGGCCAGCCGTCCTCGTCGGCGTCGAAGCTCACCGCCGTCAGGCAATACGAACCGTGCAGGGCGGCAACTCCGGACTCTTCGGAAACGTCGGTAAATGTGCCATCGCCGTTGTTGCGGTAGAGATACTGATGCGCTTGGGGCAAGCCCCGCGGGCCGCAAAAGACGGCAACGCCGGCGTAAGTGCAGTTGGGCACGGCGAGCGAAGGCTTAGGCGCCGTGGCCAGATCGATCTCGAGATAGTTCGAGACAAAGAGATCGAGGTGACCGTCGCGGTTGTAATCCACAAAGGTGCAGCCGGTGCTGTAACGGGTTTTGGGATGAAGCAGGCCGGCCTTTGCGGTCACATTGGTGAATGTCCCGTCGCCGTTGTTGCGATAGAGACGATTCTGGCCGTAGTACGTGAGGAAGAGATCTTCCCATCCGTCGTTGTTAAAGTCCCCGACGCAGACGCCCTGCGCCCAGCCCTGTTCCCCGTCGCGATCGGCCAGTCCGGATTTGGCCGTAACGTCGGTAAATGTGCCGTCGCGATTGTTGTGGTAGAGCCGGTTGCCAGAGCCGGGAGGCGTTCCCTTGAGCGTGCGCCCGCCGAGAATGAAAATGTCCATCCAGCCGTCGTTGTCGTAATCGAAAAAAGCGCAGCCGGTTGCCATGGATTCGACAATGTATGTGCAACTGTCGGGCTCGCCGTAGACGATCGTCGAGGTGAGCCCAGCGGCCTGGGCCACATCCACAAAGCGCGAGAAGGCCGGCGCAGCTTTTTGCGCCGTAACAGCGGTTGCCAGTGTGCTGGAAAGTCCGCGGGGAAGGAGCGTGGTTCCGAGAGCCGCAGGAGCTGTCCTTAGTACCTTGCGGCGAGTCCAGATACCAGCTTCCCGCTTCTTCCCCATCGACGGCATTCTCTCGCGATTCCTGGATTGTTAGTGTTGATTCTCACCGGCATTCAACTTCCGGCTGAGGTTAAGAGCCGTTGCATTGTTCGGGTCGAGCCGGAGCGCGGTGTCCGCCGCCTTGCGCGCTTCCTCAGAACGGGATTCGGCGCCTAGCGCAACTGCCAGTCCGATCCACGCCTGGGCATTGTCCGGGGCCTGCCGTATGGTCAGCCGGAACTGCTGCTCTGCGCCGGCTTTGTTGCCGGCCTGCAAATCTTTGTAGCCAAGCTGGACTGCCTGCTGCAGCGCGGCTCGCTCAGCCGCCCGGTCGCCCAGATTGTCCAGAGCGAGGGCCAATTGCCGATATAGCTCGGCGGCCTTCTGGCTATCTCCCGCCTTCATGGCGTCTCTGGCCTGGACCCCCTCGGACACGGCAACAGCACGATCCGATTCCAGCTTCTTTTTTTGCTGGAAGAGTGTTATCTGCTGCTTTGCCGCCTGCGTATCACCCAGAGTGCGCAGAACCATGGCCAGCTCGTAATGGACCCACGGTGCGTCGTTGTTCAGCGCCAGGGCCTTTTCCAACTGAATCCTGGCTCCGGCAGGATCGTTCAGTGCCTCCAGGACGAGGCCGAGATTCACGCGCGGCTCAGAGTTGTTGGGGTCAAGCGTCACCGCTTCTTCAAGATGCTTGCGGGCGCTCCGATCGTCTCCTGCATTCATCTCCAGTTGGCCATTCAAGTTCAGCAAATCGGCATCGTGCGGCGCTTGCGCCAGCAGTTTGCGCCCTAGAGGCAGGGCTTGACTGTTGTCGACGGCCACCAGTGTCCGCAAATAAATCCGCTGCGCTTCCAGATCGTCCGGCTTCTGAATGGCGATCTTTTCCGCCAACTCGGTCGCGGCCGAATAGTCGCTCACCATGTAAATAGAAACCAGATTCGCGGTCAAAGCGTCGGAGCCGGGATCGGCCTCCAGACCTTGCTTCAGCGTCTGCTCGGCCTCATCCAGCATGCCCGAGTTTCTGTACGCGATGGCCAGATCGACGGTCAGGTTGTCGTCGCGCGCCGCGCTGCGCAAATTGGCAATCACGGACGCGTAATCCCCGGCGGCGATAAGGCTTTGGGCCTGGCCGTCGAGCGCGGCCTTGGAGTCGGGATCGATCTTCAAGGCCGCGCTCCACTCGGAAGCCGCCTCCTGCTTGCGGCCGAGTTTGGCCAGCGCCGCGCCC
>JASHQQ010000115.1 GCA_030039035.1 Acidobacteriaceae bacterium | reverse complement strand
TCCATCCTGCGAATACTGCGCGCCCGCCCCACCAGCGCTTCGGCATCGTCAACCTTGGTCGAGATCGCGCCGCGCATCACGCCCTGAGTGCGCAGGTGGCGCACCAGCGCGCGCGTGTCGATCTCGGCCAGCACCGGCACAGCGTAGCGTTCCATGTACTCGTCGGTAACCTGCTCGGAGCGCCAGTTGGAACTGATGGCCGAAAACTCGCGGACGATCAGCCCCTCGATGAACGGGCGCGCGGCTTCGTTGTCCGCGTGGTTGGTGCCGTAGTTGCCGATCTGGGGATTGGTGAGAACGACGATCTGCCCGGCGTAGGAGGGGTCGGTGGCAATCTCCTGGTAACCGGTAAGGGAAGTATTGAAAACAACCTCGCCCTGGCATTCGCCGGGGTGCCCGTAGGCCTGGCCACGGAAGATGCGCCCGTCTTCGAGCGCAAGCAGTGCCTGCATCGCCGCTCCGAGGAGTGGATTCAATCGATTTTAGCAGGTTCGCGCGGAGCACTCGGCCGGAACTTTGGATGGCAGGGCAATCGCTTGAAGGCGATCTGTTGATTCGAGAGGTTCCATTTTCCCGCGCCGTAGGCGCCGGGTTTGTCAGCCCGGCGTTTCAACGCCGGGAAGCAGGCCCAAACAATATGCCGGAGCCCCGTCAGGGCGGCGCGATAACCACAAATATCCGAAGAAACTCCATTCACGCAATTGCCCTTGTCATCTGCCCTGCGCGGGAACCGCTGGCGCTGAAACCGCGTATGGTCTGGTACGCTTGGCTGTTGCCGGAGGGTCACCATGTACGTTCTCTCTGCTGCCGAAGCTGTTTCGCCGGCCCTGAGCCGGACAAAACACCTGCTGTTCCAGCCGTTCCGCTGGGGCACGTATCTCAAGCTCTGCGCGGTCGCCGTCTTCACCGAGGGGCTTTCGGGCAATTCCCATTTCAACGGGAATAACCCTTCGTTCTCGCACGGCGGCCCCTCCTTCTCACCCCCTGCTCTCTCTGCCGGATTGATTGCCGCCATCGTCGCGCTGTCGATCGTCGCGATCGTCGTCGGGCTCCTCGTCTTTTACTTTGTGGTGCGGCTGCGCTTCGCGCTCTTCGATTGCCTCGTGCATCAGACGACCTCCATCTCCCGCGGCTGGCGGCTCTATCGCGAGCAGGCCGGCCGTTTCTTCGTCTTCAACATCCTGGTGGGCGTCGTGTACCTGATGGTCGCCGCCGCTGCCGTGCTTCCCTTCATCTTCAGGTTCATCCGGTTCTATCACGACAGCCACGTGGCGGGACGGTTCGATTTCGGCGAGGGCTTCTCGCTGGTTGTGCCATTCCTGCCGGTGATCCTGCTGCTGATCTTTCTTGCCATCCTGGTCGATCTCGTTGTCCGCGACTTCATGATGCCGCACATCGCGCTGGAGAACGCTCCGGTGGTCGAAGCCTGGGAAGCTGCGCTGGCCAACATCGCGGCCGACAAGGGAGCCTTCTTCCTGTACGCAGTTCTTCGGCTGTTGCTGCCGATGGTCGTCCTGATCGGACTCTTCATCGTTCTCCTCATCCCCATGGTCATCGTCTTCGCAATACCGGGAATGATGATCGCCGGCTTGCACGCCGCTTTGACCGACGCGACCGGCCCGCTTCTCGTCTTCGGAACCTTTCTCGAATTCCTGATCGGCTTTGTGATGTTCACGCTGGGATTGTTCCTCGCCGTCGGGATTGGAGGGCCGCTCTGCATTGCCATGCGCAATTACGCCCTGCTGTTTTACGGTGGACGGTACCAGCCGCTCGGCAACCTGCTCTATCCTCCCGCGCAGCCCGCTCCGGCCAACGCAGCGATCTCTCCGGCGTAGAAAAAGGGCTCGTCATTCCACCCTTTCGCTCACCTGCGGGTCACGAACGGATGGGGCAAGAAACGATTGCATAAATCCGGCTTTGAAAGGGCACGACTTCAGTCGTGCCGCGAAAGGCGCACACACGGCGGGGCTTTAGACTGTGCGTGAAAACTCGGTTGGGCAAATCTTCCGTGTCCGAATTGGAGGGAGCAGCAGCCTTCAGGCTGCTGGTTTCGGCGCATGACATCGACGTGGCTTTAGCCATGGGTCTTTTGAGACCGGCTTTATGGCCTTGGGCCCGGGTTCTCACGCAGACACTTTGGCCCCTGAGGAATATTCCCCTGGTCGGCCAGAGGCATTGATGCAATCAGCTCAAGCGACGCGGAGGGGAATCGTCGTCGAGTGAATCGAACGTTGTTCATCCCACCCCTCCGCCAAAAAGCGGCGAAAGGATGGGGCACCCATGGTGTTTTCGAATCCGCTGAAATCAGCGCACCACGCCGGCATCGCTCATCGGCCAGTAGACGAAGACGGCCTTGCCGTAGATGAGCGAGCGGTCGACGGGGCCGAACTCACGGCTGTCGGACGAGATGGAGCGATGGTCGCCCATGACGAAGAAGCAGTCGTCGGGCACGACCATTTCGGCCATGGACCGGCTGTCCTCGTACATCGCCGGAACGTAGGGCTCGCGCAGCCGGCGGCCGTTGATCCACACCTGGCCGCGGTCGATGCGGATGCGGTCGCCGGGAACGGCGATGACGCGCTTGATGTAGCTCTTTTCCGGATCGCGCGGATAGTGAAAGACGACCACGTCGCCTCGCTCGATGGCCGAGAAGCGATAGACGAATTTATTGATGAAGAGCCGGTCGTGATCTTCCAAACGTGGCAGCATGCTGGTGCCTTCCACACGCACCGGCTGATAGAGGAAGGTGATGATCAGGACCGACGCCGCGGCCGATATCAGCAGGTCGCGCAGCCAAAGACCAATGCCCGACGATTTGCGCTGCGGAAGAGCGGCGGGAGCCGCAACCTGCGGCGGCAGGTTGGGATCGGGAGCTGCCGGGCCGCCCGGTTGTGGGCTGGGCTGTGGGACGGTTTCCATCTCTCTATCTTTAGATTACTCGCAACCGAGCGTTCCCGGCGGGCAAACCATCTGGCTGCGTGCCGGTTTGTCGAGCGGCCGGGGTTGATCGGCCGCCGGAGCCATCACCGGCGCGGCAGTCGAGCTCAGGTTCTCATTCTGCACGATCAAAGGCCGCTGCAATACCATCTCCACCTGGGTCCCGCGGGGAATGCTCACGTCGGCGCCCCGGGTAAAGAGTGAGGCGACGCCCATGGCGGCCAGCCCCGCACCCACTCCGGCGATGCCTCCGGCGAGGGGATGGCCCGCGCCAAGTCCGCCGATGGAGCCCACGGTGGCCCCGGTGGGAATCGAGATCTTGGCCACTTCTCCGGCATTGCGTCCCTTGTCGGGGTTCTGCTCGATCGTCCCCTCCTTGTCATCCTTCACCGATTGCTTGCTGGAGCCGGGCAGACTATCGACCAGGCCCGGAATTTCGACGACCGAGCCATTGGGATAGACGATGGAGGTGAAGTGCATGTCGAGCTGTGCCCTGCCCTTCACGCGTCCGGCGCGCTGCACGCGGTCGACAACCCCCTGCACGTACACGCCGTTGGGAATCATGACGCGGTTGCCGACCACGACGGGAAAGGTGGATGCGAGGTAGACGCCGTCGCCCGCCTTGGCGGTTTTGGTGTTCACGGCGCTGCGCAGTTCGAGCAGAACCTTGGTGCCGGCGGGGACGGTGTAGGTCTCGCGGGCCGGGCTCGCCTGCAGGCTACCCGCCGGAGACGTGGCAGGCACGTTCGCAGGCTGCGCAGCCGGCAGAGCCGCAGCCGTCTGTGCGGGCGATTCCGCCGCCGGGGATTGCGACGGCGCCTGGGCGGTTGCCGGCTGGGCTGCGATCAGCAGCATCCCCGCCGCCATGGCGGGCGCAAACACAAAACCGAACCTACGCATGAGACCTCCGCCGTTTCTGGAATGATAGACGGCCGGCTTATGACCAAGGATAGCCTTGTTTTGTGACGCGGAGAGCAAAATTAGATAGCGGATCACCCTGGTTCGGGGCTATCGCAATTCCTGAGTCACTGTACCCCGAAGCCGCCGCGCTCAAGGCGACGCGACCTCTGGGGAGCGGCGACCCCGTACAGACTCCGGGCGGCCACAGCAACTCAGGAATTGCCGTAAAGCCCCTCGCGCCTCTTTGGGGCATCTGGTCGACGGGCTCAAGCCCGTACCTTCCCGGCTCACCTGCCGGGTTCGATCCAACGTGTAGCGAATCGCGATAGGATGCAATCACGATGGTTCGATCCCTTTCGGATCCGGCGCCCAGTCCCGTCGATGCGCGCGAACGCTTCGCAGTCGCCTGGCGCGTGCTGCAAGATGCGATCTCCGCGCGGGCTTTTCCCGGATGCGCTTTCGGCGTGTTGGAGCGTGGCGAGGTGGTTCTCGAGGGCGCGCTCGGCCGCTTCACCTATGACGAGGCCGCTGCGGCAGTACGCGCCGGTACGATCTTCGATCTCGCCAGCGTAACCAAGGTCGTGGCCACGACGGCGGCAGCCATGTTGCTCCACCAGCGCGGAGCGCTCGAACTCGATCTCCCGGTCGGCGAGCTGCTTCCGGGGTTTGTCGTAGGCAGGCCGGCAGGCGATCGCGCCCGCCACGTAACGCTGCGGCATCTGCTGGCGCACAGCTCGGGGCTGCCGGGATATGTTGAGTTTTTCCGGACGGCCTCGACTCCGGCCGATCTTCTGCGTGCCTGCCTGGCGCTCACCCTCGAAGCCGAACCGGGCACGCGCGCCGAATATTCCGACCCGGGATTCATTCTGCTGGGCAAGGCGCTCGAAGCTCTCATGCGCGACAGCCTTGAATCATGGTCGCAGCGCGAAATATTCGCGCCGCTGGAGATGCGATCGACGCTTTTCTCGCCAGCGGCCGCAATCCGGCCGTCGGTTCCGCCGACCGAGGAGGACGCGACGTTCCGCCATCGCCGCATCCAGGGCGAGGTGCAGGACGAGAACGCATGGGTGCTGAAGGGCGTGGCCGGTCACGCCGGGCTCTTCTCCAACGTGCCGGATCTGCTGCGATTCGCGGGCGAAGTCCTTCGTGCCGCCGCAAAGGCTGAAGAGGAAGCTGGCGAGCCGGCCTTGTTTCGCGCGGAGACGGTGGAACGATTTGCCGGGCGGCAGGAACCGGAGGGTAGTTCGCGCGCGCTGGGTTGGGATACGCCTTCGGAGAATTCCACTTCCGGCATGCATTTTTCGAAGCATTCGATCGGCCACCTCGGCTTCAGCGGTTGCTCGATGTGGATCGATCTCGATGCCGGGATCGCAGTGGTCCTGCTGACCAATCGCACCTGGCCGGACCGGGCCAACCGGCAGATTCGCCAGGTGTGGCCGGCGTTTCACGACGCGATTCGCGAGGCGCTTTAGCGCCAGAACGATTTACCCTTCTGGCCCGCCCCCTGCCGTTGCGGATTCGATTCGGTGAAAATGTTTTCAACCGAAAGCGACCTCCCGATGCCGTGGCAATGCCCTGATCGTGGGGTTTCCATGGAGTCCAAGGCCGGCGAGAATTATCTGGGGTATTGACCCCTTTTATGGCTAGAATAGAGAATCGGGGTAAATTCGGATGCTATCCAGTACTTTGACGCAGGATGCGGCTCCTAACCATAGAGAGAATACAAAGAAAGATCAGGCCGCGCTGCTGGAGCAATTGACAACGGAGAGCCAGAACGAAGCCTCACAGGGCTTCGACACCAAGTCCGCTCTCGAAATCGCCCGCATCATCAACCACGAAGACGCCAAAGTAGCCGCCGCGGTGAAGAAGGCCATCCCGGAGATCGCCCAGGTCATCGACCAGGTGGCCCGCAGCCTGCGCGACGGCGGTCGGCTCATTTATATAGGCGCCGGATCGAGCGGGCGCATCGCGGCGCTCGATGCTTCCGAATGTCCTCCGACCTACTCCACGGCTCCCGGGCAGGTGCAGTACATCATGGCCGGCGGACCCAAGGCGCTGGCTTCGGCTGTGGAAGTCAACGAAGATTCCGAAGAACTGGGCCAGCGCGACATTGCCCGCCGCCGACCCACGCGAAAAGATGTCGTCGTCGGCCTTTCCGCCTCGGGCCGCACTCCTTATGTGGTTGCCGCCGTCGCCTACGCCCGCGCCCGCGGAGCAAAAACCGCGGCGGTTACCTGCAATCAGGGCACTCCGCTGGCTGCCGCGGCCGATATCGCCATCGTGGCCGACGTGGGACCGGAGGTCGTCTCCGGCTCCACGCGCATGAAGGCCGGCACGGCGCAGAAGATGGTCCTCAACATGATTACGACCGGCGCCATGACGCGGCTCGGCTACGTGTACGAAAACCTGATGGTCAACGTGCACATGCAGAACTCCAAGCTGGTCGAGCGCGGCATCCGCATCCTCATGAGCGCCTGCAATATCGACCGCGCCACGGCGGTGGAGACGATCAAGTGCGCCGGCCGCAGCGTTCCCGTGGCGCTGGTCATGCTGAAAGCCAAAGTCGACAAGCCCGAAGCCGTGCGCCGCCTGGCCAAATCCGACGGCAACGTCCGGCTCGCGATCGAAGACAACGTACTGGAGTTGTAAGCCTGCGCCTACGCTTTGGGCGTTGGCTCCGCCGCCGGAGCAGCCCCAAGGATCCGCAGCTCCTCCGCGATCTGCTCTTCCGATCGGCCAAGCTTGATCAGGATTCCTATATAGTTTTCCAGAATCGTCGTGTAATCCGGAATTTCGAACCCGCTTCGCTGCTGAATTCCGACAAGAATATGCAGACTGCGCCTGGCGACCGGTTCGGCTTCTGCCTGGCGGCCTGTGTCCCTCAGCAGAAGGGCAAGGTTGATCAAGCGAATAGCTACTTTTGGATGGTCCGGGCCGTACGCGCGCTCGTCGATCTCCAGCGCCCGCCTCATCATCGGCTCGGCCTCGCTGAGGCGATTCGAGGCCCGAAGCAGAAGGGCAAGGTTGTTGAGGTCGATGGCTACTTCTGGATGGTTCGGGCCATAAGCGCGCTCGTCGATCTCCAGCGCCCGCCGCATCATGGGTTCGGCCTCGCTCAGGCGACTCGTGGCCCTGAGCAGTTGCGCAAGGTTGTTGAGGTCGATGGCCATTTCTGGATGGTCCGGGCCGTACGCGCGCTCGTCGATCTCCAGCGCCCGCCTCATCATCGGCTCGGCTTCGCTCAGGCGACTCGTGGCCCTGAGCAGTTGCGCGAGGTTGCTGAGGTCGATTGCCATTTCTGGATGGTCCGGGCCGTACGCGCGCTCGTCGATCTCCAGCGCCCTCCTCATCATCGGCTCGGCTTCGCTCAGGCGATTCGTGGCTTTGAGTAGTTGCGCAAGGTTGTTGAGGTCCGTGGCCACGCGTGCATCGTCCGGGCCGTGAAGTTCTTCATTGACTCGCAAAGCGCGACGGAGCATCTCCTCGGCCGGCTTGAACTCCCCGCCGCGCTGGAGCGCGCGGCCCAGCCAGCTCGCGCAATTTGCCATCTCCCGCGA
>JASHQQ010000011.1 GCA_030039035.1 Acidobacteriaceae bacterium | reverse complement strand
GTTCTCGAGGAATCGAAGGAAACCGTCGAAGTGTCGGTGGTCGATCCGGGCGCCGGGTTCGGCGGAGGTATCGGCGGCGGCCTCTATACCGTCGATGGTCCCATGCGCCGGGGATGGCCGCCGATCTTCCAGTACAACATCGTCGAAAACCCGCAGGAAGGCAATGATCCGCTGCTCATTAAGGCCGGCGGCGACCGCGTCACGTATCGGCGAACCGACAAAGCCGGAGGGTCCTTCATTGGGGTCCGTTCGCTCAATGACGAAACACGGCAGCACCTCCTTCTGGAAATGCTCGGAGGCGACCGCTCCGCCTTGCAATGGCAGACACAGCAGCAGATCTCCATCGAGTGGCAGGGCCCCGCGAACTTCCTCTCCGATGTCGGAGCCCTTGTCGACGAGGAGGAATCCAAGTTGCGCGATACCGTCGAGGCGTTCTATGAGAATGGGCTGCTCACGCCGGAAGAAGCAAGCAAAGTCCGGCCCGCCCTGCTGGTCAATGTGGTCGACGACCGCAGCGTGAAAGACTCGTGGATCCCGGCATTCGAATCCCGGGATCCCCGCACAACGGTCGCGCTGTCGTTCACGATCGATTGAGGGCGGTCGATTATTGAGCAGCGCAGCCTGGTTTTGAACGCTCAACAGCTACCCGACGATCGCGGTCAGTTCCAGGACCCTTTCGCCGAGCGCGCGATCGCCCTGAATCTGCACTTGCAATCGCGCCGCTTCGCGGTCAATTCCTTTGGTGAAAACTCGCCAGGCGATCTCCTGGGGAATCGTCACGCGGCATGCGGCCGGAGCACTTGATTCTCCCACCAATTCCCATCGCTTTGGCGCTTTGACCAGAAGCCATTCGCCGCCGCAGTCGCCGGAGACTTCCACCACCACGAGCGTTCCGTCCGTCGCTTCAGCGTCGCGATACCGATGCGGCAGCCCGCGCAGGAAGCAGTCGAGCACCGGAAGGTAGAGCTCCGGCGTCATGATGCCCGGCCGGTTCGTGGCAAAACGGATCTGCTGCTGATGATGCCATCGCTCGGTGAGCTCGCGGGCCGTATCGAACCAGTTCAGCGACTGCGCTTCACCCGCCCAGCTCACGTTGAATGCAGCCGGCGCGAACGGGTCGAGCGACTCGTGAAAGTTCGCGGTCTCGCGGCAGGCCATCTCCATCATTTCGATCAAAACCGGCGGGCTCAGCCGCCGGTAAACGGCCACACCCTCGCGATTGAGCCGATTGACCAGCGCGACCAGATCTTCCGGCGAAGGAATCTCCACCCGCTCGACGAACCAGGAATCGCGCACCATTGAAAGCTTGCGCAGCGGCGTATCGAGCAGATGCGCGGCCACGTCGCGAACCCTCCATGCGGGCGCAACCGACTGCAGTTCCCACTCGCCAGGCTCGAGTGAGCGCAATAGCTCGATCAGCCTTGCGTCCACTTTGCGCAGCAAAGGCGCGCACAAGATCGGCTCGGGTTTGACGGCGCGGCTCATGCGACCGGTCCCAGAGTAGCAAAGGCCTGGCATTCTCGCCCTCCCGGTACGACCGCGATGCACCGCTGCCGGCCATGCTGGTAGGATGGCGCCACGCACCGGGAGGGACGATGAAGCGAATTGCCATCGCAGTGCTGGTGTGCGTTACCGGCGCCGCCGCAGCGCACGGGCAGCCGGCGAAGAGCGCCGCAAGGTGCGCGGGTCTCTCCAATCTGGCGCTTCCGCACACGGCAATCTCAAAGGCTGAGCTGATCGAGGCCGGCAAGCTGCCGCCGCCGTCCGCGCCGCCCGACGCCCCGGCCAATGCTCCGCCGGACCCAGTTTTTTCCAAGTTGCCGGCCATGTGCCGGGTGACGGCCGAGGCGCACCCCAGCGCCGACTCGGCGATTCCCATCGAGGTGTGGCTGCCGGTGGAGGGATGGAACGGCAAGTTTCTCGGCGTGGGAAACGGCGGATTTGCAGGCAGCATCGGCTATCATCGGCTCGCCGTCAATCTGCTGAGCGGATACGCGACGGCCGGCACCGACACCGGCCACCAGGCCTCAGGCATCGACGCTGCATGGGCGCTGGGGCATCCGGAAAAGATCGCCGACTTCGGCTGGCGCGGCATTCACGAGCTGACACTGACCGGCGAGGCCCTCACGCGGGCCTTCTACGGGCGGCCAGCCGCGCACCGCTACTTTGCCTCCTGCTCCGATGGCGGCCGCGAGGCGCTGATGGAGGCGCAGCGCTTTCCCGCGGATTACGACGGCATTCTGGCCGGAGCGCCGGCCTACCAATGGACGCATCTTGTCTCCGGCGGCCTGTTCGCTGTGCAGGCGTTCGAAGGCAAACCCGAAAGCTACATTCCCGAGGCCAAGCTGCCGGCCATCAGCCGCGCCGTCCTGGCCCAGTGCGGCAAGCGCGGCGAGACGTTCCTCGACGATCCGCGCCAGTGCCGTTTCGACCCTTCCGTGATGCTTTGCCATGGAGCCGACAGCGACCGGTGCCTGACCGCCCCGCAGCTCGCCGCTCTGAAAGCGCTCTATGCCGGCGCGCGCAAGAAGGATGGCACGCGGATCGAATACGGCCTGATGCCCGGCGCGGAGCTGGGCGATGGCGGATGGAAGACGTGGATCACCGGCCCGGCTCCGCAAAAGAGCGCCAGTTGGGGCTTCGTGACCGGATACTTTGACGACATGGTCTACGGCCAGGCCTCGCTCGAGGTGCTGACGCTCGATCCCGAAGCTGCCTACGACCGGGCCGTCGGGCGAACCGGCCACGACCTGGACGCAACCGATCCCGACCTGAGTGCGCTGGCCTCGCGCGGCGGCAAGCTCATCCTTTATCACGGCTGGAATGACCCCGCGATTCCGGCTCTCGGCACTCTCGACTATTACAACAGCGTGGTGGACAAAGCGGGAGAGAACGGCGCCGCGGCATTTGTCCGCCTCTTCATGGTTCCCGGCATGCAACACTGCGCCGGTGGACCCGGCGCCACGGACTTCGGCCAGGGCGGACCCGGCGAAAACCCGGCGCGGAACGTTCCCGACGAGAGTATCTATCGTGCGCTGGAGGATTGGGTTGAGAACGGAACTGCGCCCGAGAGGGTAATCGCGCGCCATGCCGGAGAGCAGGACGGCAAGCGGAAAGCAATGTTCAGCCGGCCCATCTGCGCCTATCCTGCCGCGGCGGAATACTCCGGCACGGGCGACAGAAACAGCGCGGCGAGTTACGTTTGCGCTACCAGGAAGTGAGCCTCGGCTGCCGCGTACGCCCCCGGGATTCCTGCTCCGCCTCCCTGCCGGCCGGGGCTTGCGGGTCCCGCCTCCGGGAACCGGCGCTCGAGGCAATGCGTATCCCCAACTGCGGGGAAAGCGGCGTTTGGTCAGCAATTTCCGGTGTTTGATGGCTCCCGGGCGGCCCAGTGGGGCGTTGAGCCGTCCGACCAACATCTCTGGTTGAGTACACTGGATCTATTCCTCGAGGGCCATCGCTCCGGGCTGCGCGCGCTCCGCGCGAAGTTGCCGGGCAGCGGAACCGGCGGACGAAAAGAGAAGAACGATGCTTTTCAGTGAGGCCTTCAAGCTCGCGCTGCAGTCGCTGTGGGCCAACAAGCTGCGCACCATCCTCACGCTCATCGGCGTGGTGATGGGCGTGGCTTCGGTCATCATGGTCATTACGCTGGTGCAGGGCGCCAACCGCTACGTGGCCACGAAGCTCTCCGGCTACGGCGCCGACGTCTTCACAGTCTCGCAGATGTCGAGCGTGATCTTCACGCCGGAAGAGTACTTCAAATTCCAGAAGCGCAAGATTATCCGCATCGAGGACTACGAAGCGGTGAAAGACAGCTGCGCCGAGTGCAGTGAGGTCGGCGCGCTGCTGGACAAGTCGACCAACGTGGTCTATAACGGCCACTCCAGCAACAACACCGACGTGCGCGGCTACACGTGGACGATGCTTTCGCTCAACAACATCGACATCGCCATTGGCCGCGGCTTTACCCCCGCCGACGAGGAACACGCGACCCATAACGTGATCGTCGGCTACGACATCATCGACAACCTGATCGGCGACGGAGTCGATCCGCTGGGCAAGGAGATTCGCGTCGACGGCATTCCCTACACCATCATCGGCGTGGGCGACCGCCAGGGAAAGACGCTGGGCCAGTCGCAGGACAACTGGGTGGCCGTGCCCATTACCACCTACCAGCAGATTTACGGCTACAACGATTCGGTCACCATCTACGCGCGCGCCGGAGGCAATGCGCAGGCGATGGAACGCGCCGAGGACGATGTGCGCGTGCTGATGCGCACGCGCCGCCACGACGCGCCCGGTTCCGACGACGACTTTCAGCTTGAAACCAACGACACGTTTCTCGACATCTGGAAACAGATTTCGAGCCTCTTCGCCACGGTGGTGCTGGGGTTGGCCTCGGTGGCTCTCGTGGTTGGCGGCGTGGTCATCATGAACATCATGCTGGTGAGCGTAACCGAGCGCACGCGTGAGATCGGCGTGCGCAAGGCGCTCGGCGCCAAGCAGCGCGACGTGCTGCTGCAGTTCCTCATCGAGAGCGGAACCATGGCCGTGACCGGCGGCGCCATCGGCGTGCTTTGCGGCATCGGCGTGGGCAAGCTGATCACGGTGGTCGTCGGCTTCCCCACCAGCGTGCCGATCTGGGCGGTGATTCTGGGCCTTTTTCTGGCCGGCGCCGTGGGCATCTTCTTCGGCGTCTACCCGGCCAGCAAGGCCGCCAAGCTCGATCCGGTGGTGGCGCTGAGGGCGGAAATGTGATATCGAGTTCACAGTTCAGAGTTCCTGGTTCATAGTTCGCAGGCGCATTTCAGAGATAGCAGATTGTTGGCGGCGTGGCTTTTGAATTGGTGTATCTGATTTATGGATCTCAGAGTGAATGCGCTGCTTCTCATGGAGGAGCTTCATGGGACAATCCTTTCGGGAGTTGGTCGTCTGGCAGCGAGCGATGCAATTGACGCTCAGCGATTACCACTTGACACAATGTTTTCCTCGCGAGGAACTGTACGGTCTTTGAAGTCAAATGCGACGATCCGTTGTGTCGATACCGGGTAATATCGCGGAAGGGCAGGGTAGAATCAGCCGGAGAGAATTCCGACAGTTTCTTGGTATCGCACGAGGCTCAAGCTGTGAGGTGTTGACACAGCTCGAAACAGCTCGGGCTCTTGAGTCCGGAGACCCCAAATTGATCGAGGAATCCGAATCTCTGTCGAATGAGGTTCGAAAGATGCTTTCTGGAATGTTGGAGTCTCTTGAGAGAAAGGAACGTGGCGACCATCAACATTGAAATGAGAACCGTGAACTATGAACCATAAACCATGAACAGCGTACTCTGAACCGGGAACTACGGAGCTTTTATGGCGCGCGGACAAGCCGGCGAATCCATCAAGATGGCCCTCGATACGCTGAGGGCGAACAAACTGCGCTCGGGACTGACCATCCTCGGCATCGTCATCGGCGTCACGTCGGTGATTACCATCTCCTCGGTCATCGACGGAGTGAATAATCGCGTGAATGACTGGGTCAGTTCGCTGGGCACGAATGTGATCTGGATTTTCCAGATGCCGGTGATCGGCGTGCGGCCGACGGCGGAGATGCTGGCGCGCAAGAAGTTCACGCTGGACGACGTGCTGGCGCTGCGCCAGCTTCCTCATGTGGTGGCCGCCGACGGAGCCTATCAGCACGTGAAGGCGCAGTTCCGCGTGGGCGACGTCTCGGTGAAATACAACGGCAAAAAGGTTGCCGGAACCATCCTGACCGGCTCGACCGCCGAGGTGGGCGTGGTGAACGATCTGCATTTTCTCGAAGGCCGGCTCTACACCGACGAGGAAGACAAGCGCGGCGCCCACGTGTGCGTGCTGGGCCACGACGCGTGGGAGGAGCTCTTCGGCAGCGAGAGCGCCGTGGGCAAGGACGTGGCGATCGAGTCCGGCCTGTATACGGTCATCGGCGTGCTCGACAAGCAGAAGCAGCCGTTTGGCGGCGGCAAGAACCGCGCCGACAACCAGGTCTACTTTCCGCTGGGCACATTCCACAACCTGCACCCCGAAGAAAAGGACATGTGGGTGAGCGTGAAATACGATGATCCCAAAAACAAGGCGCTCGTGCAGGAAGAGATTCGCGAGCTGGAGCGCATCCGCCGCAAGGTGCCGACCTGGAAAGACGATGACTTCGAGATCTTCGGTCCCGATTCGCTCTCCAAGCTGTGGGGGCAGCTCACCGGCGGGCTGGTGCTGTTCATGATTACCGTCTCGAGCGTGGGCCTGATGGTGGGCGGCGTCGGCGTGATGAATATCATGCTGGTCAGCGTGACCGAGCGCACCCGCGAGATCGGCGTGCGCAAAGCCATTGGAGCCACCAAGCGAACCATCCTGACTCAATTCACCACCGAAGCGGTCACGCTCTGTGCGGTGGGCGGGATTATCGGCATTCTGGTCGGCGCCATCCTCACCTACGTCATCTATTTCCTGCCCATCGGGCTGCCCGCAACGCTCTCCACGCTATGGGTTGTGATCGGCCTGACCGTCTCCTGCGCCATCGGACTGCTCTTCGGCATTTACCCGGCATGGAAGGCGGCCACACTGGATCCGATCGAGGCGCTGCGGTACGAATAAGGCAGGGAACAGGGAACAGGGCACGCGATGCGGGCAATCCCGGGGCCAAGATGTCTGAGCGCGTCCCCTCTGGCCGCGCGCCGAAAGAGCCGAACTACGGTCGGAATCCGGCATTGTTTTCCCTAATCCCTGTTCCCTGTTTCCTTGCCCTCCGTTCCCTTGTTCCCCCGTTCCCTTGTTCCGTGCCCGCCATCGCCGATCATGGCAAAATAGAGCTCACAAGCTGAAAATCAGAGGCTGCCCGCATGGCCCAGGGGCAAAAGCGCGAATCGGTCAAGCTGGCGCTGGATACGCTGCGCGAGAACAAGCTTCGCTCCGGGCTGACGATTCTCGGCATCGTCATCGGCGTCACGACCGTCATCACCATCTCGTCGGTCATCAATGGCGTGAATCGGCGCGTGAATGACTGGATCACTTCCGTGGGCAGCAACGTGATCTGGGTTTTTCACATGCCCATGATCGGTTTGAAGCCGACAACAGAGATGCTCTCCCGCAAAAAACTCACGCTCGACGATGCGCTCGCCCTGCGCTCGCTGCCCCATGTGCTGGGTTCGGATGCCGAGCAACGGCACGTGAATGAGACCTTCCGCGTGGGCGATGTCGACGTGAAGTACAAAGGCAGGAAGGTTGCCGGCGCATTCCTGTTCGGCTCCACGGCGCAGTTTCAGGACGTCATGGACATCGCCCTGGTTTCGGGGCGATTCTGGACCGAAGACGAAGACGCACGCCGTGCGCACGTGTGCCTGCTGGGCTACGACACGGCCCAGATGCTGTTCGAAGGCGCGGACCCCATGGGAAAAGACGTAAACGTCGCCACCGGACTTTACACCGTGATCGGGGTGCTGGACAAGCGCAAGCAGCCCTTTGGAACCGGCAAGAATCCCGCCGACAACGGCGTCTACTTCCCGCTGGGTACCTTCCACAATCTGTACCCCGAGATCACGGACATGTTCCTCGTCGTCCGCTACGACGACCAGCGAAACAGGTCCCTGGTGGAAGAAGAGGTGCGGGAGATGCTGCGCATCCGTCGCAAGGTGCGCGTGGAAAAGCCGGATAACTTCGAGATGATGGGGCCGGACACGCTGTCGAAGCTGTGGAATGAGCTCACCGGCGGTCTGGTGCTGTTCATGATCGCCGTCTCCAGCGTCGGCCTGATGGTGGGCGGCGTTGGCGTGATGAACATCATGCTCGTCAGCGTGACCGAGCGCACGCGCGAGATCGGCGTGCGCAAGGCCATCGGAGCGAGCCGTCGGGATATCCTCACCCAATTCACCACCGAAGCGGTCACGCTGTGCGCCGTGGGCGGCATCATCGGCATACTGGCCGGAGCCGTACTCACATGGATCGTCTATCTTCTTCCCATTGGCTTGCCCGCCACTCTGTCGACGATGTGGGTTCTGCTCGGACTCACCGCCTCCTGCGCCATCGGCCTGCTATTCGGCATCTACCCGGCGTGGAAAGCGGCCACCCTCGACCCGATCGAGGCGCTGCGGTACGAGTGAACGAGGGACGAAGGGACTGAGGGACCAAGGGACTCGGGACCGGTGGGAGCGCGAGCTCCTGAACGGGGACGCTGTGCACCGAAGTCATGCTCGCCGGCGCATGCCAGGAGATATTCCGCACGAAGATCGGGTCTTCGTCCTTCAGTCCCTTAGCCGCGTAGTCCCTTGGTCCCCCACTTCAGTCGTGCGACTACACTGGATTCATCCATGCCGCACGCCCTGGCCCAAGCCGTGGAAGTCTTTACCACGGCCATGACCCTTGCCGGAATGGGCTATTTCCTCGCTGTCATGGTGGCCGCGCGCGTCTACCTGCGCGAGCGGCGCACGGCGCTGCCGGCCTTCGCGCCCGCGGTGAGCATCCTCAAGTCGCTCAAGGGTCCCGATCCGGGAATGCTCGATGCGTTTCGCAGTCACTGCCGCCAGTCGTACCTCGGCGATTACGAACTGCTCTTCGGAGTATCGAGTCTCGACGATCCCGCCGTCGCCGCGGTATCTCAACTCAAGGCGGAATTCCCATATCTGCCCATCCGGCTTATCGAGTGCCCCCGGCGGCTCGGCGCCAACGGCAAGGTGAGCACGCTGGCGCAGCTCGTGCCCTACGCAAACCACGAATTTCTGCTCATCAACGACTCCGATATCACCGTCTCGCCGCGCTACCTCGAACGCACGATGGCGAACTTCGCCGCGCCCAACAAACCGCGCGAGGAATCCGGGCCGCCGGTCGGACTGGTGACTGCGCTCTATCGCGGAGGCGCGCATGGCACACTGGCCTCGCGTTTCGAGGCGCTGGGAATCGCCACGGAGTTTCAACCCGGCGTACTGCTTTCGAAGCTGATCGAGCGCGGCATGCAGTACGGCCTTGGTTCCACGCTCGCCATCCGCCGCGAGGCGCTCGACAAGATTGGCGGTCTGGAGCCGCTCCTGGATCATCTTGCGGACGACTACGAGCTCGGCGCGCGTGTCGCCGCGGCCGACTATCGCATTGCCCTGAGCCCTGAAGTCGTGCAGACCGCCGTGCCGGCTTACACATGGCGAGGCTTCTTCGATCACCAGTTGCGCTGGCTTCGAACCGTGCGCGATGCACGGCCGTGGGGTTACGCCGGGCTCATCGTGACGTACGGTCTGCCCTGGGCGCTGCTCAACGTGATAGCCAGCGGCGTCAGTCCCATGAGCCTGTGGCTGCTGGGACTGAGCTTCTTCCTGAGGCTCGGTTCCGCCATGACGGTCGGAGCCGCGGTGCTGGGCGACCATCACCTGCTCGACGATCTCTGGCTGCTGCCGGTGCGCGACGTTGCCGCCATGGGCTTGTGGGTCGCTGGCTTTGCCGGGAACGCCATTACATGGCGCGGCGAGCGCTTTTTGCTCAAGGATGGAAAGCTGCAAAAAGCAAACCCCGCGTAGCCGTCCATTGTCGGAGCTGCTTTCCGGCGACGCGAGCCGAGGACTCATCGCATGGATGCGAAAGCCGCGAACTTGAGATTTCGCCGGAGACGCTTTCTTGTTCCCGCGGTCCCTCGTTCGCCGTTCACTCCGTGCGCAAGGCCTCCATCGGTTCCACGCGCGTGGCGCGGCGGGCCGGAACAAGACAAGCGACCGCAGCGACCACCATTAGCAGAAGACAGACAATCGCAAAGGTCGCCGGATCGCCGGGCCGCACTTCATAGAGCATGCTCGCCATCAGGCGCGTGATGCCGACGGCCGCGCCGATGCCGATTCCCACGCCGGTCAGCGCGAGAATCAGCCCCTGCCGCAGCACCAGCCGCATCACGTCGCGCCGGTTCGCACCGAGCGCCATGCGGATGCCGAGCTCGCGCGTGCGCCGCGCCACTTCGTACGAAAGCAGCCCATAGAGACCAATGCAGGCGAGCGCCAAAGCCAGAACAGCAAAGAAACTCGAAAGCCGCGACAGCAGCCGCTCCTGGAAGAGCGTGTCGTCGATCTGCTGGCTCTGCGTGCGAATGTCGGTCAGCGGCAGGTTGCCGTCGGCCTCCGCGACGATCTTTCGCACCACGGCGATCAGCGTTGCCGGATCGACGGTCGTGCGCACCTCGAAGTGGGCGCTGTTGCCGGTGAGCGGCTCGTACATGGTGGGATTTATCTCGCTGCGCAGGCTGCCGTACTTCGTGTCTTCGGACACACCGACAATCAAATAGCCCGGCCGCGGACCTGTGGCGGGCTTGTCGTTCCGCGGGCTCCCCATATGCAGGCCGACCGGATCCTTGCCGGCAAGATACCTCTTCGCGAAAGTCTGGTTGATGATCACCGGCACAGGCGCCAGCGCTGGCAGGACAGATTGCGCCACTTCCGCCCGAGGAGCGGGCGAAGCTTTGCCCGCATCGGCGTGCGCCTTTGCCTCCTTGTTGGCCGCGGATACCGCTGCATTCGTCGCGTCGGCCTGCGCGAAGTCGGCGGACGTGAAGGCGCGCCCGGCGAGAAGGCGGATGCGCATCGTGGAGAAGAAATCGGCGCCGACGGCAAGATAATCGGTGCCGACATTCGATTTTGGGGGCGCTCCATCAAGATGAACGTGCGTGCCCGACGTGCTCCGGCTCAGCAGCGCGTCTTCGGAGTAGCTGACCGCAATCACGCCCGGCAGAGCGGCAAAGCGCCGTTGCAAATCGCGATAGAGATGCACGGTCCCGGGATCTGTGTATCCGGCGATCGTGGGATTGACGCCGAAGAGAAGGATGTTCCTGGTATCGAAGCCGGGATTGAGATGACGCAGATTACCCAGCGTGCGCACCAGAAGCCCCGCGCCGATGAGCATAACCATGGAAAGCGCCACCTGCGCGACCACGAGCGCGTCGCCGAGCCGGAAACGCCATCGCGACTGAACGGCGCCGCCGGGCGCGGAAGATGCGTTTTCACGAAGGGACGGGGTGAGATCCGAGCGGGCGGAGCGAAACGTGGGCGCCATGCCGGAGAGAATTCCAGTGGCCACCGTGACTACGGCAGTGAATCCCAGCACCCGCCAGTCCGGCGCGACCGGGAACAGAAACGGATCGCTGACGTGGCTCTGGAGCAGCGCGACAAGCGCCTTCACGCCCCAGATGGCGACGAAGACTCCGAGCGTGCCGCCGGCGAGCGACACGACCAGGCTTTCTGTCAGCAGTTGCCGCGCAATGCGGCCACGGCCGGCGCCGATCGCCTGGCGAACGGCGAGCTCCTTTTGCCGCCCGGCGGAGCGCGCGAGGATGAGCCCGGCAACATTGGCGCAGGCGATGAGCAGCACAAAGCCGACCGCACCCATCAGGAGATCGAGCATCGGCGCGTATCCCCTGCTCTCGCCGTCGAGGCCTTCCCGCACCGGCTTTACGAGCACTCCGGGCCCGTCGGCATCGGTCAGAAGCGAGAGATGCACGACCTCGCTGCGAAACAGCGCGGAAACCGACGCTTGCGCCCGCGCAATCGAAACGCCCGGCGCGAGCCTGCCGACAATCACTGCCCAGAAAACGGATGGGTCGTTGATGCGGCTGCCATCGGCCCACCACTCGCTCCGCACGCGGTCGACCAGCGAGAGGCACATGAAAAAGTCCTGCGTCTTGCCGGGGGTGATGTTCGAAAAGCCGGGTCCGGCGATACCGACAATGACCGCCTCGACATTGTCAAGACGAACGCCGCGACCGACGGCGGATGGATCACCGCCGAATGCGCGCTGCCAGAATGCGTAGGTGAGAACGATGGCCGGCGGCACCGCGGGCTGATCGTCAGCGGGACCGAGCGGGCGGCCGAGAATCGTCTTCAATCCCAGTGTCGAGAAGAAATCGCCCGAAACATATTCGCCTCGTGCGATGACCGCCGGCCCGTTGTCCCTGAAGTTGATATCGAGCGGGCCGGAAAAGACGGCCAGTCCCGAGAACGCATTCGCCTGCGTACGCACAGTCCTGGAGAACGGAACGGAGAATACGCAGCCGCTCTCGCGACTGTTGTCGCAATCTCCGTAGCTGCTGCCGTTGAAGTTGAGCTCTTTGCGGGCCGTCCAGCGCAGGACCATGAGCTGCTGTGGATCCCTGACCGGCAGCGGGCGCAGCATCACCGCGTCGATGACGCTGAAAATAGCCGTGTTCGCCCCGATGCCGAGGGCGAGAGTGAGGATGGCGACGGCGGCGAAGCCCGGCGATCGCGAGATCGTGCGAACGGAGTAGCGCAGGTCCTGCAGCACCGTTTCGATGAAGGGCATTCCCCGCCCGGCGCGATAGCTCTCCTTCATGGCTTCGACCGCGCCGAATTTCAGGATCGCCTGGCGCCGCGCCTCCGCGGCCGTCATTCCCGCGCGAAGATTCTCCGCTGTCTGCAGCGCAACGTGCTCCTCGATCTCTTCGCGCATCCGCTCCTCGGATTGGCGCCGGGCCACAAAGCCAAATACGCGTGACAGGAGTCTGCGCAGCGATCTCATAAGAAATCCTCAGCCCTGGCCGCAAAGAAGCGCTCGATGATGGCCGCCGTCTGGTTCCAGTCGCGCGCCTCGGCCTGCAACTGCCTGCGGCCGGCAGGAGTCAGGCGGTAGAAGCGGGCGCGGCGGTTGTTCTCCGACGCGCCCCACTCCGACGCGATCGAGCCCTCCTGCTCCAGCTTCAGCAGCAGCGGATAAAGCGTGCCCTGGTTGACTGAAAGCAGGTCGCCGCTGATCTGCCCGATGCGCCGCGCGATGCCGTAGCCGTGCAGCGGTCCAAGGACGTCGAGGGTCTTCAGGACCATGAGCGCCAGCGTGCCTTGTTGAACGTCGGCCTTCTGCTTCATTTTGGTTTCCCACAGAAAGAATGGCACATCCCCTCTGGGAAAGCAACAGGACCTTTCGAGGATGAGCCGCCCGATTGTCGAAGCAGAGTTCCATGAGTGGCGCCGGAAAGTCAATTCGGCATTTGAAGAAGATGTTGCCTTACTTCGTCGCGGCCAAATGCTCTTTGAGAAACGCCAGCGACCGCTCGCGAGCCGTGTTCGCCGACTGGGCATTGTAGCTGGCGCGCGCGTCGCAGTTGAAACCGTGGCCGGCGTCGTACCAGTAGATCCGGACTTCGGGATGCGCCGCGTGAACCTTTTCCACGTCTTCCGGCGGAATGTGCTGGTCCTGCCGTCCGAAGTGCAACATCACCGGCGCCATCGGCGTTTCCGCAGCGAACCTGGCGATCTGGCCGCCGTAGTAGCCGACGGCTACATCGGCATGCAGCCGGGTGGCCGCCAGCCACGCCAGCGACCCACCCCAGCAGTAACCGATCACGCCCACTCTCTTTCCGGATTCACGCTTCGCATAGTCCATCGCCGCGGCAACATCCTTCACGGCAGCGTCCAGGCCGAGCTTGGGAATGAAGCTGCGAGCCTTTTCCATGTCGGCGCCTTCGTAACCGAGCTCGACATCGCGCTCGACGCGGTCGAACAGAGCCGACGCCACGGCGAGAAAGCCTTCGCGGGCGTAGCCATCGGCCACGGAGCGGATATGCGCGTTGACTCCGAAGATCTCCTGCACCACGACGAGTCCCGCTACGGGATCGCCCTTCGGCCGTGCGACGTACGCGCCCGGTTCGAATCCGTCTGAGGATTTCAGCCTGATTCTTTCGCCCATTGCGGCTCCTTGGCCTTCTCGCGGGCTGAAGCCCGCGAGAAAGACAGATAAAAGCGGCCTTTTCGGCACGACTCAAGCCACCCCAACAAGCAAAACCGGCCTGTTGGGGACCCCGGCAAGTCGTGCCCTGACACAAAACGTCCTCAAACAACATCTCGTGCGGCGAGTCCGAGGTTCGCCGCATAAACCGAAAGGCAAACCGCAGATCCTTCACTCCGCAACCCGCGCAAACACGGCTTGCTACGTTCAGGATGACATCAGTATTCAGGTTTCGAACTTCGAACCCGGGACACTAGCTTTTCCGCTTGCCTGTTGCGGACTCTTCTTCCATCGCCCGGGACTCGACCTCAGGCTGGCGTTCGTCGCTGCCCGGCGCCGCCGCGACCGGCCCGGGGCTGACCAGAGCGTCGATGCGGTATCCCGCAGCCCCGGCTGCGGAGAGCGCATCCGCGACGGTGCGGCTCATCGCATCCACCGCGGCGCGGTTCGCCGTCGCCTCCAGGGCCAGGCGCAGCAGCGAGGGCATCAGCATCCACCAAAGCAGCTCTTCGTAGGGCTCGCGAACAAGATACCAGATGCCGTTCGACTCGTGCGCGTCGGTAAGCCAGCGAACGTCTGGATCGCTCCAGAGATTTTGCGGCAGCCCCGGTTCTTCAGGCCTCGCTTCGCGATTTGCGGATTGCTGCCCGGTCGATTTCGCTTCAACCGGCTTCTCCGGACCCGCGCCGGCTCTTCGCTTGGCCAGCTCCACTTCAGTCAGCAGCACCACCTTGATGCGCGCGGCGGCGCGCCAGCTCTCCTCTCCCTCAAAGCCGAGATTGGCAAGGGCGCGGGCAAACGGCTCGCGCAGCCGGAGCCGGTCGAACATTTCGAGCGCAACCTGTTCGGGTCTCTCCGGCCCGATCGATTCGGCCAGCAGCTCCAGCGCCACCCACGCCAGCACCGGGCCCCACATTGCGGTCGCGGTCCGCTGCGGGCTGGGGCTGGGCAGCACCCTGCGTGCGGCGCCGCTCCAGGGAGCGGGCGACAGCCCTTCGAGCGCGGGGATGCGCATGGCCGCGCGCAAGCGTTCTTTCCATACCTGGCTCATGGTTTCCGGCCGGCGCAGGTGGTCCGGTCCGGCGGCGCGATGGCCATCTCCAATTCCTCGCCGCCAGGCCTGCTGCGCCGCGCGAATGAGCTTTGCGGTGCGCACCCACGCCTGATCCAGGAACTCGCTGCGTTGTTGCCGCAACGTCTGATCGGCCGCGGCACCGGCCGCGCGCGGATGCTCGGCGAGATCGGCGAAAAGACGCACGATCTGCGGATCGAGCTGGTCTCGCACCGCGTCGTGCACGGGCCGCAGCTCCATCATCACCAGAGCTTCGTCGAGATTGGGAACGCCGCGTCCGCCCAGTTCGTCGCACAACCGGTCCCAGGGATACTCGGCCGTGGAATCGCGCACCTGCCAGTCGACAAACACATGGCACTGATACGCTTGCAGATCGAGCGTGAGACCGCGGCTGGCGAGATCGTCGGCGCGACGCAAATATTCAAGCCCGGTCAGCGAATCGCGAAACACCAGCACGCGCCCGGCGCCGCCGCCAAAGTCAAGTCCCTCGCCAAGCCGCCGTTGCCGCAGCTCGCCGCTGCCTTTGTCCATGGAAGCGGCGGAGTAGTCGATGGTGCCGTGCGTGCTGGCGTAGCGGTTGTGATAGACGACCAGCACGCGATGGTCGCCGCCGCGGTTGGAGTACGCAAAGACATTCTCGTCGACCGTCCCCTTCGGCCGGTAGAAATCGTAGAGCAGGAAATTTCCGCTTTCGGCAAACAGCCAGCGCCGCTTGAGCAGGGGCGCGATCTCGCGCTCGTGCCGCTCGACGAGCCAGTGATTTGGCGATTCTTCGTAGCGCGGCCGCTGGTACTCCATGCCGTACTTTTCGGTGAATCCCTCGATCTGGCCGTGGCCGAACATGGGCAGGCCGGGCAGCGTGGCCATCATCGTCGCCACGCCGAAGCACTTGTCGCCGGTGCCGAACTGATCGATCGCCGTGCGCTCGTCGGGATTGCTCATGAAGTTGACGTAGCGCTTCATGATGTCGGGATCGAACTTGATCGTCTCCTTGATCACCGAGCGGTATTCGGCGTTTTTTTCGTCGCGCAGCATGTTCATGAAGGCGCTGTTGTAAACGCGATGCATGCCCAGTGTGCGCACAAAGTAGCCCTCCATGAGCCAGAAGGCCTCGGCGAGCAGCAGCGTGCCGGGAACCTCGGCCGCGACGCGGTCGACCACCTCGCGCCAGAACTCGTGCGGCATGGCGCGGTTGAATTCTTCGTCGGACATCGAATACTCGGCGCGCGAAGGAATGGCGCCGCTGGTGCCCGGCCCGGGAAACCAGAGGCGATGGAAGTGACGCTTGGCCAGCGTCATCGCCGCATCGAAACGGATGACGGGAAACAGCCGCGCCACATGCAGAATCGTCCGGATCACCTGCTCGCGCACCGCCGGGTTCAGGTAGTCGAGCTGTGCCGTATCGTTCCATGGGAAACTCGTGCCGTCGTTGCCGTGGTAGATGTATCGCGTGTCGCCGGTAGCCAGGTCGCGGCGGCGAAAGACGACGGCGGCATCGGTCTGCTCGTAATAGTGATCGTCGATCTTGAGCTCGACGCGCGAATCGTTGGACAGATTCGGCCCGTCGAACCGGTACGCCGGATACGGCGATTCGCCCCGCGAGATGAACCACTCGGGATGCTCGACGACCCACGGCGAATCGATGCCCATGTGATTGGGCACCATGTCGCTGGCCAGGCGAATGCCATGACGATAGGCGCGATCGCGCAGGTTGATGTAAGCGCCATCGCCGCCCAGATCGCCGGCGATGCGGTAGTCGTAGAGCGAATAGGCCGAAGCCACGGCGTCGTAGCTGCCGCAGAGCTGCTTGATCGTCTTCGACGCGCGGCTGCGCTCCCAGATGCCGATCAGCCACAGCGAATTGAGGCCGCGATGCGCAAGCAGCGCGAGCTCTTCGTCGGGAATCTCGTCCAGCTTCGAGATGTGGCGGCCGTATTGCCGGCTCAACTGCGCCAGCCACACGTAAGTGCTCTTGGCGATCAGCACCGCGCCCGGCATCCAGGCCATATCCGCGCTGAAGCGCTCGTACTCGTGCGCCGGGTCGCCGAAGACCGGCACCTGCGACTGGCTGACCAGCGAAGGCCATTGCTGCTGGCCGAGCCGGCGGCGCCGTTCGGCCGCGGCCAGCGCCGCCTCGCGCGTGCGCACGGCGTCGGGATTGTACTGCATCCAGATGCCCAGCTCTTCTTCGCGCAGTATCTCGCCGGCGACGAGCAGCAACCGGTCGAGCGCGTCGCCCAGCAACGGCTTCCACAGCTTGCGAATCAGCGTGAGCTGCTCGGCGAGAGACTTCGGCGATCCGGCGGCCGGCGCGCGCAGAAAATCGATCAGCGTAACCGGCGCCGAGTCTGCCATGGGCACAAGCGGACGCGTGGCAAAGTAACCCGGAAGCTGTTGCGTGACCTGCCTGTAAACCGTCTTCTCGGCGAGCGGCTTGTCGGCAAAGAGCTCTTCGAACGGCTTGAACGCCGGGTTGCGGTTGGCCGCCCACAGCAGCACCAGCTCCTCGAGCGCGGCGGCGCGATTGGGCACGCCATCGGTCGTTCCGGCGAGCCATTGCTGCGCGGTCACTTCGCCGCGCATCACGGCTGTGCCGGGAAAGTGTGCGACAAAAGCGAGCAGAAGCTTGTCGAGCTGCTGCTGGCCCACCTGCGCTCCGAACCAGTCGAGCGCCGCTGTCATCACAGCGGGGTCGAGCGTCTGCCGGTATCTGGCAATCGCCATGTGGCTGGCTTCGTCGATCAGACCCATGGCGTAGAGCGCGCCCGCGTGCACGGTGCGCTCGGGATGATGCTGCGCGTCGCGCGCCTGGTTCATCCTGTAGGCGAACTCGCGGCACGCGCCGATATTGTCGAAGACGACGTTCCCCGTGTAGGAAAAAAGCGATTCCTTGAAGTCGTACCGCTCCCGCGCTGCTCGCGAAATGTGGAATTCCATCATTGCCGGCGGATTCTCCTCGAGTCCTTCCGCAGTCCGGAATGCAAGAGTAATCGAATCAGGGTAATCCGCGCCACCAGCGGATCGATCTCCTCCCCGGCGCTCCTTCCGAAGCCGCATGTCTCTTCGATTGGATGCAGACCGCGCTTCAGACTTCACTCGCTGGGCGCGAACCCGGACCTCGGACCCCGGAGACTGGGCGTCTGCCTCTGGACTCTCCCCTGGACGCTGGACGCCGGACCCTGGACGCCCGTCCTTCACCGTCCCGAACTGCCGAATCCTTTCGCCGCTCGCGCCGAGCTTTCGAGTTCGTCCACGACTTCGACGCGCCCGGTCAGCACCGGCACCGGGATCATCTGCGCGATCTTTTCGCCAGCCTTCAGCTCGACGGCGGCATCGCCCAGATTGGTCATCAGGATCAAGATTTCACCACGATATCCGGCGTCAATCACGCCTGCGGTCGTGGCAATTCCGCGTGCGGCCATCGACGACCGGTCTCGCACCAGCAGACCCAGCGGCGCGCCCGTTTCCGAATGCCGCGCTTCGACGGCAATTCCCGTCCGGACCTTTACGGTAGCGTGCGCCGCCAGACTCAAGGCTTCCAGCGCAAAGACGTCGTATCCCAAATCCTCGCCGGGATGGGCAACCTCGGGCGCGCGCGCCGAAGGCGCCAGCAGCTTCACTCGCAGCATTTTTCCATCTTATCGTTCGCCGAGGATCGGAATCCGGGAGCTACGCGCCCGGCGCGAAGAAGCTTTCCAGCCCGGCACGCCGCGCGTGATCCGCCATCTGCGCCTGAATCTCCAATGCCAGCGCGAGCGCCTCTCGCGCTTGCCGCGCCGTTACCCGTGGCTCGTGGCGCGTGCGCACACAGTCGAGAAACGACTCGACCTCCAGGCGCAGCGGCTCGCCGGGCGTGACCTGAGGCTTGGCGAACGACAGGCCGGGCGCGGGACCGGCGCCGGCGGCAGCCGTGGGATCGATCTCGATGACCAGGAGGTCGCGCCGCGCGTAGTCGATCGAGACATACCGCCGCGGCTCGAAAAAGCGGAGCTTGCGCACGCGCTCGGTGGAAACGCGCGACGCCGTGAAGTTGGCCACGCAGCCCGACTCGAATTCCACGCGCACGTTGGCGATGTCGACTTTCGGTGAAACGACGGGCAGCCCGACGGCGCGCACTTCGCGCACCGGCGAGCGCGCGAAGGTAAGTACGATGTCGAGATCGTGGATCATCAGGTCGAGCACCACGTCCACGTCGAGCGAACGCGGCGTAAAGATCGAGAGGCGGTGCGCTTCGAAGAACATCGGCCGGCGCAGCCTGGGCTCGATGGCAAGGACGGCGGGATTGAACCGCTCCAGATGGCCGGCCTGCAGAATGCGATTGTGCTTCCCGGCGAGCGCAATCAACTCGTCGGCCCCGCCGAGATTTGCCGCCAACGGCTTTTCAACGAGCACGTCGATGCCGGCCTCGAGAAGCTGCGCGGCAACCGCGCAATGATGCACCGTGGGCACGGCGACGATGGCGGCGTCGAGACGCAGATCGGCGGCAAGCAGTTCGTCGATCGAGGAAACGACGGGAAGCTTGTATTGAGCCGCGGCTTCGGCGGCGCGGCTGGCATCGGGCTCGACCACGGCGGCGAGCGTCACGCCTGCGCCGCCCGACTCGAGTTCCCGCAGAACGCGCAGGTGGTTGCGGCCGAAGGCGCCGGCGCCGGCGGCCGCGATGCGCAGAACCCGTTCCGCGGCTATTGGCCCGCTCCCGGGTTCGGACCCCTGCCTTCCACGGCCTTCAGGCAGCGGCCGTAGAGATCGAGCAGTTGGTGCACGCGCTCTTCCGGCTTGGCCGCAGCCGTGCCGCTGAAGCCGGTCGACGGCGCGGCCCGTCCGATATCGGCGGTGGAGGCCACAAACTTCAACAGGTCGAGGGCGATGTCTTCGTTGCGCCGGGCGCCGAGCGCCGCGCTGTTCAGGGCGTCCATGGATGAGATTTCTCCTACAGGATGCTACCAGAATCGGGCGCGCCGGAACTTGCCGCCGGGATATAAGATTGCATGACCTTCAGAGCAAAGCGGAATTCAATGCGGAGGGTCAATCGTGAAAGTGCTCCAGATCCGCGTTTTTTGTGCCAGTGCCTGTTGGCTGCCGCTCCTGGCCGCCGCGCAATCGGCCAATTGGGTGCACGGCCTTTGGGTGTGGAAGAGCGATCAGGTTTTGGGTGTACCACGCGGCGCCGAGCGCCTGCGCGATTTTTGCCGCGAACAAGGCGTCAACGAAGTCTATCTTTCTTACTCCGCCGGGAAGGCCGCGGCCGAAGAAGCCGATTTTCAGCGCGCCATCGGCCTTCTTCATCGCGCCGGAATCCGCGCCGAAGCGCTGCTCTCGAGCACCGACGCCGACGAAGCCGGAAAACACCGGGAGGCGCTTCTCGATCACGTGAAGCAGATCGTTGCCTTCAACCGCAGGCATTCCGGCGCCGGCTTCGATGGAATTCACCTCGATATCGAGCCCCAGCAGCGGCCTGAAAACAAGGGACCGGGCAATCTGCGCTTCGTACCCGGCCTGGCCGATGCCTTCCGTGCCGTGCGTGTTATTGCGGAACCGGCGGGAATGACCGTAAACGCCGACATTCAGAACAAGCTGCTGAAGGGCGATCGTGACCAGCGCAGGCTGCTGCTCAGCGCCACGCCGCGGCTCACGCTGATGATGTATGAGCTGAGCAGTCCTGGTGACGGTCAATCGCCCGCGCAAAAAGCCGACAAGGCTTCAGAGGCAAGCCAAAAGTTCCTGGCCATGGCCTACGACGGCTTGTCCGGCGGCAATCTGGCCCGATTGGCCATCGCGCTGCGAACGCCCGACTATGGCGAGCTTCTTCCGCGAGTGCTGAATAATCTGGATGACTCGGATCGCTCCAATCCCCACTATCTGGGATGGGCGCGACATTCCTACAACGACATCCTCGAGGCCCACTGACGACGCCGTGCTCATTTGGCGCGGAGCGGCGAGTCCCGATATACTGAAGAATCGTAGAGGAGCCTCGAAACCCGTCATGGCAAAGACATGCGATATCTGCGGCAAGGGACCGCGCTTCGGCAACAACATTTCTCACGCGCATAACGTAACCCGCCGCACCTGGGACGTGAACCTTCAGGTCGTGAAGGCTCTGGTGAACGGCGCGCCCAAACGTCTTCGCGTGTGCACGAGCTGCATCAAGGCCGGCAAAATCGCCAAGGCCTAGGACCTCCCGTCCAGGGAGCCTTTCGGACCAGCGATGGCAGCCCAACAAAACCCCGTCCTTCCGGACGGGGTTTTGTTGTGCCGGCAGATTCGCCGACCGACAGCTTGCACCTCACTGCTTCGGCGCGCCTGCAGCATTCGCCAGCGGATTGTCCCAGTTGAACGCCGCCGCGTCGAGCCCTTCCGGCGACCAGCGATCGACAATCGCCTTTCCGATCTTGCCCAGCGTCCGCTCGGCTTCGTTGTCGCCCGTCCAGCGCTGGTCGACATTGTTCCACGTAAAGGCTGAGATCACGACCGGCCCATTGTTTGTCGAAATCAGCGCCACGTCGTTGCGTACCCGGTCCAGCGCGCCGATCTTGTCGCCGATCGCCGAGCCGTGCTCGCTGGTATCGAGCGACTCGATATAGCGCGGCAGGCTGTCGCGGTCCTGTTGCGCGCGCAGCATGAGCAGCATGGCGCCGCAGATCGGTCCGTCGGCGGGCTGCGGCGGCCCTCCGTGCAGGTCGAGCCGGCATTCGGCCAGCCGCTCCATCACTTGGGCCATCT
>JASHQQ010000114.1 GCA_030039035.1 Acidobacteriaceae bacterium | reverse complement strand
AGGTGGCCGACCCCAAGTTGGGACCGATGCTGGCCGGGCCGAAGTGCGCCAAAAAGGCGTATGCGCCGGGCGATGCGCTGCCTGCCGAGTGGGGCGGCGGCACGAACAAGTGGCCGTGGCCCATCCCGGTGCTGGCGACCAACATTGCCACCAAGCCGGAGCTGGTAGGCCACTTCGCGCCCGAGGCGCCGGACTTTAATCTCTTTGTTCCGGACCAGATCCGCGTGGATATCTTTCTGCGGCATCTGAAGGGCTGGATCGCGGATATGCAGCATGGCAATGACACGATGCCGAACTTCATCATGCTGCGGCTGGGCAACGATCACACGGCGGGAACGCGGCCGGGGGGGCCGACACCGAAGGCCTCGGTGGCCGATAACGATCTGGCGGTGGGCCGCGCGGTGGAGGCCATCTCGCACTCGCCGTTCTGGGGTGACACGGCGTTCTTCATCCTCGAAGACGACGCGCAAGCCGGCGGCGATCACGTCGACGCGCATCGGAGCATTGCCTTCGTGGTGAGCAAGTATGCGCCGCACGGCGAGAATGGCGCGGCTTTTGTCGACAGCCATTTCTACACCACCGTGAGCGTGGTGCGGACCATGGAGGCGCTGCTCGGGCTGCCGCCGATGAACAACAACGACGCTTTCGCGCCGCTCATCTCGTCGTTGTTTTCCGGTCCCGGCGACCAGCCGCCTTATGTCGCGGACACATCGAATCGCGACAACGGCCTGATCTATGCGGCCAATCCGCCGCACAGACCCGGCGCCGAGGAGAGCATGAAGATGGACTTCCGCCACGCCGACCGCGCCGACGCGCAGAAGCTCAATGTGATCCTGTGGAAGGATGCGATGGGGAATAAACCGGTGCCGGCGATGCTCCTCAGGCGCACCCATGCGACGCATCGCGACGAGGACGACGATTGAGGCGCCGTTTATCGTGGATCGCCGGATTGCCCCACCCTTTTCGCCCCGTTCTGGCGAAAGGGTGGGATGGCGGCGGCCTGCAGCCCCGGATCACTGCCCCGACGGCGCTGCTTTCTTTGTCTTTTCCAGATCCTTGGCGCCGCTCAGATGCTTCTCCAGGGTCGGCACCACTCCCTCCGCATAGGACTTGATGGCGGGATTCTGCGCGTCGGCCGCCTCCTTCTTGTAGACCTCCAGCGCCCTGGTGTGGCCGGCGACCATGTCCATTTCGTAGTGATGATCGAACGCCGCGCCCTTCAGCTTCTGGAACGGATCGATCATCGCCTTGTCGTGGGCGGCATCGATCGCATCCGGCACGGTGAGGCCGGCCTGCTGGGCGGCAGCATGCAACTGCTGGAAATCACTGGTGTGATCGGTCACCAGTCCCTGGGCATAATCCTTCACATCCTGCGACGAGGCCGCAGTCTGCGCCAGTTGTCCAAGGTTGGCTTCGACCATATCGGTTTGCGCGGCAAAATCGACAAACTGCTGGTCGGTCATTCCGGCCCCTCGGGCGGCCTTTTTCTGGGCCAGCGCGGGAAGTGAGAGAAGAGAGACGCAGCACACGGCAGCGAGAAAACGGTTCATTGGCTTTCCTCCCATCAAAACAGCCTTTGACCGGTTGGATGCAGATTCGCGGCGGCGGGCGACAATCAAGGGCTGCAGACCTGGGAGAAACCCTGGGTTCCGCACCGGCGGTACACGGTGCGAGGCCGGGTGAGAGCACCCATCAGATAGAAGAAAGACCCGGGAACTCCGCGCCCTGGTCGTGGCGCATTTTCTCCCCAGAGGCTGAAGAGGCTGTGGAAGAACTTAGGGAAACTGGTTTCTCGCGTGCTTGAGCCCGCGAGAAAAATCAAAAAGAAGTGACTTGTCCGGCACGGCCGAAGCCGAGCCCTGACTCATGGATTCGGCTTGACGGAGTTTCTTCGCTGCCTGTACAGCCCGTACCATCTGCGCGTCAGAGTACGTCTTCATGCTCATGTACGCGGGGTCGATGCCTTTCGCCGATATCGATTTCGCAGAGTGCTTGTTGCAGATGGACGGGGATCCATCTGTATCTCCGGCCGCATGCGCGCCGTCAAGCCAGGCGCCGGGATCCGCATCCTGGCGAAAAGCCGAAGATTGCGCGCCCGCGGGGAGCAGGGCTGCCGCAAATGCCAGAATGGCTACGATCGATCCGGCGCTCTTTTTCATCTTCCCAACCCTCCCGGAACGGTCCTCTCGCCAGACCCCTCCTGACTTATAAAGCGGAATTCCGCCGCGGATCGTCTCATACGGAGAAAGCAATGCCGGCAAGTTCCGGGAAAAGCGCCGCTTTCCATTGCCTGGAACCCGCATTGACGGGGTTTGGGAAAGAAGGACTGTGAGCAGGGACGTTGCTCAAGGTCGGCGCTACTCGCCGGTGCAACGCAACGATGCGGTTCCCGAGACAAGGCGGGGGCGAATCGATGCAAGAAGAGCTTGACTCAGATGTCCAGCCGAAGGATGATTATCGAACGCGGCACTGAAGCCGTTACGCTGCCGATGGAAAGACGGCTCGCGTAAGCGCATTCCCGCCGCAATGAGTTCCCCCCTTCCAGAAATCCAGGCGCCAGACCTCCAACCTCAAATTGTGGTGGACCCGGAAAATGCATCCCCAGATACTGAAACTGGCAGTCAAAATGCGAGCCCTGGTGGCTCATGAAGAAGGGCAGAACCTGATCGAATACACACTGGTTCTGGTTCTCGTCGCATTCGGAGCAACGGCAGGTGTGCAGGCATTGGGGAAAGGGCTGGATTCAGCCTTTACTTTTGTCAGCAACATTCTGGCCAGCAGCCTCACATAATCGAGGGGCCACCCGGCTACGCACGAGCGGGGACACGACCCGGAAACGGGGGACGAACTCGAGATGCCTCATGGCATCCCGAGACTCGTTCCCGGAGGGGCGGCTGCCGGCCGATTGGCCTGGGAAATCCTAGAAAAGAATCTTCAGGGCGAGCTGCGTGTTGTAGGGCTCTCCGGAGCCGATGCCGGGCGCGCCGTAGGAGACTCCGATTGTCGACGTGCTCGCGCCGAACAAGCCGCCGTAACCCATATTCGCAAGCGGCTGCGCCAGGTTGATGCGATTGAAGACGTTGAACATCTCCACGCGGAACTGCGCGCGGACGCGTTCCTTGTAAACGGGCAGGTTCTTGATCAGCGACAGATCCACGTCTCCAAAGCCGGGTCCGACAATCTGGTCGCGGCCCAGATTGCCGTAGGTGCCGTTGGCCGGGACGGCGAAGCTGTTCGGGTTCAGATACTGCGCCACGATGCCATTGGAGGTATTTTGCACCGAGCGGTTGCTGTTGAGGGCCGGGCCGGTGATGCTGGCGCGGTCCTCCTCCTCAAACGTGCCGCTGTTGTCTGCTCCGCTGAGGACGTTGACCGGCTGGCCGTTCTGGAACTTGAGGATACTGTTGAGCTCCCAACCCTGCATCAGGACCCTTGGCCCATAGGCAAGGGCAGGAATCTCGTAGTTGAGATACGCGGCGAAGTGGTTTCGAACGTCGTTCAACGCGTTGCCCCAGTCACCCTGCAGATTTGCCGAATTCTGAGGCAGGAGATTGAACTGGCTGGAGTCGTCGAGGTTGTGGCTCCATGCGTAGGCGAACTGGCTGGTCAGTCCATGCCACGAACTGCTGCGCAGCGTGGCCTGCAGCGCGTTGTAGCTGGACGCGGCGGCGGAGTTGACCTGGTTGATGATGCCGAAGTTGGGGTACTGGCTGAAATAAGGCCGCGAGCACTGCAGGTTGGTTCCGGCCGCACCCGGGGTCGCTCCGCTGAACCCCGGCGAGCAAGTTGTCGAGTTATACGGCACCGCGGCATATTCGCTGCCCAGTCCCGCCTGGTTGATGTCCTGGAGCACGAGGTTGTGACGGCTGGCCGAGCCCACGTAGCCGACGTTCAACTGCCATGCCTTGCCCAGGCTCTGCTCGATATTCAGGCCGAAGAGCTCGACATAGGGCGTTTTGAAGTCGCGGCTGACCGAATAGATCGAAACCACGTTGTCGCCTGTTGGCTGGCCCTCGGCGGGCGTGAAGATCGGCGTTGTCTGGTTGAGTGTCCACACAGGCGTCATAGGGCCGAAAACGATCGACTCGTTGGGCTGACTGCCGACCGGATTGTTGTTGGCGCCGCCCGAGCCGCCATTGGGAATGCCGATGTTGCCGAAGAAGGCCTGGCCGGCGGGCTGGTCGAAATAAATGCCGAAGTTGGCGCGGACAACCGTGCCGGGAAGCGCCTGATAGGAGAGGCCGAAGCGCGGCGAGAGGTTGAGCTTGTTGCTGTTGTAGATATAGTTCAGCTTGCTGTTGCCACCGGCTTCAACAAGGCCACCATTGTCGGGGTCGAAGATGGAAAGGTTCGGATCGTTGGTAAAGAACGGCTGCTGGTAGTCGTAACGGAGGCCGAGGTTGATGTTCAACTTCGGAGCGACCTGGTACGAGTCTTCGGCGAAAAGGCTGCCGGTGTGGGTGTAGATGAAGCGCTCCTGGGTGCCGAGCGTGATGCTGGACGTCGTCGCGTAGCCAGCAAGAAAGTCGGCCAGATTCAGGACGTTGGAGTCGGTGACCGAGCCGTTGCCCTTGCCATTGTCGCAGTTGGGATTCGCAGGGCCATCGGCAACCCAGGGGCCGAGAACGCAGCTACCGGTGCCGAAGTTAAAGGCGCCGCGCCCGCCCCAGTTGTAGTAGAGGTCGATATAGGCGCGACGAAACTCCACGCCGGTGCGAACCTGATGCTTGCCGACCGTCCAGGAGAGCGTATCCCCAATCTGGCCGGAGATATCGTTGCGTCCCGAAGTCGGCGTGATGCCGATCGAGTCGAAGCCGTTGATGAGGATCTGCGGGGCGCCGGACAGGGTCGCGCCCGTGTTGAGGCCATCCAGGGCAAGAAGATTCTGGCTGTGATTGGCGTCAGCGAAGTCCTGGGTAAAGTAGCTGACGCCGGCGGCGACCTGGTTGGTCAGGTTGGGGCGGAGGGTGTAATTCCAGACCAGGTTGTAGTTCTGGATGTGCGAGGGAACTTCCTGGAAGTACTCGGGCAGATATCCGCAGACGAACACGCAGTCCGGAGCCGCGGCGTAGCCCTGGCCAAAATAATAAATTGTCGAAAGGTGGCTGCGGTCACTGAAGTTGTGGTCGAGATGACCCACGACGTTGTGGCTGTAGCCCCACTCCGGCGCGCTGGTGGAGTAGTTCCCCGGTGAGCCGGGAAGGCTGGCAATCACGGCCGGATCCCACAAGGTGCCGAGGATGTTCTGCGACACCTGATTGGGCTGGACGTGGTATTTGCCCAGTTCCGCGAGCGCCAGGGCCTGGTAGGCCGGCGAGGGCTCGGTGACGGTATTGGCCTCACCGATGGTGAACTTCTGCTCCTCGAAGAGCAGGAACAGGAAGGTACGGTCGCGCCGGATGGGCCCGCCGATCGAAGCTCCATAGTTCTGGTTGCGCAGCGGCAGTTCCGGCGAGCCGGGAGCCACGAACGGGGAGGTTACGGCCAGCGCCTCATTGCGGTTGTAGTAGTAAGCATCGCCATGGAACTGATTGGTGCCGGACTTGGTGGTAACGTTCAGGTTGCCGCCGGGGCTGCGGCCGGATTCGCTGTTGCCGGTGGTCTGGAGGGAGTACTCGTCGAGCGCATCAATGGGATAAATTACGCCGGCGATGCCGCTGATGCTGCCCTGATTGACTGCATTGACGTTCAGATACAGGTCATTGTTGTCAGTACCGTTGATGGTGTAGTTGATCTGGTCGCCGCGCGTACCATTCACCGAGCCGGAATTGTTGTAGCCGGCAAAGGCCACGGAAGTCCCGAGAAGCTGGGTGAAGTCGCGGCCGTTGAGCGGCACGTCCTGCAATGCCTCCGAATCGAGCGTAGTGGTCTGCGTGGTCGAAGTGGTGTCGAGCGCGAGCGCGTCGGCGGAAACTTCCACGGTGGTGGCCTGCTGCGCAATGTTCAACTTGATGGGGAGCGTGTACATCTTGCCCGCAAGCACCTGAACGCCGGTGATCTCGGTCCTCTGGAATCCGGACGCCTCGACCTTGATGTTGTAGGCGTCCAGCGGAAGATCGTTGAACGAGAACTCGCCCCCGCTGGAGGAGACCGTATCGCGGACCACCGCAGTGGCCGTATCGGTGGCCGTTATCCTGGCGCCGGGGATCACCGCGCCCGAGGAGTCGGTGATGGTGCCGTTGATGCCGCCGCGGAAGGTTTGGGCGGCGCAACGAAGTGACGAGAACAAAGCTCCGAGTGCGAACACGAGCAGAAGAGGAAGGATATTTCTTGAGGCGCGCATGGACAACTCCTTGGACATCTGGTCTCCAGAAGGGAAAACAGCCAGGCGAATTGAAAAGGGACGGCTCCACTTCGCCTTGCGACGGAGCCTCGCTCTGTCAACTCCCGCGAGAACCTGCTGATGCGGCGTTTCCGCTGGACAAAGCCGGTCGCGACGTGAACTGAAGCAAATTGGGACGGACCGCAATCAGCCGGGGAAAGCGTTCCGCGACTTACATCGGGGACCACGCTGGATTTGCATGAACCGGCTGGGCTGCATAGGCGGATTCTAGACAAGGATCGGGGACGAGTCAACGGATTTTCATGGCGGATCGCACTTTGCCTGGGACGGGCTGTACGAGCCATTCGCGCCGCGCGCAGGTGCGGTTTCGCACGCCGAAGGGCGGCCGTGGGCTGAGAATCGCGATGTCAACAGTGGGCGGTCAGCACTTGGGGTGCGGATTCCTGAAATCGAGTTCGACGGGCAGCCAGTCGGAGAGGCGCTTTTCATTCAGTTCCGCATCCCCGGCCTGGGGATTGATCGACGAACGCGCCAGCGCCAAGGTGACCTTGACCTTTCCCTTCATGCAATAGGCTGCGAGGAGCTTCCCCAGCCCCTTGTCGGCCTGATCCATGTAATCGCCGGGGAGTGCGCCCTCCGCACCGGAGATATCGACCGGAGGCAGGATCATCTGGTCCATGACGGGCTGGTCCCGCTTGACTCCCGATGCGTCGATGTGCACCACGAGGCTGATTCTCCTTTCCAGCGCGTCGGGATTCGCGATGTATGTGACGGCCGGAAGGGTGACGCCGGCCGCATTCGGCCTGGCTGCCTTGGTGTCAAACGCGATATGGTAGGGCGGTCCTTTCCACTTGGGCGGCACCGGAATATCCGACGTTGTCTTTCCCTGGTTTCCGCATCCGGCCAGAAACGCCAATCCTCCGATCGCAAACAAGACGACCCTTCTCACCGCGCCCTCCCTGCTTGTTTGGGATAACGCGCCATGGTACCACCCCCGCGCCGAATCGGGGATGCGATCGCGGCCGCCCAAACCCGTTTGCTACTTGTCGCTGGGTGAGAATCCAGTCAGGATGCGCGATTCGGAGCGGAAGAGATGATACCCGTCGAAGGTGATGTCGTTCAGCATGGTTTCGTACGGCCCATAGCTCCTGAAGGATTCATTCAATAGCGCGAGGGTCCTCACTGTCCGTGCACGGTCGATCGAAATGCTTCTCAGCGGGCAGATATACGTCTTTCCACCGATCTCCACTGGACCGTAGGAGATCATGATGTCAGACCGCGCTAGCGGAGTGGTCGATTGGGGGTCGGCACGGACGTCTAAGCGCAGAATGGCCCCGCTCTCGGGATCGATGGCTACTTCTCCTTCGTATTTCGTATCCCGCTGGAAGATTTGCTTCCCGTCTCCGTCAGGAAGGCAGCAGAGCCAAACCGGACGATCCGATTTCTCCAACGGGACGACGTAATGGAAGACGGCGACGCGACCGCGCTCGCCTTGTTCCCACCGGCTCCAGGCGAGCCCCGCGTGGTTGTCGATCATCCCGAGTACACCTGCGAGAGCCGGACCGAAGACACCAATTGTGACCAATTCG
>JASHQQ010000113.1 GCA_030039035.1 Acidobacteriaceae bacterium | reverse complement strand
CTCCGGCGAAATCGGAGAGTGCTTCGAGCTCGTCCTCTACCGCGACGGAGAAATGAACGAGGGAGCGGCGAATGATGTGTAAGGCGGTCCCTAACCTTTGCAGTTGCATTTTCGCGATGCTGATTCTTCCCGGGATCGGCGCTCAAGTCGGGAAAGGATCCCCACCGGGGAAGGCGCCCAGGCTGCCCGTGGAGCTGGTCCTCTCGCCAGACCGTGTTACGGTGGCGCCGAACAGCGATCTTGAGCTGTCCATCCAATGGATCAACCGTTCCCGCGACGCACTGCAGTGTGACTTTCCGGAGACCCGCAGCGGAATTGACGAGAGATATGAATACGAAATTCGAAGGAGCGATGGGCAACCCGTTTCGCGGATTCCTGGAAAAGAGAAAGAGAAGAACCGAGATTTTTCCTGGAGCGGGGCTGACTACTGCAGACTCATGCCTGGTGCGAGCGAAGGATTCGTCGTGTCAGGTCTGATGAGAGCGTTTGAGATGAATCGACCGGGAGAATATGCGGTTCAAGTTTCCCTACCCGATCCAGATCATCCTGGGCGGATTCTGGGAAGATCGAATGCCGTGACGGTTACGGTAAGAGCTTCGCAATAAAGTAGAGGGATTTGCGCGGCCACGGATTCTTAACCGGGCCAGGCCGTGCGCCGGTAAAGCGCCTCGAGTTCGTCGCACGCCGAGCGCACGCCATCTTCCTGCGCCAGGCGCTGCGCCACGGCCGTGGCGCACTGCGCGTAGCGCGGATTGGCCAGCATCGCCGCCACGATTCGGGCCACCCGGTTGGGCGTGTAGCTTTTGCGTTGGATCACGCGCGCCACCTTCAGTCTTCTCATGCGGCGCGCGTTGTCGGGCTGGTCGTGGGAATAGGGCATGACGATCATGGGCTTACCGGCGCGCAGGCACTGCGCCGTGGTGCCCACCCCGCCCTGGTGCACCGCCATGGCCGCGCGCGGAAACAGGCCAGAGTAAGGCGCGTATTCGGCCACGCAGATCGAGTCCGGCAGAACTTGCGATGGCCGGTTGCGCGGATCGGCGCCGATGAGCAGCACCGCGCGAATGCCGAGCTGGATGGCCGCTTTGGCCGAGACTTCATAGAAGTTTCCCGCCGCCAGCACCGCGGCCGTGCCAAGGGTAAAAACGACGGGCGGCGGACCGGCGGCGAGAAACTTCTCGAGATGGGGCGGCAGCGCCGGGTTTCCACCGTCCGCGTCGTAGTAGCAGAAGCCGGTGATCCTTGTGTTATCCGGCCAGTCTCTCTGTTCCGTGCCCAGGACGCGCGAGAACAGCGCGAGGACGAGATGCGGCGAGTTTTTGGCGTCGAAGATCGGATTGGGCCCTCTGGGCAAGCCCAGCTCGCGGCGCAGCTCGTAGATGGGCTCGGGCCACTTGCGCGTGACGAACCGCGCCACGCGGCGCACGACACGCCCGAACCCGGGGACGGCCTTGTCGGCCTTCGCCAGCCGCGGATACGGCGGCAGCACCGGCGGATCGAAGGCGGAAAAGAACGAGAGCGGCGCGAGCACGTAACTCGCCCACGGGATTCCCGTCGTCTCGGCCACCAGGGGGGCCGCATAGTTGAGCTCGCCGAGCACCATCAGGTCGGCGCGTGCTGGCTTCGTGGCGGCTTCGAACAAGTCGTTATAGGTCTGGCGCAGCACAGGAAAAAGAAAGTCGCGCAGCCCGCGCTCGGTGCCTTTCTTCACGTCATAGATCATCTCGACGAGGGCGGAGTTGGTGGGATCGATGTCCGGCCGCACTTCGTGGAATTCGAGGCCGAGGGGGAGGATCTTGGGCTTGAAGACCGCCGGAATGGCCATCACCGGCGCGTGGCCGCGGCGCTTGAGTTCGAGCGCGATCGCGATCAGCGGATTGATGTCGCCGAAGGTGCCTATGGTCGAGAAGACGATGCGCAAACGTGGAGATCCTTGGGACTAGCGTATCTCAGGGAGCTTGTGCAGTTTTCGGGTCGAACGAAGATTCTCCCGGCATCGGGTTGGCGGCGATTCGCAATTGGGCGTGCGAATCCAGTGTACACGAGAATCGTGTACACTATTCTCGTATGAAAAACATCACTCTGAGCGCGGATGAAGACGTGATCGAACGCGCCCGCTCGGTTGCTCGCGCGCAGCGGAAGACTCTGAATGAGGCCTTCCGCGAGTGGCTGGCCGAATTCACCGCCAGTAGCGGAGATGGACAGGCCTACGACGCGTTGATGAAGCGCCTGCGATACGTCAATACAGGCAGGCATTTCAGCCGGGATGAGATGAATGAGCGCTAGATACTTCCTGGACACGAACATCTTTGTCTATTCGCTCGACCGCAATGCACCGGTGAAATCCCAGCGCGCAGCCAAGCTCATACGGGAAGGCCTCACGACGCAAAAGGGAGTCGTCAGCTATCAAGTTATTCAGGAGTTCCTGAATGTGGCGCTAAAGCGCTCCCAGGAGCCGATGAAGACCACCGACGCGGAATTCTATCTGATTTCGGTTCTTTATCCCTTGCTGGGTGTGCACTCTTCGCATGCCCTCTTTGCGGAAGCTCTGCGACTTTGCGACAGGAACGCCCTTGCCTGGTACGACTCGCTGATTGTCGCCGCGGCAATTCAGGCCAAGTGCGAGATTCTCTATACGGAAGACCTCCAGCACGGGCAAGAGTTCAGATCGCTCAGGGTTGTGAATCCTTTTCGTTAGAGACAATCCTCTTCAAAGACTACCTGGGGCCGCATCCGGTCCTGAAGAAGGGTTTTGACCCAATGCTTCCTTTGCGGTGCTATGATCGCCTGTTTCGATCTTCACTGGAGGTTTCGCCATGAAGTTCGCGCGCCGCTATGCACTGCCGTTTCTTCTCGCCACTTCGGGCCCGCTGTGCTTTTCGCAGTCGAATCTCTCCGCCAAGTGGGAAGAGCTGACCGGGCCGGACTTCATCCAGGCCATCCACCAGTCGCAGGGCGTCTGCGTGCTGCCCTTCGGCATCATCGAGAAGCACGGGCCGCACCTGCCGCTGGGCACCGACCTGCTCGACGTGCGCTACGCGGTGCTGAACGCAGTCAAACAGGAGTACGCCGTCGTCTTTCCCGCGTACTACTTCGGCCAGATCTTCGAGGCGCGCCAGCAGCCGGGCACGGTGGCCTACAGCCTTTCGACACAACTCACCCTGCTGCAGGAAACAGTGAGCGAGATGTCGCGCAACGGCTGCAAGAAGATCGTCATTGTGAACGGCCACGGCGGCAACAACAACCTGCTGCCGCTCTTCGCGCAGGCGCAGCTCGCCAGCCAGCGCGACTACGTGGTCTATGTCTTTGGGCTGCCGCATCTCGACGTTCCCGGCCGGCCGGCGCTCAAGTCGAAGATGGACATGCACGCCGGCGAGGTGGAGACGTCGCACATGCTGGCCGCGCGGCCTGACCTGGTTCATCAGGATCGCGCCACCGAGGAATCGGGCGCGGACCAGAATCGCGACCCGCTGCCCGAAGGCGTCTACACCGGCATCTGGTGGTACGCGCGCTTCCCCAACCACTACGCCGGCCGCGGCGAAGACGCCACCAAAGAACTGGGCGAGTTCGACCAGAAGACGTGGTCGAGCGAGATCGCCGAAGCCATCAAGGCGATCAAGGCCGACAATGAGAGCCTGAAGCTGCAGAACCAGTTCTTCGAGGACGCACAGCATCCGCTGGAGACGAAGCAGTAGAAGCTACCTTATTCCCGTATCCCAGGTCCGAACACACGGAACTCCACCCCGCGAACGAAGACCTGTTCGCGGGGACCCCGGACCTGGGGCACCCACGATATTCGTATCCCGGGTCCGGAAACGCGGACCCCGGGGGCACCCCACGAATTTCGGATCCCAGGTCCGAACACACGGATCTCTGCCCCAGCGACAAAGCCGGCGGGGACACGGACCTGGCGCCCTGGCACCTGACATCCCGGGTCCCAACCGAGGGACCCGGGGCACACGGCACCCGGTTGGCGCTCTGTCTCAAGTATTCGCCTTCAGCGCCAGTTCATCTTTCCGCGGAGATAATGAAAGCGGAGATCACCGCCCCGATGCGCGTCCTGCTGGTGGAAGACGAAGTTCGGCTGGCCGATAACCTGGCCACGGCGTTGCGCGACGGCCCCGGTTTCGCCGTCGACTGGGCCGAGGACGGCCTGATGGGCGACGACTGCGCGCGCAATCTCTGCTATGACCTGGTCGTTCTCGACCTGATGCTGCCCAGGCTCGACGGCCTGAGCCTGCTCAAGCGCCTGCGCGGCCGCAAGGACGCGACCCCGGTGCTCATCCTGACGGCCAAGGAAGGCAAGAACTCGATTATCGACCTGCTGAATGCCGGCGCCGACGACTATCTGGCCAAGCCCTTCGACCTGGGCGAGCTGATCGCGCGCGCCAAGGCGCTCATCCGCCGCGGCAAGGGAGCGGCGCATCCCACGCTGCGCTTCGGAGGGCTCGAGGTGAACACGCTGGAGCAGACGGTGCGCCGCGACGGCATCCTTGTCGATCTTTCGCCCACCGAATACCGCATCCTCGAATACCTTGTGCATCGGCCGCGCGCCATTGTGACCAAGCGCGAGCTGCTCGAGCATCTGTACGACTACAACTGGGAGCACCACTCGAACGTAATCGAGGCCCATGTCTCGAATCTGAGAAAGAAGCTCGAGGCAGCCTTGCCCCAAGGCGAACCGGTGATCGAGACGCTGCGCGGCCGCGGCTACCGGCTGGCGGCGGAGCGCAACCGGCAGCCCGAAGCGAGCGAAGAGGCACGCGCATGAAGCGCCGCTCCATCGCCTTCCGGCTCATTGCGGCCGTCCTGGCCGTCGAGCTGGTTTCATCGGTGCTGGTCGTGCTTCTCGCGTGGGGGTACGAGCGCCACGCCCACTTCCGCTCCTTCGACATCATGCTGCGCGGCCGGGCCGACTCCGTGCTGGGCGCGGTACAGGACGCCGAAGATACCGCCGACAACGTGATGCTCGACAAGGCCGATCTGCGCCTGCCGCCGGATGACATCTACGAGGTTTTTGACGGCGGCGGGCGCCTGCTGGGCCGCTCGCCCAACTGGCAGGGAGCGGCGGCAACGTATTTCAGGGAGGATCGGGACGGCTTTGCGCGCGCGGAAGTGAACCACCGGCACTATCGCGTGATGAAGATACAGGGGTCGCGCATCGTCGATCCCGGCGAGCCCGGCGGGGGCAAGCTGCGTCAGGTCGCGATCGTCTACGGAGCGCCGACCGAAGCCGTGTGGCACGCGATCCGCGGCGCGGTGGAGTTCTATGCGGTGGGCAGCATCGTATTGCTGCTCGTCACCGGGCCCCTCATTGCGTGGCTGCTTCATCGCGGGCTGTTTCCGCTGCGGCAACTGGCTGCTCTGGCCGGCAACGTGTCCGCGGATTCGTGGCAGTTTTCGCCTCCCGCAAGCGCCCGCGAGACGCCGGAACTCGCTCCGCTCACGCAGGCCCTCGAAAACGTGCTGCATCGGCTGGAGCGCTCGTTCCTGCAGCAGCGCGCCTTCGTCAGCGATGCGGCCCACGAACTGAAGACCGCGGTCGCGGTGGTCAAATCGTCGCTGCAACTGCTGGAGATCAGGCCACGCTCGATCGGGGAATACCGGAGCGGCCTGGAGCGCTGCCTGGCCGACTGCTCGCGCCTGGAGGAGATTGTGGGCAAGATGCTTGCCCTGGCGCGGCTGGAGGGCGCCGCTCCGGCCGCGGAGGACCGGCCTTCGACCGACATAGCGGCCTGCCTGGGCGAAGCCATCGACGGCCTCGCATCGATCGCCGAATTGCGCGGGGTGCGCGTGCTCGCCGCGGCGCCAAATCCAGGGTTGTATTATGTTGCCGCGGCGACCGACGAATGCTCCACGCTGATCTCCAATCTTCTGCTCAACGCGATCCAGCACAGCCCGCCCGGCGCCCTGGTCGAGGCACGCATCTCTGTTGCCGGTCCCGCGGTGAGGCTCGAAATCGAGGATCGCGGCGAAGGCATCGATCCCGCCGTGCTGCCGCACGTTTTCGACCGCTTTTACCGCGGCGATCCGTCGCGCACCCGGAATACCGGCGGCACCGGGCTGGGCCTGGCCATCTGCAAGGCCATTGTGGAGCGGGCCGGCGGGTCGGTCTCCATCTGCAGCCAGCCGGGAAGCGGATCGACGGTCACCGTTCTGCTGCCATTGACGGCAAAGGAGGCGGAGATTCACGCGGCGGCTTCAGGATGATTTAAGGCTCGGCGTGGGAAACTTCTTGCGCCGGTGAATTGTCCCTGCCGGCGGAGACTTGGAGCTCATTCATGTTCATGCAGCGAAGCACTCGTTCCTTCAGGCCGGCCTGGGTAGCTACGGCATTCTTTTTCGCCGCGCTCCTGGGCGCGAAAACGCTGGCCGCACAGGGGCCTTACAGGGTACTGGATCACTGGAAGCTGAGCGACGCGGGCTGGTGGGATTACCTGATCGCCGATCCTGCCGCTCACCGGCTCTACATCACGCGCGGCGATCACGTTGACGTACTCGACAGTGGCTCCGGAAAGCTGGTGGGGACGATCGGCGGCCTGCACGGCACGCACGGCGTGGCGCTCGACAATGCGGGCAAATTCGGCTACATCTCCGACGGCGGCGGAAACGCTGTCGTGGTCTTCGATCGCTCCTCGCTGGCGACGGTGACCACGATTCCGGCGGGAACCAATCCCGACGGCATCGTCTTTGAGCCGGCCACGCAGACGGTTTGGGCCTTCAACGGACGCAGCAAGGATGTAACCGTGATCGACGGGGCGACGCACACGGTGCTGGCCACCATCCCGCTTCCCGGCAGACCCGAGTTTCCGGCCGTCGACGGCAAGGGGACGGTCTTCGACAACATCGAGGACAAGAGCGAAATCGTCCGCTTCGACGCGCACACCCGGAAACTGACCGCCGAGTGGCCGGCCGGATGCGATTCGCCTTCGGGCCTGGCCTTCGATCCGGCCGGGCATCGACTGTTTCCGGTGTGCGACGGCAAGAAGATGTCGGTGATCGACTCGGAGACGGGCAAGGTGCTGGCCAATCCGGCGATCGGCGATGGGCCGGATGCTGCCCGCTGGAGCGCCAGGTACAAACTGGCGTTTGCCTCGTGCGGAGAAGGTGTTCTGGCCGTGGTCGACGCGAGCAAGCCGGACTACCCGACCATCCAGACGCTGCAAACGCAGCGCGGCGCGCGGACCATGGCCTATGACCCGACCACCGACCGGATCTACCTTGTCACCGCCGAGTTCGGCCCGCGCCCCGCCGCCACGCCGGAAAACCCGCGCCCGCGGCCGAGCATGATTCCGGGAAGCTTTGTTGTCCTGGTGGTGGGCCGGTAGAAGCCTCTCGCCGGTCCAGCGCCAATTTGCAGTGCTTATGAGCCGCGGCGATCCGCCACCTTCCTGTTCCGATCGCCGCGGCTGCATTTTGCGATTCGTCGCAATCTGATCGACGGATTGCTTTTCGATTCCCAAGGTGCGACGCTTGAGGCGGGACGCCAGGCTGTGTCTGACGGACAAAAAAACGCCGCGGATCAAGCCCGAAAAGCAGCCCTCAGGGGCTAAAGCCCCGATCCTTTTTGCGCTCCTTTCGGCACGACTCAAGCCACCCCAACAAGCAAAACCGGCTTGTTGGGGACCCCGGCAAGTCGTGCCCTGTTATAAAACATTCAACCGGGGATTCGTCAGACACTGCCTGGACCCTCGAGGCCGGACCCTCCACCCGGGCGCAATGAAGCTCCTTCTTGTCATCCTCGCCGTCGTCGTTGTGGCGCTCCTCATCGCCGACTACAAATGGCGACAATGGATCGCTGCCCGCCGCCGCGATCGCGAGCGGTAGCGCCGCAATCCCGAATCGGATGGAATCGGCTTGCATCCAAGCCACTGGAGGGTTGTGGCCATGCAGGCGGAGAAATCGCTGCGGCAGCACATCGTGAAACTGCTTTCAGGCGGCGACGCGCATGTTGAATTCGATGCGGCCGTGGAGGGCCTGCCTGCCGAATTGCGCGGCAAGCGGCCGCCGGGCGCGGAACATTCGCCCTGGGAGCTGCTCGAGCACCTGCGCATCGCGCAGTGGGACATTCTGGAGTTTTCGCGCAACGCCAAGCACAAATCGCCCGATTGGCCGAAAGGCTATTGGCCAAAGAAGCCGGCGCCGCCGGACGGCGCCGCGTGGGAGAAGAGCGTACGAGCCTTTCACGCCGACCGCAAGGCCATGTGCGATCTGGTGGCCGACGAGAAGACGGATCTGTTCGCGAAGATCGCGCATGGGGACGGGCAAACGATCCTGCGGGAGGCGCTGGTTCTGGCCGATCACAACTCCTATCATCTCGGCCAACTGGTGCTGGCGCGGCGGCTGCTGGGCGCGTGGAAGTAGCGGGGACGTTGTGCCCGAGAAGAAGGCGAAACGCAGTCGGGCATGGAACGGGGTTGCACCCGAAACCGTGAAAATACAACCGCGGATCCTTCGCCTGCGGCTCAGGATGACAGGACGAGGAGTGGGCGAAGGCTGTTTGCAGGGCAGATGCTTCGACTCGTCGCCGCGGCGACTTGCTCAGGATGACTTCGTCGGCCTGCATGGGCGCTCAGGTTCGCGCCACCGGTCGGCCGATCTCCCAATGATGACCGTAAGGATCGACGACGCGTCCGACGAGCCAGCCGTGGGCTTCGCAGACCGGGTAGACTTCGCGCGCGCCGGTTGCGATCGCCTGATTGAATACGGCGTGCGGATCGGGAACCGTAAAGATGATGCGCAACGACGAACCGCCGAGCAGCTCGGGGCTGAAATTCTGGTGCTCGGGCGATTCGTCGCCCACCCAGAACTCCGCGCCGTGGATGGACAGCCGCGCCACGACGCTCTCTTCCGACGCCTGGAAGCGATAGACCTCGACGGCTCCGAAGGCGCGCTTGTAGAACTCGACGGCTTCGGCGCTGCGACGCAATGTAAGCCAGGGAACAATCGACCAGGCAGGCGGTGCGGTTGATGCCGAGCCCATGAAAGCCTCCAGTCTCGATCAGTGCCCCGCGATGTGAATCACCGCGTGCAGGCCGATGGCGATGGCGGTGAGCAGGATGCCTACGGCAACCGGCCCGCGCCTGCGCCACAGCGCGATGGCGGCCACGATGAAGATGGCCTCGGGGATCACGATAATTGTGAGCCAGTGGGTCCACTCGGTCTGCGCGATCTTCAAACCCGGGAAAAGCAGGTCCATGATGCGCAATAGGGCAAAGGCGCAGCCCGTCAGCAGGACGGCGGAGATGGCGCCGGAGGCGATTCCGACGGCTTTTTTGGCTTTCGAGTTCATGGATTTCTCCTGGTGGGTCTCCGGTTGCTTGATCCCGTGCATCCAGTTGCGGCCGGCGTGGCGGGCAATGGCCGTCACGCTGCCCAGCGCCCAAAGCAGCGCGGCCCATTCGCCGGGGACGAAGTCGAGCTCGCGCAGCATGGCGCCGGCCCACTCTCGCGTGACCTGCGGAGCGAAGCACAGCGCCGCGCGGAGCAACGCGGCAGCCAATCGGCGCGGCGCGCCCATCAGGCCTGCTCCAGACTCACGGCTATGCGCCGCGACGTGCGGGCCGAGCGGACCGGGGCATTGGCCCGGGCGAAGCGCAGCCCCTCGGGCGAGAACCGGTACATGTGACGCGGCGGCTTGCCGGGATCGGGTGTTTCCCAGCGCGTCTCGAGCAGACTGCGGTCGGCCAGGCGCATCAGGATGGGATAGAGCGTGCCCGACTTGAGCCCGGTGTGCCGACTGATGTCGTAGCCGTACTTCCACTCGCGCGGCTCGACGAGCAGGGCGTCGAGGACGAGAAGCGTTTGCGGCGAGAGGCGGAGCTTCATGGGAACAACTCTATATATGTAGAGTTGAGATGTCAACCGGGTTTTTCGGGGCTCGGCATGAAGAAGCGCCGGCCCTGAAAGGCATTCCGGATCCTTCCCCCTTGCGCTTCTACAAGAACGGATGTATCTTTTGTAGAAGTGAAAGGGGAAGGCATGGGAAAGGACAGAATCGACCTTCCGCAGGGCACGCTGGATCTGCTGATCCTGCGCACGCTGGCGCTCGAGCCGCTGCACGGCTGGGCGATCTCGGAGCGGGTGCAGCAGTTGTCGAGCGACGTGCTGCGCATCCAGCAGGGTTCGCTCTATCCGGCGCTGCACCGGCTGGAGCGCCGCGGCTGGATCAAGGCGCGCTGGGGCGCGTCGGAGAATAACCGCCGGGCCAAGTACTACGAGCTGACGAAAAGCGGCCGAAAGCAACTCGAAGTGGAACAGGACGCGTGGGAGAAGCTGACCGCTGCCATCGCCCAGGTGCTGGGAGCGGTTCGGGAGGGAGCGTGATGCTGAACGATCTCTTCATTCGCCTTCGCTCTCTTTTTCGCCGATCAACGGTCGAAGCCGAGCTCGACGACGAATTGCGGTTTCACATCGAACGCCAGGCGGAGAAGTATGTTCGGGCGGGCCTGCCGCGCGAGGAAGCGATGCGCCGCGCGCGGATCGAATTCGGCACGATGGATCAGGTGCGCGAAGAATGCCGGGAGGCGCGCGGCGTCAACCTGATCGAGACCGTGGTTCAGGATCTTCGCTTCGCCGGCCGCCTGTTGCGCAAGACACCGGCGAGCAGCACGATTGCCCTGCTTTCGCTCGC
>JASHQQ010000112.1 GCA_030039035.1 Acidobacteriaceae bacterium | reverse complement strand
CTGACAGGGCAGGCGATTCTCGCGCTGCTTGAAGAGAATCACATCGATGCCGAAGCCGTGGGAGGATTGACGCTGGGCGCGGATCCGATCGTCTCCAATGTGGCCACGGCCAGCGCATGGCGCGCGATCTCGCATCCCGGCGCGCCGCCGATCCACGGATTCATCGTGCGCAAGGCGGAGAAGACGCACGGCGCAGGCCGCCGCATCGAAGGCTTTTGCCGCGAGGGCGCGCGCGTGGTGATTGTCGACGACGTGTGCACCACGGGCGCTTCGACGGTTGCGGCTATCGAGGCGGCGCGCGAGGCGGGAATGACGGTCGTTGCGGTCGTGTGTATTGTCGAGCGCGAGGAAGCCAACGGCCGTCCGGCGGTGGAAACGGCGGCGGAGGGCGCGCCGTTTGTGCGGCTGTTTACGGCGGCGGAAGTAAGGGCCGAGCATGTCGCGCAACAGGCCGCGACAACTCGCTGATCCCGCCTAGCGCCGCGAAAACGAAAAGGCTCCGGCAGAATCCCGGAGCCTTTGCCATGCTTGAGGCCAAATCGCAGATGCCAGCCGGCTATTTGCCGGATCCCGAGGGAGTCGGCGCCGGCGCCTGCGGTTGCTGGCCGCTCATGTTGGTGAGCATCTGCACTTCCACGCGACGATTCTTGTGGCGGCCGTCGGCGGTGTTGTTCGGCGCAACCATCTCGTCCTTGCCGATGCCGATCAGGTAGAAGCGGCGCGCGGGAATCGAATACTTCGAGGCCAGATACTGCACCACCGCATCGGCGCGGCGCTGGCTCAGGTCGTAGTTGTACTGCGCGGGGCCGACCGAATCGGTTCCGCCGGTCACTTCAAGAATGAAGCTTTTGGCATTGCCGAGCTGGGCGGCAAAGGAATCCAGTTGTGCCTGATCGTCGCTGGTGAGAACAGCCTTGTCGAAGCCGAAGTTCACGGTCACGTCGGCCATCTGCTTGTAGTTATCCAGGCCCTTCACGACGCTATCGAGTGAATCGGCGCGGTTGACGGCGTCGTTGGCCGCGGTTTGCGCGTCGCCTGCCGATTTGCTCGCGTTCTGCGCGTTCTGGTTGGCGGCGTCCGCGGCGCTCTGCGCCTGCTGGATGCCGGCCTGGGCGCGGCTGTCCACGTCCTTGATCTGGCGATTGTTGTCCGCCGTTTTATCTTCGAGCTGCGTGGTCTGCTCGGCCAGGGGCGCGGTCTGTGTGCGCACATAGTTCTTGGTTGCGCAGCCCGTCACGCCCATCAAGGCCAAAGCCGCCGCTCCGATTCCGAGCCGGTACTTTCCCATAAAACACGTTCCTCCTCCCGCTTGGATGCTGCGGAAACTCGATCCGATGCCCCGCCGACACGAACATTGCGCAGGTCCGCAGTCACGGGTTACCGGTAATGGTGCAAGCGTCGCGCCATTCGGAGCGGAGCGTGCATGTTGCTGAAGGAATGCCGGTTATCTCACGCTCAAGCGATCAGCGCCGAGGCCGCGAAGGGTGTAGATTTTACGCGGGACGGTAAGGATTGCTTTCAGGGCAGGAACAACTTCACTCTCGGGCGATCTGACGCGACGGCGCCGGACGTGCCAGGCGACCGCGCAACAAACCCGATATTCTGGAAACCGGCGCTGCTATCGCCGAGCCGTTCCGTGGACCTTTACGAGAAAATCCGGACTCTGCCCACACAGCCGGGCGTGTATCTCTACAAAAACGCCGAGGGCGATGTGATCTACGTCGGCAAGGCCAAAAACCTGCGGTCGCGGGTGCGGTCGTACCTGATGGAGGCCGCGCAGGCCAACGCCAAGACCGGCTCGCTGATGCGCGAGGCCGTCGACATCGACTACATTCTGGTGGCCAACGAGCACGAGGCGCTGGCGCTGGAAAACAACCTGATCAAACAGCGCAAGCCGCGCTTCAACATCCTGCTGCGCGACGACAAGACCTACCCCTATGTGAAACTGACGCTCGGCGACCGTTTCCCCAAGGTCTTTGTCACGCGGCGGCTGCGCAAGGACGGCTCGGCCTACTACGGCCCGTACTTTCCGGGGAATCTGGCCTATCGCGTTGTCGAGCTCATTCATCGCAGCTTTCTGCTGCCAAGCTGCAAGGTCGATCTGTCGCGGTATCATCCGCGCGCGTGCCTGCAGTACTACATTCATCGCTGCCTGGGTCCGTGCGTGGAAGGGCTCACCACGCCCGAGGCGTACCGGCAGGCTGTTCGCGACGCGCAGCTTTTTCTCGAGGGCAAGCAGGCGGAGCTCGAGCGCACACTGACGGCGCGCATGCTGGCCGCCGCGGAAGCCGAGCAGTTCGAAGCCGCGGCGCGCCTCCGCGACCAGCTTTCGACCGTACACCAGCTCCAGGAGAAGCAGCGCATCGCCACGGCCGAGCAGGACGATGACGCCGACGTCTTCGGCTATCACTTTGAAGCGGGCTGCCTGGCCGTGAATCTCTTTCACATGCGCGGAGGCAAGATCGTGGACCGGCGCGAGTTTTTCTGGGAGGAGCTGGATGAGCTGATGGATGCAGCGGACGACAGAGATCAGGGATCAGAGATCAGGGATCAGGGAGTGGGGAACAGGGAACAGGGAACAGAGATCAGGGGTCAGCGATCAGAGATCAGAGATCAGGAACCATTGTTCAACGCGGGACATGTTTTCTCGGCTCTGCTCAAGCAGCTTTACATCGACCAGCACTATGTGCCGCGCACGATCCTTGTGCCGGCGGACTTCGACGATCGCGAGGCGCTCGCCGCGATGCTCGCCGAGCGCAGCGGGCATCGCATTGACATCGCCGTGCCGCAGCGCGGAGAAAAGCGCTCGCTGGTCGATCTTGCCGGTCAGAACGCGAAGCAGTCGTACACCCAGCGCTTCCGCGTGCTCGAGCCTTCGCGCAAGGCCATCCAGGAGGCCGTCGCCGACGCGCTTATGCTGCCCGAGCTGCCGCGCCGCATCGAGTGCTTCGACATCTCGCACATCCAGGGCGCGGAGACTGTCGCCTCGATGGTGGTGTGGGAAGACGGC
>JASHQQ010000111.1 GCA_030039035.1 Acidobacteriaceae bacterium | reverse complement strand
AAGAGCGACGAGGACAAGATCATTACCATCGAAGACCCGGTCGAGTATCAGATTCGCGGTATCACGCAGATTCCGGTGAACGAAAAGAAAGGACTCACGTTTGCGCGCGGGTTGCGCTCCATCCTGCGCCACGATCCGGACAAGATCCTCGTCGGCGAGATTCGCGACCAGGAGACGGCGCAGATCGCCATCAACTCCGCGCTCACCGGTCACCTTGTGTTCACCACCGTCCACGCCAACAACGTGGTCGACGTGCTGGGGCGCTTTCTCAACATGGGCGTGGAGGCGTACAACTTCGTCTCCGCGCTCAACTGCATCCTGGCGCAGCGGCTGGTGCGGACGATCTGCGAATACTGCGCGCAGACGGTCCGCTATGACGACGCGACGTTGCAGTCGAGCGGGCTGGAACTGGCGGAGTGGCGCGGCTTTGGATTCCGCGAGGGCGCCGGCTGCATGGAGTGCGGAGGAACCGGGTATCGCGGGCGAACGGCGATTCACGAGCTGCTCGATCTGACCGATCCGATCCGCGAACTGATTCTGGAAAAGAAGCCGACTTCGGAGGTGCGCAAGCTGGCCCAGAAGGAAGGCATGACGTTTTTGCGCGAGTCGGCGCTGGATCGCGTGCGGCGCGGCCTGACGACGTTGAAAGAGATCAACAAGGTGACGTTTATTGAGGCGTCGCGCTAGTGAAGGACCTTCTCAACAAGGCGAAGTTCGCGACCCAGCCCGGCGGCCGTCCGCCGGCGGCGATCGAGGTCGCGCCCGAAGGCGTGCTGGCGGCGGCTTTGCCGGCCAGGGGCCAGCCACCCGTCTACGCCTTCGAGCCTCTGCCGCCGGGCGCTATCGTGCCGGGTATCGCCGAGGCGAATCTGCGCGCCCCAGACGTGGTTGCGGCTGCGATTCGCACGGCGCTGGGCAAGGTTTCGCCGCGCACGCGCTCGGTCACCGTGGTCGTGCCCGATACCTCCCTGCGCGTTTTCGTTCTGGATTTCGAGTCCCTGCCCCCGAAGCCGGCCGAAGCGCTGCCGGTGCTGCGCTTCAGGCTGCGCAAGATGGTTCCCTTCGATGTGGAGCACGCCGGGCTGAGCTACCAGGTGCTGGTGGAAAAGAAGGGCGAGTTGAAGGTGCTCGCCGCGGTGATTCCAGGCCCGGTTTTGCAGGAGTACGAGACTGCCGTGCGCGCCGCAGGACATGAGCCGGGTGCTGTGCTTCCGTCGACGCTGGCGGCGCTGGCCAGCCGCGACTCCATGGAGGCGATGCTGACGGCCAACCTGAGCGCATCGGCGCTGACCACGTCCATAACCAACGGGCAGGACCTGCTGCTTTATCGCACGCTCGATTTGCCGGCGAACGAATCGGCGCGATTGCAGGAGTTGCAACGGGGCATTGCGGTCGCGGCCGCGTATTTTGAGGACAAATTGCAAATCAAGCCGCGGCAGGTTTTCTTCGCGGGAACCGGCGGGGCGCAGGAGTTCGGTCGCTCCATCGGCGATCCGGAATTGACGGTCACCGATCTGGCGCCAATCGCGGAGGCGGGAGCGGCAACTTCTCCCGGCCAATTCGGCATCGCCGGCGTGGCCGGTGCGCTGGCGGGGGTGAGCTAGGGCGATGAGGATAACGCTCAATCTCGCGACGCGGCCGTTCGCCGACATCGGTCCGGCGATCAGGAGGCTGCGCATCGCCATGGGCGTGCTGGCGCTGGCCTCCGCGGCGCTCGGCTTCGGCCTGCACCTTGTGCATCACGCGGCCGAGCAGGCGCGCGCCCGCGAACATTCGCTCGATACCTCGATCGCCCGCATTGCACGCGAGCGCCAGGGCTACACCGACCTGATGCACCTGCCGCCCAACGCCCAACTGCTGGCGCAGGCCGGAGCGCTCAACCAGATCTTCGACGCAAAGTCGGTGTCGTGGACGCTGGTGATGGAGGATCTGGAGACGGTATTGCCCGGCGGCGTGCAGGTCACCAGCATCGAGCCGGTCCGCGACAAGGATGGGCAGATTACGATGCACCTGCGCGTGAAGGGTCCGCGCAATCGTGAAGTGGAACTGGTCGCCAACCTCGAGCATTCGAAGCGGTTCCTGTCTCCGCGCATCACCGGCGAAAACGCCGAATCGAACGACGCCGGGCCCAATCAGCCGCTGCAGCCGGTGACCGCCTCGAGCCCGTTCGATTTCGATCTGCTGGCCGAGTACAACCCGCCGACCGCCGTCGAGCTGAGTGAAGCGATGAAAGCGCCTCGGGCCGGCAATGAGTCCGGAGACTCCGACGACTCGCCGGCGGAGGCGCGGCCGGATGCGCCGCAATCGCCGGCTGCTCCCGCGGCATCGCGAGCGCTTCCCCGCCAGGGCCGCGCGCCGTATACCGGTGCGTCGCGGCCGCCGATGCGTCGCGCTTTTCCGCCGCCGCCGGTTTCCCAGCCTGAAACCAGCGCCCCGCCACCAGGAGGTCCGCAATGAGCAACGCGGTCCCCTCCGTGTGGCGCGAGCGGCTGGCTTCGCCGCTGACCTGGCACTTTGCAGGCGCCGCAATTCTGGCTTTGCTGACGATCGGACTCGCCATCCGCTTCGGCATGGACTGGGCCGCGACCAGCGGCAGTTCGACCGACGCCATGGCCGGCAAGCAGATTCAGTTGAAGGCGCTCGACCTGCAGACGGCGCCTCTGCGCGGGCTGGACAAGAAGGTCGTCGAGGCGCGCAAACAGATCGCGGGATTCTACGCCGATCGCATTCCGCCCAACTATTCGTCGATTTCGACGCGGGTGGGCGAGCTCTCGGTCTCGTCCGGCGTGCGGCTGTCGCACATGCAGTACACACAGGGCGCTCCGGGAGCGGATCTGACCGAGATCACGCTCGACGCCGGCATCAGCGGCGAGTATCCGCAGATCATGCGCTTTGTGAACGGCCTGGAGCGCGACAAGACCTTTTTTGTGATTCGGGCGATGGATCTGACGGGGCAGCAGGGAGGATTGGTGAATCTGAAGCTGCGCGTCTCCACCTGGCTGCGGCCAGCGGACGCGGCGGCGAGCGGATTGCCGCAGACACCGGAGAAGGCTCCGGCTCCTGCGACGGCTCCGCGAGGGGAGGGCGAATAACCATGGCCCTTCAGTTGGGAGCGGAGAACAAGAAGCAGGTCTACATTCTTGCGGCCCTCTTCGCGGTGATCGTGGCGATCGGCGG
>JASHQQ010000110.1 GCA_030039035.1 Acidobacteriaceae bacterium | reverse complement strand
ATACCGAAGAGAACTCCGGTAACGAGGCCGAGGATGCAGGCAAAGCCGAGGATCGCGGCATCGGGATGAACGGCGGAAGGCGGCACAAAGCCTTTGGGCCACGCGGCAAGCGGGATATGCGTCAGGGCTAGGGCCGCGAGCAGCCCTGCGGCGACCCCGCCGGCCGCGAGAAGGAAACTCTCGATCATGGCCTGGCGCACAAGGCGGCGCGACGAGGCTCCAAGGGCGCGGCGTACGGCGAACTCGCGCGTGCGATCGGAGGCGCGCGCCAGCAGCAGGTTTGCCAGGTTGACGCAGGCGATGAGGAGAATGAAGCCTACGGCGACCAGCAGCGCTTGCATAATGGGGCGCAGATCCCCGAAGAACGCCTGGGAGAGCGGATGGATTGCGACGGCGTGCTTGTTGTCGGGGAATTGCCTGTCGATCTGCGACTGGATCGTGGAAAGTTCGGCCTGCGCCTGCTGCAGGGTGACGCCGGAGCGAAGCAGCCCGCGGACAAACAGATAGTTGGTGCCGTGCCGATCCCAGGGTTTGTTCGTCTCCAGCGGAATCCACACATGGGTCGGGCGATGGCCGGCGGGCAGCATGACGGGCATGACGCCGACGATCGTGCAGGATTTGCCATCGAGATCGAGCGCCCGGCCCATGACTCCGGAGTCGGCATGAAGCTGTTCGCGCCAGAAGTTCTCGTCCAGAATGCAGACCGGCGCGGCGCCCTGTCGATGCTGGGCGGGAAGGAAGTCGCGGCCGAGAATCGGCTTCATGCCGAAGAGGTCGAAAAAGCCCTCGCTGACGAGCCCGGTGTTGACGGATTCCGGAACCGCGTGACCGAAGGCGGCGCCGTCCCAGGTCATGCCGCTGGAGAAACTGGCCACAAGCCCTGTGAAACTGGTTGACTTGGCGCTCCACTCCTCGAAGTCCGGCCAGGAAGCGGCGTAGTAGGAGCCGGTGGGGAAGACGTTCTGGATCGCGATCATGCGCTCGGAGTGGGGATAGGGCAAGGTGAGCGCGCCATGAATGATGCTGTAGATGGCGGTGTTGGCCCCGATGCCCAGCGCGAGGGTCAGGACGGCGGTGATGGCGAAGCCGGGCGACTTGGCAAGCTGCCGAAGCGCATACCTGAGGTCTGCGAGCATGAAAAGGCCTCCGCTACGGTGCGTAACAGTGCAATTGCGGTGCCAATGGGCTGTTCAGAAAACAAAAGGCTTAGGCAAGGCGAATGCGTGCGGCAGTGTCCGGAAGAGAGGCCGGCGTCCGAAAGCGGACATGGAAGGAAAGAAAGGGTTTGCACAGGGCGCGACTCGCCTCCCTCGAATTCCGCTACACTGGCATCCACGAGACGCAGCCGCAGGCTGTGCCGATCGACTGGGGTTTCAGCGAGGTCGCCAGGCCGATCGTCGCCTCGTCGTTTCAGGTTCGGACTTGATGCAACTCAAATCCGGCATTCCTCCGCCGCTCGGTGTCGTCCGCAGGCAGCATCGGGTTGGATCCCTGATCCTGGTCGAGCATGTATACCCCGGGTTCGCTGCGCGCGGCCATCATGCTCACGCCTGGTTTCACGTGACGCTGGTGCAACGCGGATACTACGCGCGTGTCCACGGGCGCCGCGAGGAAGTGTACTCGCCGGGCGCCTTGAGTCTTCTTCCCAACGAGGATCGGCACACGGACCGCTACGAGCCCGGCAGCAAGTGCCTGCATGTGGCGGTTCTCGATTCCGTTCGCAAGCGTCTCCCCGGCGGCGGCGAGTTTGCAACGCATTCGGTTCCGCCGGTGCTTGCCGCCACGTTCGGCGCGGCGCTCGAGCACGAGTTCGAGCATTGCGACAGCGACTCTGCATTCATTCTCGAGCTGTGGCTGGCAGACCTTCTCGGTTCCTGCGCCGGGCTTCGCGCCGATCGGTCCCGCTTCAAGCCGGATTGGCTGGGCCGGCTGCTCGACTACCTCGATGACACGTTTGCCGAGGCGTGGAGCCTTCACGATCTGGCGGGCCAGGCCGGCGTTCATCCCGTTCATTTGTGCCGCGGCTTTCGCGAGCATTTTCACTGCACGCTTGGGCAATATATCCGATCGCTGCGCTTGCTCCGGGCCCGGCAACTGATCGCGGGTCGAAGCGCGAGCCTGGCCGAGATTGCCGCCATGTGCGGCTTCGCCGACCAGAGCCATCTCCAGCGCGAGTTCAAGAAGGTGGTCGGCGTCTCTCCGGCGCTGTTCCGTCGGAACAGCGGCTTCGCTCGACGTTAACCGTGTTCTATACTCCTCGAACCTCGTCGGTCTATATCAATGCGTACCGGCATCCCGGATCGGAGTGGATCCGGAAGTCCTTGGGGAGGCAACTATGAATCGTCGGCGCGGCGCCGCCGTCGCGATCGCCTGTCTTTTCGCGCTGTTTGCATGGGGACAGAGTCCGCCGCCGCAACAGCCAGCGGCCCAGGCGCAGGCGCAATCCGGTGCAAACCCGGTGCAGGCGACCAATGACGCGTTCGTGCAGAAGATCCTGAAAGAGATCGCGGGGCGTGAGCAGGAGCCGGCGGAAAAAGTCTTCAGGAATGTGCAGATCATGAAGACAACGCCCGCCGCGAGGTTCCTGACCATCATGAATCTCGGTTACAGCCGGGCGCTCGGGGTGACGTGCACGCACTGTCACGTGGAGCAGGACTTCTCCAGCGACGACAAGCGCCCGAAACGCGCGGCCCGCGAAATGGCCGTCATGCATCGCGGGATCAACGATCAGTTGGCGAAGATGCAAAACCTGGATCCGGATCCGCAGGGGCATTTCATCAACTGCTCGACATGCCATCGCGGGGCGGTGGATCCGCTCCAGTCGGAGCGTTAGAGGGCTGTTTGCGCCTACATCAGCGGCGGCTTGGGCGCGTGATTGATGTCGAAGGTGGAGAAGCGCTTGTTCTGGCCCGTGATCTCGGAGCGCAGTTCGTGCCACAGCTCGTTGGGAATCTTGAGGAAAACTTCGACGACCGCCGGGTCGAACTGCGTGCCGGAGCAGCGCAGGATCTCCTCGCGCGCGGCGTCGAAGCTGCGCGCCTTGCGGTAGGGCCGGTCGCTGGTGATGGCGTCGAGCGTGTCGGCGACGGCGAAGATGCGCGATCCGATGGGAATCTCCGAGCCGCGCAGACCGCCCGGATAACCGCTGCCGTCGAAGTGCTCCTGGTGCGAGAAGACGATCTCGGCGGCCTCGGCGAGGAACGGGATCTTGCGCAGCATGTGGTAGCCGCGAGTGCAGTGCTCGCGCATCACTTCCTGCTCTTCGGGCGTCAGCTTGCCCGGCTTGCGCAGGATTTCGTCGGGGATGGCCATCTTGCCGATGTCGTGCAGAAAGGCCCCGCGCGCGATGACCTTGATATCGGCCGGGCTGATGCCCATGGCGCGCGCCAGGGCGATCGTGTAAGCGGTTACTCGCTTGCTGTGGCCCTCCGTCTCCGAGTCCTTGAGATCGAGCGCGTCTCCCAGCGCCTCCAGCGTCACGTCGTAGGAGTGCTCCAGATCTTCCATCGCCTGGTGCAGCATCTCGGTGCGGGCGCGCACCACGTGCTCCAGGTTCTGCTGGTAGGTGTGGCTCTCCTCGAGGGCCATGCGATGATCGAGAGCGCGCTGCACGATGGACAGCAGGTGCTCGCGTTCGAAGGGTTTCAGAAGGTAATCGAAGGCTCCGCGGCGCATCGAGTCGATGGCCACGCTGATGTCGTGGATGGCCGTGACCATCACCACGGGAAGATTGGGTTGCTGGCCGTGCATCCGCTCCAGCAGGGCGATGCCGTTGCCGTCTTTCATTACGATGTCGGTGAGAACCAGGTCGAAGCTGTTCTCTTCCAGCATGGCCATGGCGTCGCGCCCGCACGATGCCATCAGGACTTCGAATCCGCGGCGTTCCAGCGTTGCTCCAATCATCGAGCGAACGTGCGCTTCGTCGTCCACCACAAGAATCCGCGCCATCTTCCGTAATCCCGTGGGTGCGCGCATCTCTTCCGCGGCGGGAAGTTTTCCCGCGCCATTCGGCGCGACCATCTCTGCCACATGCATTCCCAAGGCGGAACTCCCTGCCCGACCGTCTCACCGGAGGAAAACGCGGCCTCTTCCGCGCGTGTTTCCTTGCCGGCAGCCTGGCGGCATCCTAATCTACGTTCATCGGCAGGGCCTGGGCGCCGGTTTATGGCAGCCGTTCTCCTGCTCGAAAAAAGTAACCCGGTCTGCTGTCTTGCCTGGGATGGAGAAATGCCGCGATCCTGGGGAAAAATCCGTCACGTTCTTTCTCAGGGCCGAATCGGCCCTCCGGTCAGACATGGAACCGCCGTCTCACCGATCCCTTTTTGTCTGGAGACCCGAAAACGCTTGCTTTAGGCCCCGGTCTTTGCGCACACGCGAGCCATTGAAGCATCTCCCGAACTCTATTGGGCCGAACACCGAAACCCAGTTTGACACCGCCCCACCTTGCCGGCGATATGAAAAAGCCTCAAGAATTGCCCTGAATTCCCAAAATGCTCCGGGACTCCCCTGTCCCCGGACGACGATCGCGGGATCCTCGCTGTGACCCCGCCGCATCCCCATCGTCTTCCGGATCAACCTGAACCAGGAGCCAAATTGCTTCAAAATCAAAATAGCCCAGTCGAACCCTTGAACCCATACAACTTTCGGTCCTGGAACTTCCCAACAAAGTCGATGGGTTAACACACGTTCCGGCCATGAGACGCGCGCCGGGGTCGAAAACCCCGGGAACCTTTCTGCCTTTTATAAACCGATTTGGCCGCGAGCGAAACAACGCCATGCGAGGCTGGAATACAACCCGGCACCGGACGGGTGGAATCGCCCTCCGGATATGACGATTCCGCCGGAATGCCGGCAGGGTACGATCCACTCGACCCGGCGACCAGGAGGATCCGGATTCGCTGAATACCGTATCGAAGTGCAGGAATCCGGGGTCAATCCAGGGGTGGATCGAGCGGTTTTCGCAGCAGCGGATCGAAGTCAACCGGCTTTTCGGCTCGCCCGCCGGGGGAGCAACGCGATTGCGTGGGAACCGCATACGAGCGCGTCACGTGGAAGCGGTTCATCACGATATACCGGGTGCGCAGGCCATCCACCGATTGGGGCAAGTTGGCGGGCACATGCTTGCGGTCGACATAGATCACCAGCGCCGCTTCCCGGGGATTGTCGAGGCTCTGGCCGACGCCGACGCCGAAGAACGCGGGGTTCTGCCGCATCAGCGCGCCCGCGGCCTGTTGCTTGATGGCCATCGCCCGCGCCAGTTCCGCGGCCGGGAGCGGCGCATTGCCTTGCGCATAGTTCGTCAGCGGAGCCGTACCGGATGCCACGGCTTGCGCGCTGGCTGCAATGACCATGGTGCGCACGCCGCCGGCCTCGGCCGGCACCGCGGCGCTGCTGTTCTCGGCCACATAGACGATCACCGCCGCCTCGCCGGGGCGGTCGTTGCTCTTGCCGGCCGCAACTCCGAGGATTCCCGCCGACGGATTCACGAGCGCACGCGCCTGCGCCGCGGCCTGCAATCCGCGCGAGATCTGCTCGTCGGAGAGTTCGCGCGCCTGCGCTGCGTTCACCGTGCCGTCGCCATAATTCAGGCAGCTCACGGCGTGGTCGGCTGTGCCCACAAACGCATAAGTCGTGCCGCTGCCCACCTGGGCGCTCAGTTCGTTCAGCACGTCGGGCGCCGGACTGGCCACTCCCTCGCCCACGCCCGAGGCGTCGGTTCCGCCGGCGAAAAACAGGCCCACCGGTTCGGCGTCGCCGGTATCGACCACCAGCGACCCGGAGTCGCCTGCGTCGCTGAACTCGTTTCCGCTGATGGCGAGCTGGTTCGTGTAGGTTTTGGTCAAATAGGGCTTGGTCTCGGCGCAATCGGAGAAATAATCGACGCTCACGTCCAGGTCCAGCGCGGAAATGGCCGCGCAGGTCAGACCGGTGGTCCGGCCGCTCTTGGCCACCTTCATCTGCAGCGATGCCGTTTCTCCCTTGCCTCCGCTCGACGAAACGCCCGGCGCAGCCGCGGCCAGGGTGCCGTCCGGCTGCCTCGGCCCGAGTTCCAGAATGTCGCCGGTCGGGCTCACGGCTCCGGCTGCCACCTGCGCGATGGCCGCATCCGCATTGGTCTCCGCCGACTTCAGCGAGAGCCAGCCGGTCAACGATCCCACCACGGTGGTCTGGGATCCCGGCTCGCCGTTGGGCGTGCAATTGGCGTCGATCAGACCCGGCTGAATGATGCGATCGCCGACCGAGGCGTGGTCGCTGCGTGCCAGAACGTGGTTGTTGCTCAGAAGGTATTGCACGCCGTCGCTGCCCTCAAGCAGCGAGCCCAGCGTGCCGCTGCAGCAGTCGACGATCTGGTTGCCCGATGTGTCGTAGTCGTTGTTGTTGCCGCCGGAGCTTCCCAGATCCACGGCCAGGGGTAGCTGGCCTTCGTGAGTCGCCGGATTGCTGGCGATGTCCGCCGTATTGACGAGCACTTCGGCCGATGTCTTCGACGCCGAGGTTCCCACCGTGGCCACGATGTACGTAGCGCCCGTCGAAGAGACCGCCGGGGGCGCGGTATAGGTGACGCTGCAGTGGGTAAAGCTCTGCGCGCCGCGCTGGCAGGACGGCGCGCTCAGCGCGCCCTCGCCGCCGCTCGACCCGGTGGCGGAGTTCGAGACCGCGAAGTTGATCCCCGTGCTGCCGCCGGCCTCGGCAATATATCCCTTCACCGTCACTGTGGCGCCGGCGCCAAGCGCAACATTTTCCGGCGTCAGGGGCTGCAGGAATCCGGGCGTCACGGTCAGCATGGCGCTGGCGGTGGTGGAGCTCGAGGCCAGCGTCGCCGTTACGGTGACCTGAACGCCGTCGGCCGTCAGATAGCTGGGCGGGCTGTACTGGCCAGAGGACGAAATCGTCCCCGCCCCCGTACTTGCATCGCCGCCGGAAACCGCCCAGGTGACGGAAGCCGTATTTCCATTCGAAAGCGTCGCCGAAAACTGCTCCACCGGCGCCCCGCTGGAGTTGGTCGCATTGCAGCCGGTGCAATTGGTGTCGATCGAACCGGTTCCCGGCGCGACGGAAAGGTTCGGGTTGCTGGAATTCGCGCTGGCGCTGCCCCCGCCCCCGCAGCCGGCCATGGCCAGCGCCGCCGCAAGCGGTCCGGCGGAGAAAAGGGCGACCCGGAACAGCAGCTTTCCGCGCATACTTCCCCCCGGGCGCGAACCTCGGACGTTCGCGCGCGGCCCTGACCTTGCGGTCGCGACTTCCAGTGCGCTGTGCAATTCTTACCGAATGCCTTTCAAAAGAGCCCCGGCGGCGGCGAAGCCGCCAAGGTCGAAGCGCCTTGCGGTTTTTGCGTTTCCTGGCCTTGAAAAGCGGGCGCAGCCGCCATCGGCGGAGTAGATGCGTCTTTCCACCCGCCCGGCTTGACCCGGTGCATGCTCGAATTGTTGCACGCGTTCTTCCACTCTCTATGGACACGGACACGGTGAAAACGTGACCGGCGCGCCGTAAATCCCCGGTGAAATCCGCAGCCCCTATTCTACGAGAGAACCCGGCGCAGAAAGCCGCGAATTCCCAGATGGCCGAGAACGGCGAGAAAAAACGCCAGGGCCACACAGATAGCCCACCACGGCATGTGGCCGATGCCCGGCGTCACCGCCGCCCGCAGCCCCTCGCTCATGTACACAATAGGATTGAACAGCACCCCGAACTGCAGCCAGCGAATACTACTTAACCACGCCCACGGATAGTAAACACATCCCAAAAAGGTAATGGGCACTACCAGAATGGAGAAGACCAGGCCGATCTGTTTCGGATTCACGGTGGACCCGATCAGAAGGCCAAGCGCCCCGGCCAGCAGGCTCGACGCTGCCAGCACCAGCACAAAAAGCACCCAGTTGGTCACGTGGGCCCGGACCGGCTGCATCGGCACATAGAGCGCCATGGGAATCACCAGCAACGCCGCGATCATGCTCTGCATGGCGCTGAAGCAGATTTTTTCCAAGGCGACCGCCCACAAGGGAAGGGGACACATCACCCGGTCGTCGATTTCGCGGGTGATGCCGAATTCCGACGACAGCGGCAGCGCGACCGCTGCAATCCCCGAAAACATGATGGCGACAGCCATCAGGCCGGGAAGCAGGATCTCGCCGAACATGGCGCTGCCGCCCCGGCCGCCCAGCGGATTGCCGCCCGACATGTTGGGCAGAATGTAGGTGAAGACGAAAAGAAAGAGCAGCGGCTGCATGCCCACGCGCAACAGGAAGGGCACGAACTCGCGCCCGAGCACGCGCGTATCGCGAAGCACCAGGCCGAAGAACGCCTTGAAGAAGATGACCATGCCGGTGGCCCCTGAAGTTCGCTGTGGCTTTCCGATGTCAGTTCGCGGTTCAGGGTTCGCAATTCACAGCGATCAGAGGTCAGTGAGCCGCCTCGCGCATCGATCATCGGGTCCTTTGATCCCTGTTCCCTGGGATCCCTGCCCCTGATTCCCAATCCCTGTTCCCTGTTCCCTCAGTCCCTCAGTCCCTTAGTCCCTCAGTCCCTTAGTCCCTTCGTCCCTCAGTCCCTCAGTCCCTTAGTCCCTCAGTCCCTTAGTCCCTTAGTCCCTCAGTCCCTTCGTCCCTTAGTCCCTTAGCCCCTTAGTCCCTTCGTGCCTCAGTCCCTCAGTCCCCCGCCCCTCGCCCCTCATTCGCGCAGATCCCTGCCCGTCAATTGAATGAAAACGGTCTCCAGACTCGGCTCATGGATCGCGAGATCCTTTAGTCCCAGCTTTTCGGCCGCTTGTACCAGCTCGGGAACCAGCCCGTCGCTCGCCGCGGCAATTACGCGCAGCCCTTCGGCGGTCGGCTCGGCGCTGGCCACGCCGGGGCGCGAACGCAGCGCGGCTGCCGCCGCTTCCACGCCGGCGCGCGACCTGAGCTTGACATCGTACACGGTCCTCGCGCCGTGGGTCCGCTTCAGCTCTTCGGGAGTGCCGAGCGCCAGCAGCTTGCCGTGATCGATGATGGCGAGGCGGTCTGAAAGCGCGTCGGCTTCCTCCATATAGTGCGTCGTGAGCAGGACCGTGATGCCGTCCTTGCGCAAATCCTGAACGGCTTCCCACATCGCCATGCGGCTTTGCGGATCGAGCCCCGCGCTGGGCTCGTCGAGAAAAAGAACCCGCGGCCGGTGCGCGATGGCCCGCGCAATCTGCACGCGCTGTGCCAGGCCGCCGGAGAGCTGCGCGGGATAGACCTGCGCCCGCTCGCCGAGCAGGAACTGCCCGAGCAGGGCCGTCGCACGCGCCCTGGCGTCCTTGTGGCTGAAACCGAAGTACCTGCAATGGAAGTAAATGTTCTCGTAGACGGTCAGCGAACGGTCGAGGGTGTTGAATTGCGGAACCACGCCGATCAGCCGCCGCGCCTGCGCCGGCCGCCTGACCACATCCACGCCGGCGATGCGCACCGTGCCGCTGGTGGGCAGGGCGCGCGTGGTGGCGATCGAGATCGTCGTCGTCTTGCCCGCGCCGTTCGGCCCCAGCAGCCCGAAGATCTCTCCTTCGCGCAGCCCGAGATCGATCCCGTCCACCGCGACCACACGGATTCTGGCCTCGTAGACCTTCGTCAGCTTTTCGATGGAGACAATCAAGGGACTCGCCCAGCCGGGATGGAACGTCATGCTTCCATATCCCAGAGTAACGCACCTCCGATCGACCCATGCTCCCTGAGCCGCATTGCGAAACGTCGCGCAATCCGGTCATCCATCCCTTCACGGCAATTGGCTGAGAAGCGTGCGCGCGGGCACGATCGTGGGCCGGTGCGTCCTGAAGCAGTCGGCCGGCTCGAAGGGCAGCTCCATCACCATCTGCGATATATGCGAGAACCGTCCCGGGAGAGATTTCGCCCGGAGGCGCATCCCTGCTGCGTCGCGGCCCATAAGCGCCGCCATCTGGATTCATCCCACCGTCAGCACGAGCTTGCCGAAGTGCGAGGCGCTCTCCATGCGCCTGAGCACCTCGCGCGCCTGATCCCAGTGGTAGCTGGCGCCCACCGGGCGCAGGCGCGTCAGCGAGATCGCCCTGTTCATGTCGGCAAAGTCCTTGCGCGAGCCGACGTAGATGCCCTGGATGCGCGCCTGCTTGTGCAGGACGCTGGGCACGGCGAGCGGTTCCTCCGAGCGCGAGAGCACGCCGACCTGGGCGATCGTTCCGCCCATGCGGATGGCCCTCAGGGAGCGGGCCAGCGTGCCTTGTCCGCCGACTTCGACGACGAGATCGACGCCGTCGCCGCCGGTCTCGTCGACCGCCCAGCGGTCCCACTCCGGATGGTCGCGATAGTTGAGGCCCGCGTCGAGACCGAGGCTGACGGCGCGCTCGAGCTTTTCCGCGCTGCCCGAGATGCCGAGCACGCGCGCGCCCTTGAGCCGCGCGAACTGCAGCGCAAAGATGGAGACGCCGCCCGTGCCCTGAATGAGCACCGTGCTGCCCGGCTTCACATCGCCGGCAGCCAGCGCATTCCACGCGGTGACGGCGGCGCACGGCAGGGTGGCTGCTTCTTCGAAACTCAGGTGTCGCGGCATCTCGACCAGGCCGTTCTCGTGGAGGACTACCTGCTCGGCCAGCATGCCGTCGATATCGCCGCCCAGCGCGCCCTTGGCCTTGACCGGCGTCAGCGGCCCGTCGGGCCAGTTCTGCATGAAGATGCCCGCCACGCGGTCGCCGGTCTTCCACCGCGTCACCCCTTCGCCCACGGCTTCCACTTCGCCGGCGCCGTCAGAGCAGGGGATGCGCGGCAGATGCAGTTTGGGGTTGTAGAGGCCCTTGATCATCAGCAGGTCGCGATAGTTGAAGGAGACCGCTCCGATCTTTACCCGCACCTGGCCGGGCCCCGGCTCCGGTGCGGGGCGTTCCGCAAATTCCAGGGAATCAATGCCGAACGATGAGATTTGCCAGGCGTGCATGACTTGCTCCCGTTGAATGAATAAAGAGAACACGATTGATGATTTCACGGGACGCGACGGGTCGAATGTCCCGTTACAATGAAAATATGGCTCGTGGATGGGAAAGTAAATCCGTGGAGGAGCAGATGGCGGGCATCGAAATGCGTCCCCGCAACGGCCTGGACAGCGACGAGGCGCGGCGGCTGATGGAACAGCAAAACGCGGAGCGGGAACGCAAACGGCAGTCGCTCAACCTGCAACGCGAAAACATCCTTTCGCAGCGCACTTCGAATCCCGGCCGGCGCGCGGCGCTGGAAGCCGCGCTCAGGGAGATCGAAGCTTCGATCGAATCGCTGGACTGAAGCTGCACCTTTTTCCACATCCGGCTAAAGTTGCGCGCGATGCTGCCGATTTCTCCATCGATGGGCCCTTTGCGTCCCATCGGGAAGAGAGGACAAGAAAGGTGGATTTCAGGCGCGCAATCGACGCTCATGTGCAGTGGAAGTCGAAGCTGGCGGCTTACATCGCAAAGCCCGACGGCAGCCTCCATGCCGCAACCGTCGCCAGGGACGATCAATGCGAGTTGGGGAAGTGGCTCCACGGCGAAGGCCAGAAGTTTGCCGCGAAGGCCGAGTTTCAGAAGCTCGTCGCCGACCATGCTCGCTTTCATCGCGCGGCCGGCGATATCATCCGCAAGGCCGATTCCGGCGAGAAAGTGAACGAGGAGATCAGCCTGGGAGGCAAGAGCGAGTACTCCGCCGCTTCGGGCTCCGTGGTCACGGCGCTGATGCACATGGAAAAAGCCGCCTAGGCAACCGTCTCCATGGGTCACAATCTGAGCCGTTTGCCGGAATCCGGAGCCGGCTCGCCTGCGCGGTCTTCTGCCGGTTTTCAGCGGGCAGTCAGGGAAGAAGAGCCACTGACCCCGGGCCCTCGCGGTGAAAGAGCAGCGAATTGGCCTGGTGGATCGTTGTCATGGATATGCGAGCAATATTGACGTGCGCCGGGCGCGTCGCGGCCCAAACGATTGCGTCGGCAACATCTTCCGGCGCAAGCGGCGTCAATCCCTTGTAGACCTTGGCGGCGCGTTCCGCATCGCCGCGGAAACGAGCGAGGCTGAAGTCGGTCTCCACCATGCCGGGATCGATACTGGTCACGCGCACCGCGGTTCCCAGCACATCCTGGCGCAGGCCTTCCGTGATCAGTTTTTCCGCGGCCTTGGAGCCGCAGTACACCGCACCATTGGGGTAGGCCATTTCGCCGGCCGTCGAGCCCAGATTCACCACGTGCCCTCGCCCGCGCACCACCATGCCGGGCACCACCGCGCGCGTGACGTAGAGCAGGCCTTTCACGTTGGTGTCGACCATCTCGTCCCAGTCTTCGACCTTGCCCGTATAGATTTTCTCCAGTCCCCGGCTCAGGCCGGCGTTGTTGACCAGCACCTCGATCTCGGCCCACTCCGGCGGGAGGCCGTCGATGGCCGCCTGCACCGCGCGATGGTGGCGCACATCGACCTGGAAGGTGTGAACTGCCCCGGCGCCACGCGCGAGAGCAGCCTTGGCGACCTCGGCGAGTTTCGCGGCGCGGCGCGCGGCGAGCAGCAAACGTGCGCCCTGGGCGGCAAAGGCCAGGGCCGTGGCGGCGCCAATGCCGGCGCTGGCCCCGGTGATGAACACGATTTTTCCTTTCAGGCTCATGCACCTATCGTAATCAATGACAGCCCATCGCAAAGACGCGCATGGCGGCCCAATCCTCGCCGATCCGGCTCGGCCTGCGGCGGCGTGCCGGCAGGGCCCCGCGCACGATATAGTCCGGTAAGCCCGGGAAAGCCCCCGGATCGCCGCGGCTTGTCCCGGACAGGATCTTCCTTTGAAACCGCCACGAAAGGACCCGCCTATGGAAAGGACTCTCACCGGAATCCTCGATTCCTACAACGCGGACGCGCCGCTCGAAGAGGCCCATACCATCCCGGCGGCCTGGTATCTCGATCCGCGAATCGAGGAGCTGGAACGCGAGCGTGTCTTTGGCGGAAACTGGATCGCTGTGGGCCGCGCGGACCAGGTTGCGGAGCCGGGACAGTTCTTCACGCTCGAACTGGCCGGTGAACCGCTCGTGATTGTGCGCGGGGCGGAAGGCGAACTTCGGGCCTTTTTCAACGTGTGCAGGCATCATGCCGCGGCCGTGGCCAACGCTCCCTGCGGCACGGCGCAACTCCTTCGCTGCCCCTATCACGGCTGGACCTACGGCCTGGATGGATCGCTGAAGGGAACGCCGGAGTTCGCCGGCGTGTGCGGATTCGATCGCGCGGCCAACGGTCTGGTTCCCGTCCGGGTTTCCACGTGGGAGCAGTTTGTTTTCGTCGCGCTGAATGAAGCCGCGCCCTCGCTCGACGAATTTCTCGGCGACCTGCCGGAGAGAATTGCGCCGCTTTTCCTGGGAAAGCTCAGCTTCTTCGGGAGAAGGAGCTATACACTCGCCTGTAACTGGAAAGTCTATGTCGATAACTATCTCGACGGCGGCTATCACGTGCCCCATCTGCACAAGGGACTGAACAGCGTTCTCGATTATAAGGAATATACGATCGGGAACAGCCGGCATTATTCGCTGCAGTCGAGCCCGATGGTTTCTTCAAAGGAAGATTCTGCGGTCGCGGCCACCCGCACCGGCGATCGCGCGTACTACTACTGGATCTATCCGGATTTCATGGTGAACCTCTACGAAGGAGTCATGGATACGAACCTGGTTCTCCCGCTGGCGCCGGACAAGTGCCTTGTGCAATTCGATTTTTATTTTGCCGACGTCGGCGAGGCGCGAAGACAACACAACGAGGCGAGCATTGCGGTGAGCGAGCGCGTGCAGGACGAAGACGTTGCCATCTGCGAATCGGTGCAGCGAGGGCTGCGCTCACGCGCCTGCAGCGCGGGAAGGCTCTCGGTGCGCCGCGAGAGCGGCGAGCATCTCTTTCATCGCCTGCTGGCGGGAGACTTGCGAAGAACGGCTTGACTGCGGCGCCTTCAAAGCTGAGCCCGCCGCGGACACGCGTCAGAACGTGAAGCGGCCACCGATTGTCGGAGCAAAGTTGCTGTTGTGGAGATAGGGAACGCCCGGCCCGTGAGGAATGGCGATGGCCAGACCCCCGGTCACGAAGGAGTAGGCAAGTCCGGCAAAGCCGTCGAAGTGCTGGATGAAGCGATGATCGAGATAGAGCGACCCCTCGTCGAGCGTGCCCGCGCAGGAGCTGCGCATGCTGCCCGGCGAACAGGTCGACGGATTGCGGCGAAAGTCGTTCTGCCGCTGCTCGTACCACGATAAGGTGATGTCGGTTTTCGTGCGATACGTGTACTTGATGCCCTCCCACCAGATGTTTAACAACTTTTGGGCATCGAGATTGTTGTCCTCGACTCCGCTCATGAGATAACCGCCCTGGTCCGTCGCGCCCACACCCAACGGGTTCGCCGGGTTGTTCTGCCAGATGTATTCGTAGCCGGCGTAAAACCTGAATGGGTCCCACGCATACCTGGCAGCCGCCATGATGGCGTTGTTGTCGGTCACGATGCCGTATACGGTGTTGTCGGTACTGATCAGATTGTTGTCCGCGGGGACCGGATTGGGCCCGGTGATGGGGTTTGTATTGATGCTGTCCGTGGTCGACTGATAGGAGTCCTGCATCGGACCGGCCGGACCGATGAGGGGATTCAATACGCTGATCGCCTCGTTGTAATGCTGGTAAACGAGGTCGGTGGACAACTTCCGGATTTCTCCGCCGAGGTTGAATCCCCAGGCGTTGTTACGCGGCTCCACCGGGGTGCAGGTTGTGGCAGTCCAGGTTGCGGAAGCCGAGTAGCACCCGCCGGATCCGTCGGTGAATTTGTACATCGTGCCGAAATGCACCGGGCCATGGGCGATGCGATACTTCACGGCGTCGTCCCAGCGCGTGTCCTCGGTGTCGCCGCCGGCCGCCATCGTGCCGTTATAGCCGATGTAGGAAAAGGCATAGCCGCCCGCGACCGGATCGTAAAGCAGCATCGTGTCGGTACCGAGAGCGCGTTGACGTCCGAAGGTCAGCGTGCCGAAATCCCTGGACGATATCCCGCCATAGTATTCGTCATTGAGGGGTTGGCCCGCGCGTGCGCCGTCGATAGCCTCGGAATAGCTGGCTCTGGGAAGGCCGTTGTCCTTGATGTCGGTCAGTGATGCATTGGCGAGCTGGCCGGACTGCGGATTGATGCCGGTCAACGCGTTGAAGACGACGGACCAGCCATGCGCAAACTCTACATTGCCCCTGACGCCCAATCCGGTCTGCGACAGGTTATTCGGTTCCACGAGCCATCGGGAGCCATTCGCGTTCCGGTTCACCAGAGACGAACCTTCGTAGTTATACGGGCTTTGCGGCAAGCCGTGGCTGACCCAGCCGACACCGACGTCATACGCGCCGTACAGCGTGATGCCGTGCCAGGTCAGCGCGCTGGAGGTGGATGCAGCGGGCGGAGTTGCCGGAGCCGGTTCAGGGGTCTGGACCTGGCTGAGACCCGCTATCCCGGCGATGTTGAAGTTGGCCCAGTCGATCCCGGGGGTCTTGTAGGCCACCGAAGTAAACCTCGCGGGAAAATCTCCGGCAGACAGCAGCGGGAACTTCCACTGCGGCGGCTCGCTTTGGGTTTTGTCCACCCGGTTGAACCCGTTCGGCAAGTATGCATCCTGCGCGAACGTCGGCATCGGAAAGAAAAAGAGGGCCACGACCGCAAGAATCAGCTTTGCCTTGCTCACATTGCCTCCAGCCTGAAAAGGTCTGTCCGCGCAAGGTTCCGCGCCGGCCTCCGAACCAATGGGCAGCGGGAAAACCGCGGCGCAGCGTGACGACTGGTTTCAGAATATACGTTTGCCGCAGACCGATATATATTGATTCGTCACTATTCGGTAAGAATTGAGTGCCCGGACATGGCCGGCGCGCGTTTCCCGGCCGATGGCGGAGCCCAGGCATCCGGCCGGTCCGGTTCTGCAAAAAGGTTGATTTGTGCGGGTAGCTAGTATCGCCAGGATTTGACGTCGGCGCCGGCGGGAGCGGTGGCGAGCATGTGCTCGACCATCTGCGGCAGCACGCGTTGTGTCCAGTCGGCGTTGTTTTGCTGCATGGTGTATTCGGAGGGACCGCCCGTGTAGCAGTGCGGCATGCCCGGGCCGTACTGAAATGTCGCGTCGGAGTGCGGGTTGCGCGTGGCTTCCAGTTGTTTTTGCAGCAGGTGGACGGCATTGTTGAGGAAATAGGTGTCTCCGTCGCCGACCGCGAAGTGTAATTTGCCCTCGAGTTTGGGACCGAGCGTGGGCCAGTCGCGTTTGAGGATGGCCGCGAGGTCGTAATGATCGTGCCAGTAATTGAGCACTGTCTTGTCGATCGCGCCGGTGAGCGGATCGATAATCTGCCCGGGGTAGCCGTCGTCGCCGGCGGGTGAAAACACGGCCTGCCAGATGTCCCACTGCTCGGTAGAGCGGCCGTGCGTGCCCAGCACATACTCGTAGGCGTACTCATCGCCGGTGAGAGCAATGATGCTGCCGTCGGGCCTGCGATCGGCGGCGATCGGAACCTGGCCGAAATCCCCCTTGCGAACGAAGGCGTTCGTGTCGTCGTAGAGATCGATGTTCTGGTAGCCGTGAAAATCGACGGGGTCGGGGCAGGCGATGTAGGCGCCGTTATAGAGATCGGGATAGAAGATCTGCGTGGCCGCGGCTTCCCATCCGCCGGTCGAGCCGCCGAAGGTGGCGCGTGCCCAGCCCTGGCCGATGCCCCGGTACTTCTTCTCGATGGCGGGAATCAGCTCCTCGTTGATCGCCGCGCCGTAGGGACCGACATTGGCCGAATCCACGTCGTACGAGTCGTCGTAATAAGGATTCGCGTTCTGCACGTAGATCATGATCACGCGCGGCAGGCGGCCTGAGGTCCAGTCCTGAAAGAAACGGTAGCCGGCCTGCTCGCGGCGATAGCCGGCAGACTTGGGATCGGGCTGCGACGTCACAAAGGGCGTGGGCCCGAAGCCGGGGTGAAAGTGATCCTGATAGACGACGAGCGGGTAGTGCGCGTCGGGGTGTTCGTCGAAGCCGTCGGGCAGCAGGATCCACGCGCCGAGCCAGACGTCGCGGCCCCGGAAGGCGCTGAGTTTCCCGCTCTTGAACCGCATGTACTTCAGCCATTTTGCCGCGGGCTCTCGTTTCGCCAGGACTTCGGGATCGCGATCGGTGCCTTCGATGGGCGGAATCGTCTGATCGAGTGTGAGCCGGATCGTTGCGTTCGACTTGGGATCGAAATGCACCTTCGACGGCTTGTTGTAAGGATTGCCCGGCTTCAGGTTCCAGTGCTGGCCCTCGCCTTTGTCCGGCGGCAGCCACACGGTTTTGCCGGAAGCGAGATGGAATTCTTCATACACGTTGAAAACGGCCTGCACGAAGTAATCGCCTGCGTCGAGATCGGCGAGCCAACGGCGCGGGTAGCCGAAGGTCTTGTCGTCGACGACGACGGGCGAGCCGGGCGCAAGATCGGTCGCGTCCACGCCGAATCCCTGCGCCGACGTGTAGGTCTCCTCGAGCTGCATGCGCGGCTCCGATTCGCCATTCTTCGCGAAGACGAGAATCAGATGGCCGGTGAGCGGCTTGGTCGATGGAATTGTAACTTCGATGCGCTGGGCGCGAGCAGAAAAAGCTGCGATGATGAATAATGCGGCGGCGAATGCTGGCAAGTTACGCATCTGGGAACGGTCTCCTCAAGTGCTGCCGGGTTCCGCGGACCTTGCTTCGGGCGCGGCATAGGCAGTCCGCGATTTGTGACATAATTATGTCATGGCCGTCCGCACCACTGTCGATATTCCCGAGCCGCTGCACGACGAGCTGAAGCGGAGGGCGGAGATTTCCAGAACTTCCATCCGGTCGCTGATTGTCAAAGCGCTCGAAGAAGCTTATGCGCCTCCGCGGAAGGGGAAGTATGTCACCGGTCCGATGATCACGGGAAAAGGCAAGCGGGGCCCCCGCTTTCCGGTGGACGAGAATCCTTATGACCTTATTCTTCCCTGATGTGAACGTGTGGGTGGCTCTTTGCGACTCTACACACCTTCACAACGCCGAAACCTGGAGTTGGCTGAATCGCCTGCCCGGAAATTCGCGTCTCGTCTTTTCCCGCTTTACGCAGGTCGCGCTATTACGGCTTTTGACAAACGTGTCCGTGATGGGAAGCCAGGTCCACAGCCTGCGTGAGGCGTGGAGAGTCTATGACCGATGGATGGCCGATCCGCGTGTGGAGTTTTATCCGGAGCCGGCTGCCGTGGACACCGTCTTTCGGCAAGCCACTATGTCGTTCGCGGAGAAACAGGCAACCGGCGTCATTGGCGACTGCTGGCACTTTGCATTTGCGATATGCGCGAAAGCTTCCCTGGTTACATTCGACCGGGGCCTCATCGATCTGGCGCGGAAACATGGTCATGCTGCGCTGATCCCGGCATAAGGCGCCGTTCTCAACCGCGGGCGCGCTGCTGCACCGTGCAGTAGTGGCCCGCCGGCCAGTCCGCCTCGCCAAGGCCCGCGCGCCGTGCTTCGGCAAACGTCCCGGCAATCACGTCGGCAAGGCCAAGCCGGATGTTCGTTCCCGCGGCTTCGCGGAAGAGGCGAAGATCTTTCGCGCCGAGTTCGATCGTCGCCCCGGGCTGCGCGGGCGGATGCAGCATGACTTTGCCGTACGCCGCATAAAACGGCGACTGAAAGAGCGCGCTGTTTACGGTCTCGAGAAAGACCTCCGGCTCGATGCCAAGTGCCTGCGCATACACAAACGCTTCGCTGAGCGACTGGATCATGGCGCCGATAAGAAAGTTGCCGCCGAGCTTGACGGCATGCGCCTGGCGCGGCTCCGTGCCCACGATGGAGATGCCGCGCGCGAGCGGCTCGAGCAGCGGCCGGGCTCGCGCGACCGCATCGCCGGCGCCGGCGACGACAATCCACAGGCGGCCTTCCTCGGCGATATTGGGCCGGCCGAAGACCGGCGCCGCCACGAAACCGATGCCGCGGCGCGCGTGCTCTTTTGTCAGCCGCTCGCTGAGGGCAACGCTGATGGTGCTGCACGAGATGTGCAGCGAGCCCGGTTCGAGCGCGTCCATCAATCCGTTGGCGCCAAACAGAACCTCTTCATGCGCCGCATCGTCGAAGAGCATGGTGATGACGGCATCTGCGCCCAGCTCGGCCTCCGCCGGCGTCCCTGCCACGATCGCGCCTTCGCGAGCCGGCGCATCGGTGCGCCCCTCGGTGCGGTTCCACACCGAAAGTTCGTGGCCGGCCGCGAGCAGGCGCAGCGCCATGGGTGTTCCCATCTTGCCCAGGCCCAGAAAACCAATCCTCATCGCCAAAGTCTCCCGGCTTCAACTTTAGCGGCCGGGCCGGTTTTGGCAAAAGAGCGGATCCGCGTCACGCGGCGCGGGCGTAGGGCTCGGCCGCGCGAGCGGCGCGCAGCGCGACCGCCCACCAGCGCAGGCGATTCAGCATGGCGGCCATGGCTCGCTCGTGCCGCTCGGGATGCAGGAGTCTTCCCGCCTCGTCGAATTGCTCCCATGCTCCGGCAAAGCTCACGGCGTCGCGAATTGTCACGGTGTGCAATTCGGCAAAGACGAGGCGCAGTTGCTCCACGGCGCGCAGGCCGCCCGAGACGCCGCCGTAAGAAACAAAGGCGACCGGTTTGGCATGCCACTCGGCGCCCACCGAATCAATGAGCGATTTGAGCGGCGCGGGATAGCCGTGGTTGTACTCCGGCGTGACGATCACAAAGGCGTCCGCCTCGGCCACACGCTGCCAGAGCGATGACGCGCCGCGCTGCGATTCAATCTCCGGCCGGTCCGGAGGAGAATCGACAGCCGGGTCGATCACTTCCAGCGAGAATCCTTCGCGCCGCGAAATCTCTTCGGCGGCCCAACGCGCCACGGTGTCGCAAAAGCGGCCCTTCCGGGCGCTGCCGTAAACTAGCGCGATCCTGATCCTGTCGTCCATGCGTTCTTTCCCTTCGATCGGAATCTTCGTCTGGTATCAACATACAACCTCAAGTAAACTTTAGGTCAAGAGGGAAAATCATGGGAAAACCGGAGCCGCACCCCCTTGCAGCGGAGCTGACGGTTGGACAGGTTGCCGCGCGCAGCGGCGTGGCTGTTTCCACGCTGCACTTCTATGAATCCGCGGGGCTGATCCGCAGCCGCCGCAATCAGGGCAACCAGCGCCGCTACCCGCGCGAAGTGCTGCGCCGCATCGCGGTCATTCGCGTGGCGCAGCGAACGGGCATTTCGCTGGCCTCGATTCGCGACGCCCTGAAGGCGCTGCCCAACGGCCGCACGCCCACGGCGCAAGACTGGGCGAAGCTCTCGGCGCGATGGCGGACCGAACTCAACGACCGCATCCACAGGCTTACGCGGCTGCGCGACCAGCTCGATGGGTGCATCGGTTGCGGATGCCTTTCGCTGGGGGTGTGTCCGCTGCGCAATCCTTGGGACAAGCTGGGCGAGCAAGGCTCGGGGGCGAGACTGCTGGATCCGGACTGATTTTCGCAAACAACGGGAAATCGGCGCCGCGGCTGTCTCCTGGAGTTCGGGAGCCTCTCACGGGAGACAGCTCTTCCAGGAGCGGCAAGCGGTATATCGATTCTTGGTATCCGATTTTATGGTTGAACAGATATCTTTCGGTAACCAACCCGGAAGATCAGTTCCCCCGCAGGAAAGCTGCAATTTCCGGCTGGTTCTTGCCGAATGCTTCGAAAAGAACCTTCATGTCCGCGAGCATACGGGAGAGGCAATCGTCCCTGTGCCGGTTATGAAAGAAAAGGGTGTAAAGAATACCTCTCTTCTTGAGGTGGACGGGAGTAAGGGCATCGGGTTTGCCGATTCCCCCGCATTGGTCGCAAATAACAAAGTTGACCATCGGACCCATCCTGTCTGCACGATTACGATGCTTTGTCTGCTTCCATAGATGCTTGGTGGCGGCAGCTTTTGAAGATAAGGCAGTTTGGGAAATTCTGTAGACGAAGAGAGATCGCTGAGTCGACGCGACCAGCAGGGAGCGGCGACCTTGGGCAAGGATTCAAGGTACACACTGTTTCTTGAACCGCCCTGGCCCAGAGGCAAGGAAATCGCCGAACGGGCGGGGGAATCGTGTCAGGCGGCGGAAGCAGAGACTTTGGCCGGGTTAACTCGAGGGCAGCAAGGATCGACAGGGACTCGGGGCCCGGGAAGAGGAACTCTTTCGCCAACCGGATAACATGCTCGCGAAATCCAGGTCTCCGGCCCCGGTCATCCCGGCCTGTCCTGCTGTTTCATCGGCGAGTGGAGCCGGACACCACGCCCCGTCTCGTGTGCCGGACTGAAGGCATTGTCGATTCGGAGGCTCATCCCCCGGCTGGGTCCGTTCGCCGGTTTTGTCCTCGGCCGCGAAGGCAGATCTCTTGCCCGTTACGACGGCGCGACAAGCTGGTGGGCAATCGCAAACAGCGCCAGTTCGAGACGCGTGGAGACGCCGGTCTTGTCGAAGATATTCGACAGGTGCCGCTTCACGGTCTCCTCGCTCAGGCTGAATTGCTTGGCGATGTCGCGGTTCGAGCAGCCTTCCACGATGCAGCCCACCACTTCGAGTTCGCGCGGCGTGAGGCCGTAGGTCTTGCGCTGGGGCACCGCCGCCTGCTGCATCAGGTCGTGCAGCGCGCTGACCAGATTGACGACGCGCTTGCCGCCGATCCAGTAGTCGCCGGCGTAGACGGTGCGGATGGCGGTCTGCAGATGGCCGGCGAGCGCATCCTTGAGCACGATGCCGCGCGCGCCGATGTGCAGCGCCTCGATGATCTGCTGCGGGGTGATGGTCGAGGTGAGCAGCAGGATCTTGCACGTCGGCTGGCCGTTCATGATGGCGCGCATGGCCTCGAGGCCGGGAAGGCGCGGCATCTGCACGTCGAGCAGCAGGATATCCGGCGCCAGCTCCAGCGTGGCGGTGATGGCCTCGTCGCCGTCGGCGGCCTCGCCAATCACTTCGAAGCCGTCTTCGGCGGTGAGCATATTGCGCACGCCAATGCGGACGACCGGATGGTCGTCTGCCAGAACTATGCGAATGGTTCGTTCCGTCTGAGCAGTCAACTTCCTGGACCCCACATGAATTATGCCGGAAATTCAGCCTTCAGCATACGCTCCAGATTCGAGGCGGCGGTACGCAAATCGCGCACCAGCCTCGCCCTGTTATCCAGTTGGTCACTCCCCGGCTCGAGAGCAACCTTCTCCAGAATAGCGCCCAGCCGGGCGACCTGCGCCGCCCCCGCCATGGCGCAGCCGCCCTTGATGGAATGGCCGATGCGCCGGATCGCGTCGAGGTCCTGCCGTTGGAAGGCCGCATCCAGGGCTTCGATCCGCCCGGTCAGATCCGACATGACGGCCGCGTAGATTTCGCGCACCTTTTCTTCGGTCATGCTCTCGCGGAACTGCGCCAGCACTTCGGTTTTCAGCACGGGCGGCTCTTCATCGTCCTCGGCAGTGCTGAAGAGCCGGACGGGAGGGCCCTTCTCTTCCATCAGTTTTCTCAGAGCATCGGAGCCGAACGGCTTGAGCAGGAAGCCGTCGGCAGCCCGGGTCAATTCATCGGGAGCGGCGCTGCCGCTGATGGCGAATACCTTCGCCCGGCTGCGAAGGCGCAGCGCTTCGAACAGTTCGACGCCGCTCAGGCCGGGCATCTGCGTGTCCACCAGGATCACTTCCGGACTGGATTCGCCCGCGTCCAGCAGCGCCAGCGCGCCCGCACCGTCTGCCGCCGTATGCACGGTATAGCCGCCCATGGTCAGCACCGTCGCCAGCACCTCCCGGCTGACCATGTCGTCGTCGATGAGCAGCACCCGCGGCAGCAGCAGATGCGCGTGGAAGTCTTGCATTCCCTCTACACCGGTTCCCGGAATAGTGTAGGGCGAAGCAAGGCTGCCAGGTCGCTTTTTTCCTCAGGAAAAAGCCACCTTGAACCAAACCCAAAATGCCGCATGGAACTTCGGGAACCGGTCAACTGCGCCATTTCCGCGCTGGAATCGGGCGGGATTTGGCGCCGCGAACCATGGACGGTCCCCCGGTTCAGTTCCCCACGACGAGCACCTGAAAACTGGAGTCCTGCGGCGTCAGCTTCAGGGTGCCGATGCCGTTGCGCGGCGGCGGCCCGAGCCTGGCGACCTGGAGTACCGTGACCAGATAGACCTGACCGGTCGACGAGTTGACGGCCAAAGTTCGCGCCTGCTGGCGCGTGGGCAGCGTCTGGACCACATCGTAGCTGTCGGTTGCGTCGCGGCGAATGATCGTGAGGCTGCCATCGCTGCCGCCGTTGGCGACAAAGATGAGATCGCGATCGGGGTCGTAGCCTACCGCCTCGGGTCCGGGACCGATGGGCAGCGTGGTCACCACTTGGCCGCTGGAGGCATTCAGCACGGCCATCTCGAGGTTGTTGCAGGCAACGAACACGCGATGGTCCTTGCGGTCGATCGCCAGCGCGCGTGGGGTATGGCACGCCGGGCCGATACGCATCCTGGCAAGACCCTCGAATTGGTTCCCGTCGCGCCAGTCGAGGTGCAGCGTACCGCTCGTGACCGTACCGTGCAGACGGACAAGATCGGAAGACGTCTTGCCCTGCCGCGCCGCCTGGGCAAGGTTGAGGACGGATGCGGCATCGATGCGCAGGATCTCGTCGCGGTTGACCAGCGCCGCATAGAGGTTGCCGTCGCCATCGGCCGCGGCAAAACCCGCATAACCGCAAATCCGCATCTCGGCGGCGACGTTTCGAGCTTCAGGATCCGCGAGGAACAGGTTGGATTCCCAGTCGGGAACGGGGCCGGGGCGACGCGTATAAAATGCGCACGGATTTTTCGCGGGTTCGTGCGGCCTTGCGCCGCCGGAAGCGACAAATGCTTCGCGCTGTGCATCGGCCCATTGCTGCGTTGCGTATCGCCGAAGCGCATCGGCGTCGGCGGTCGGCGGCGGCGCGCCGGCCGGACCCGCGCTGACGGCAAGAAGCAGCCCGGTCTGCGGCTCGAAGACGAGCGCCCGTGGGCTGGAATCGAGGGAAATTGCAGCCGTCGCTTCGAGGGTCCGCCGGTCGAAAATCTTGATGTCGTCGGCCTTGCCGTCGCTCACGTAGCCGAACTCGCCGGTCTCGTCGAGCGCGACCGAATGCGCCTGTTGCAACCCCTTCACCACGCCGGCCAGGCTGCCGGCCTCGATGTCGACCACCTGCACTTCGGCGCCGTGCGCGATGTAAAGCCGCCCGGCTTTGGAATCCATCGTCAGGTAATCCCAGTCGCCCTCTCCGCCAATGATCCAGGTGTGCTTGATGAAAAAGGGGTGGCTGGGCAGGGCGGTGGGCGGCGCCGGGAAGGGATTCTGCGCAGCAAGCGTGGCGCAGCTCATGAGCCACAAGGCAAGGGCGCTCTTCATCCGGCCACGCTCCTGCGATGGAAGACGCAAGCACCGTTCGAAGCGTTCACGCGCCGGATCGCAGGGACTGGCGCCGCGACCGCTCGTCCCAGAGGAGCACGACCGCAAAGGCCACTCCATAGCCCCATAGCAGCCACGCGGCGCTGAGACGCAGCGCTCTTTCGTTGAAGCCATAGAGGCCCGAGAACCAGCGCAACGCGGCGCCGTCCAGCATCATGGCGACCGCACCGACCAGCGTCACTCCCGCCAGAAGCTGATGAACCGACAGCCTGCCGACCCAGCGGCATAACAGCACGCTGAGCCATCCGGCGATGGGCGCGGTGAGAAACGAAATGGTTCCCCTTACCGGGTCGAGAATCGCACCCGGCCGCAAGCGGATATCGAGGGCGACCAGAAACCACAGCGCCGCGCCAAGCGCGACGAGCCGGACGATCTGAGCCTTGCCGAGCATAATGCACCTCGCTGGTTCATTGCGGTGGTTGGCCTTCCCAGAGGAAGACTTCTTCGATGTTTTTCCCGAAAGCCCGCGCGATTCTGAAGGCGAGCCCCAGCGCAGGCTCGTATTTGCCGTTTTCAATCGCGACGATTGCCTGCCGCGAAACCCCGATCCTGGCGGCCAGTTCGGCTTGCGTCCAGTCTCTTTCCGCGCGCAAGACACGGATCCGGTTGGTCATTTGTAGTGGCTCGCGGCGACGAAGTATCCGATCGCGTAAAAGACGAGCATGAACGCCCACACCAGTCCGGCGCTGAGCTGGCCCACAGCGTGCGCCTTTTCGAGGTAGCCATAGACGAATACCGCGACACCGCTGGCCAGGAACGCGATGGTGACGGCTTCAAGCTGGACGTGTCGCTGGAACTCGTCGAGCTGCCGGACACCAATGATCACAAGGACAATGAGCACAATATCTCCGGGCAGCGGAATCAGCGCGACGGTAATGCGGGCCGCCTGGCTCAGGGCCGGGTTTCGCAGCAGGATCGTCGCCGCGAAATCGATGGCAATCGCGATCAAAGCGACGATCACGACCGCCAGCCAGATTCGGTTGGGTTTGGGCATCGGGCCTGCCTTTCAGGATGCCGGGGGCGATTTATCAAAAATGTAATCTATAAGCGACTTTTTGTAAAGTAAAAAGAACAAGATCGCCAGCAAGATCGATTTCAGTCGACCGCAGAGCCAGGCGATGACTTCTCTGCTTCAGTTGAAGTAATCTGGGGTCGGAGTCGCATCGATGGAAGTCGATCTCACACCCGACCAGATTGCCTTTGCACGCCGAGCCGTCGAGGAAGGACGGCTGCGCGGCGAGGAAGAGGCAGTGACCGAGGCGCTTGCGCTTTGGGAAGAACGTGAGCGAAAGAGAGCAGAATTCCTGGCGACGATTGAGGACGCCCGTGCCGCCTTGGCCCGAGGCGAAGGACGCGTGATTACTCCCGAATCCATGGAGGAACTTGCCGCTGACGTAAAGGCCCGCGGACGCGACCGCCTCCTTGCCGAACTCGCGCACTTGCAATAATGGCGCACGTCGTTTCGCCGCAGGCTGAGAGCGATCTCGATGAAATATGGCTGTACGTCGCCAAGCAAAGCGGCAGCATGGAGGTCGCTTCTCGCCTGATCGACTCCATTACCGATCGATTCCTTTTCCTTGCCCGCTTTCCTCATGCGGGCCGTGCCCGCGATCGTGAGCTGGGGAAAGGTCTGCGCAGCTTTCCGGTGGGAGAATACATTGTCGTGTATTGCGTTGAAGGCAATGATGTATCGATTTTCCGCGTGGTGCATGGCCGGCGCGAAGTGGAGCGCCTCTTCGAGCCTTAGGCCTCTCACTCCATCTCGTTGCTCATCGCCACCTCATGCAGCCAGCCGGGGGCTTTGAGCAGCTCGCGGGGGCGGGAGCCGTCGGCGGGGCCGACCAGGCCGTCGCGCTCCATCAAATCGATCAAATGCGCCGCCCGGCCGTAGCCGATGCGCAGCCGCCGCTGCAGCAGCGACGTGGACGCCTTGCCGAACTCGAAGACCAGGCGCACGGCATCGTCGAACATCGGGTCGTTCTCGTCTTCGTCGTCGTTGGCCGCGCCTTCCATGGCCACGCGCTCTTCCTTCGGCGCCTCGAGGAAGCCTTCGGCGTAGTCGGCCTCGCCCTGCTGCTTCCAGAACTCAACGACCGCGGCGGTTTCTTTCTCGCTTACGTAAGGCGCGTGCAGGCGCATCAAGCGGCTGGTGCCGGGAGGCAAGAAGAGCATGTCGCCGCGGCCCAGAAGCGCTTCGGCGCCGTTGGTGTCGAGGATCGTGCGCGAGTCGACTTTGGTGGCCAGCCGGAAGCTGATGCGCGTAGGCACGTTGGCTTTGATGAGGCCGGTGATGACGTCGACCGACGGCCGCTGTGTGGCAAGGATGAGGTGAATGCCCACGGCGCGCGCCATCTGCGCCAGGCGCGTGATCGATTCCTCGACGTTGGCGCGGTCGAGCATCATCAGGTCGGCGAGCTCGTCGATGATGATGACGATGCAGGGCAGCGGCTGCTCGTCGGGGTTGTCGTCGAAGAGCGAGCCCATGGTGCCTTCAAAGAGCTTGTTGTACTGGTCGATGTTGCGCACGCTGCGGCTGGCCAGCAGCTTAAGCCGGCGCTCCATTTCGCGCACCGCGTTGCGCAGGGCGTTGGCGGCCAGCTTGGGCTCGGTGATGATCGGCGTAAACAGATGCGGCACGCCTTCATACATGCCCAGTTCCACGCGCTTGGGATCGACGAGAATGAGCCGCACCTGCGCCGGCGTGGTGCGGAAGAGCAGGCTCATGATCATGGCGTTGATGGCGACCGATTTGCCCGAGCCGGTGGAGCCGGCGATGAGCACGTGCGGCATGGACGCAAGATCCGCCGTCACGATGCGGCCGTTGATGTCCTTGCCCATGGCCAGCGCGAGCCGCGACCTGGCCTTGGCGAAGGTTTCCGATTCGAGCACGTCGCGCAGGTGGATGATCTCGCGCTCGTGGTTCGGCACCTGGATGCCGACCGTGCTTTTGCCGGCCATCCGCTCGATGAGGATGCTTTCCGCGCGCATGGCCAGGCAAAGGTCGTCGGCGAGGCCCGTAACGCGGCTGTACTTGACGCCGGCCTCGGGCTTGAACTCGTAGGTGGTCACCATGGGGCCGGGATTGATCTGCACCACTTGGCCGCGCACGTCGAACTCGGCGCATTTCTCCACGAGCACCTTGGCCTCTTCGCGCAGAGCGTCTTCGCGCACGGCCTGCGGACCCTCGCCGGCGTTGAGCAGCGTGCTCGGCGGCAGCTTGAATCCGCTGACGCTCTTGGGAGCGACGGTGGCTGTGCGAGCCGCAGCATCGGCGCGATCGTGGATAGCGATTTGGCCGGCGGGTTGCGACGATGCCGGCGCGAACTCGGGCCGGACGGGCGAAGCGTGCGGTTCGGGCGGACGAGGACCGGCAGCGCGGGATTCGACGAGGCGCAGCTCGGGCTTGGGCTCCGCCGCTCTTGCCGCTTCCAGCCGCGCTTCCATGGCTGCGGTGCGAACCGGAGCAGCGGCCCCCGGGGGCGCCGGCGCTGGCGGCGCCTCCGCCTCGCGTTCCCAGATGTTGCGCCGTGCCGGGGGCGCAATGGGAATCTCTTCCTGCTTTGGCTGCGTGGCGGCTCGCTGAAACGCGGGAATCTCGTCGATGGGATCCGGAGCCGGCGTGGATTCAGCCCGGTTGCGCCGGAAGAGACGCGCCCAGAGACTGCGGCGTTCTTCCACAAGCTCCGTTTCCGCGGACTCGGGACCGGCCTCGCCCGGATGCGGTGCACTGGCGAAATCGAGGTCCGCCCTGGCCGCCGCGCGTTCTTCGCGCCAGTTGCGCCAGCGGTCGCGCAAGGCGAGCAAGTGAATCCAGCGCTCGACGATGGTTTCTTTCATCGCCCACAGGCTCACCGCCAGCGAGAAGTAGAGGCCTGCCAGCGAGAGCACTCCGGCCACCAGCCACGCGCCCTGGATGTTCATGTAGCCGACGAGCAGGCCGGCCATCAGCAGGCCGGCAACGCCCTCCACCGGCAGCATGTGAAGCCAGCGCCAATGCCAGGGAAGCAGCGCGAAGACGGTGGGAACGAAGGTGAGCCCCAGCACCGTCCCCACCCAGCGCAGCCACACCGAGCCGCCGGGACGGGAGCGCATCCATCCCCAGCCGAGCGCGCCCAGCCAAACGGGAAGCAGGAACGCCGTCAACCCGATCGATTGCAGCAGCAGGTCGCCCAGCCAGGCGCCAAGAAGGCCGATCCAGTTGCGCACGGCATGTTGCGCCGCCGGCGAGGTCGCCGTGTTCAGCGACGGATCGGAAGGATGATACGTGGCCAGCGCCAGAAACAGGAGAAGCGAAATGAGCAACACCATTACGCCCAGAAAAAGGTTCAGCGGGCGGCTTCGTGTTGGCGAAAGGACGATCGGCTTCATGGCGGGCGCTCCGGCTTCAGGCCGCCCGGAATGGACACTCGGGCGGACGCGTAGGAGGGCGGAGAATCCCGGAGCAGTCTCTATTATCGTGGCCGATCCGGTGGAATTCGGCCGGGACGGCGAAAGGGGAACCTGGATGTCCAACAGGTGCGCAGGGTCCAGCGTCCAGGGTCTGGGATCAGGGGTCGGATTCAGCCCGCCACAATCCTTGCCCCCCAGATCAGCAGCGCACCACCGAGCAAGATGCGGTAGATGGCGAAAACGGCAAATCCGTGCTTGCGCACCCACGCCAGGAACCACTCGACGACGCCCAGCGCCACGATGAACGAGACGACGAGCCCGATGAGCAGCACGATCCAACGCTCGGAGTTCATAACCACGTTGCCTACCGGAGCAGCGCCGGGCGTGAGGCCCGGACCGGCAGCTTTGTGCAGGTAGACCTCTTTCAGGAAGTCCCAGCCGGTTGCGGCAACCATCGTGGGGATGGAGAGCAGGAAGCTGAACTCGAGTGCGGGCGGCCGTGAGAGCCCCACAAGCTGGCCGGCGGCGATTGTGGACATCGACCGCGAAGTGCCGGGGAAGACGGCGGAGAGAGTCTGGCACAAGCCGATCCAGATCGCCTGTCCGAGGCTCATCTCCTCCACGTGGTTGGTGGCGGCGTCGTACGGCTCGCTGCGCGCGTCGATGATCCACATCGCGATTCCGCCGATGAGCAGGGCCCATGCGATCGCGGCAATGCTGCCCAGATGCTTGTTGCTCCACTTCTGCAGCAGCAGCGACGGAATGGCCGTGACCGCGAAGGCGATGAGCGTGAAGCTGATGGGATGGGTCATCCAGGTGCGGTCGCCCAATTCTCCGCGAGGAAAAGTCCGGATGAATCCCACGATGCGGCCGGTGAAGAGCAGAATGAGCGCCACGATCGCGCCGAGCTGGATGACGATGGTGTACATCTTCCAGTACGCGTCATCCATGGGGAGCCGCATCAGCGCCTCGGCGATGCGCAGATGCGCCGTCGAGCTGACGGGAAGAAATTCGGTCAGGCCTTCGACAATTCCCAACAGGACAGAGATCAGGTAAACGTTCAAGCAGCCTCCGGCGTGCGATGCCGGTCGTCGGGGCGCGATGGGCACATCCGATCGGCGAGAACAGCCACGCGTGGTATCTGGCGAAATGTCTTGCCCGTCGCACAGTCTGCGGCAGCCGTGAGCCGGCCTGCGGCTCACTGCATGTCGATGCCGTACACGGGGACGCCTTCATCCAATTTGTACACCAGCGACTGCGCCCGCCAGCAATACTCCGACTGCGCGAAATGATCCTTGAGCTTCTCGGCCAGCGCATGCGCGCGGCTTTTGGCATCGTCGGCTTTTTTGTCGTTGTTGTCATCGGCATACATATCGTGCAGAACGGCTTGGCGGTAAACCGCTTCGTAGAGCGCCTGGGCCGTGCGCGGCCCGTCGGGATGCTCGTCGGCAAATTTCTCGTAATATTCCGATTCCTTCTCGGGGCATTTCGCCTGCCCCTGCCAGTCGCCGCAGAGCTTGTTGTCGATGAGTTCATAGGCGGCGAAATCCGCCTGGTGGGTGTGCGGGTAATACTTGATGATGCGCTTCATCTCCGTCTCGTCCATCTGATCGCGCATGTAAGGATCGCGCTCCTTGGCGGATGGCCGCGATGCGGCATCGCTTTTCTGAAGCTGCCACAGAATGTCCGCCGCGCGCCATGCGGCCTCGGGAGCGAGCGGCGAATTGGGAAACATCTCCACGATCCGGCGATACAGGAAGCGCGCGCTCTGGGCGGCGTTGACCGGACCTTTGGGGTCTTCGGCGAGCGCTTCCTGGCCGGCCGCCGCGCCCATCAGAATCTGGTCTCCATTCGGAGTCGTTTCCATGACCACCCCTTTGGCCTGCATCCAGCCGGAGATGGGCGGGGGCGTGTCGTTGCCGTAAAGGGGCGCGTCGCGCTGATCGTGAACTTCCTGGACGTCGGTGTTGGCGTAAACGCGGATCCATGGACCGCTTTTTTCGGCGACCACCATCTCGCGGCCGATCTGCACCTTGTCGACCTTTTGCGCGCCCTGATCCGGAGAGATATAGAGCCAGGTGACCTGCAGCGCCGTGGCGCGCGGCCCGGCCATGGGCTTGACTTGCGGCTGCTGGGCAGCGGAGGCGACTGTGGCGCAGATCGAGCATAGCCCCAATACGACAGTATGTCGGAGTCTGTCCCGGACGCTCCGTCGGCCGGCGATTCGTGATGGATTCACGAGGTAGATCATATTCCAAACGACGTCAGACCGCGCGCCCGGTAAGCACTTCGGCCAGCATTTCGGGCGCGACATTTCCGCCGCTCACCACGGCGGCGGCCTTTTGCCAGGACGGCAATTCAGCGGCATGGAAAAGCAGCGCCGCGGTCGATACTGCGCCGCTTGGTTCCGGCACCAGCCGCGCCGTGGAAACGATGGCGCGCATCGCCGCGCGGATCTCTGCTTCAGAGACGGTCACAATGCCGTCGACGTAAGCACGAAGATGCGCGAAGTTGCGCTCGCCCACGCTCTGCGTGCGCAAACCGTCGGCCATCGTCCGGCTGGTCAGCTCCGCGGGCCAGGTCACGATGCGGCCGGTGCGAAAACTCTCCGCGGTGTCGCCGGCAAGCTCCGGCTCCACGCCGAAGACGCGGGCGGAAGGCCGGATCTGCTTTACCGCCGCGGCCACGCCGCTCAGCAATCCCCCGCCGCTCACCGGCGAAAGCACCAGGTCGACATCGGGAAGCGCTTCGACGATCTCCAGTCCGCAGGTTCCCTGCCCTGCGATGATCTGTTCGTCGTCGTAAGGCGGAATGACGACGTACCCGTGCTCGCGCACGAGCTGTTCGGCCACGGCCAGGCGCTCGCTCGAGGCCGGGCCGACATCGACGATCCCGGCGCCCAGCGCCAGCGTGGCCGCGCGCTTGATCGCCGGCGCGTTCGAGGGCATCACAATCACGGCCTTGGCGCCGACTTCACGCGCCGCGTACGCGACTCCCTGCGCGTGGTTGCCGCTGGAATACGTAATGACTCCACGCGCCATCTCATCCCCGGTGAGCTGCAGAATCTTGTTCGCTGCGCCGCGAATCTTGAAGGCGCCGATCGGCTGCAGGCTCTCGGCCTTGAGCCAGACTTCCTTGCCGGTTCCGTGTCCCGCCACGCCGGGGAATGGCGCGCAAACCAGGGGAGTTCGTACCGCAATGCCCGCGATGCGCGCGGCCGCCGCGCGGATCTCCTCGATAGAAACGAGCCGATCGGACATGATTCAATTATCCGCCAGCGAGCTGGCGGGGATGGACGGCATCCAGGCAGACAGGCACCCTGCTTCGCGAATCTGGGGAGTCGTCGCTTTGAAAGGGCACGACTTCACAGGCTGCGGAAGAATTCCCCGAGGCAGGGCTTTGTAACAGGGCATGGCTTCAGTCGTGCCGGAAAATCGCCCCAATTCATCGCGGGCTTCAGCCCCTGACGGACGAAGTCGATTTTTTCAGAGTCCACTCACGGCAGGTACTTCTGCGGCACCGGCTCGCCGGGCGTCTCGGCCTGCCACACGATTGAAATCACGCGCCAGCGCTGCCCGTCGAACACCGTCTGAATGCTGTTGATGCCGCGCGCTTCCGGTTTGGCGTCGGGCGCGGTGCGCGTTTCGTACGTGCTCCACAGGTGCGCCATGTGGCCCCACGTTTCCGTCCGCACATTCACCTGCTTTTCATAGAACACCTGGCTGCCGCGCTTGCCCACCGCTTCAATCCAGCCGTCGACAGTAAGAATACGCGGCGCGACGGCGCCATCGGCGGCCTTCACCAGCGGCATAAGTCGAGCCTCGGGAAGCATCACGTCGCGAAAGCAGGTGCGGTCCTTGTCGGCCGGCCCGCTCACCGCGTCGTCGAGCGCCTTGATGAGCTGATCGAGAGTCGCCGTCGGCGGGCAGGTCGATGCCTGCCTTGCGCTGTTGCCATTCGCGGTCTGTGCGTACGTTCCCGGCGAGAAAAAGGCAGCGGCCAATGCGAAAACTGCAAACGAGCATTTCATACGGCGATTCTACAGGCCGTCTCTCGCAGGCTCGCCATTCCTGGTGGAAATGACCTCGTAGTAAGCGAGGAGGCAGCCGCCTTCAATCTCGCGACAGCTCTCGAGCTTGAGGTGTACCCGCTTGCCCGCATCGCGGAAGGTGGGGATTCCCGAGCCGAGCAGGATGGGATGAACGTTGAGGCGGATGCGGTCGACCAGTCCTGCCGCCAGCAGCGACTGCGCCAGCTCGCCTCCGCCCATCAGGCAGATTTCCCCTCCCGGCTGCCGTTTCAGATCGCGAACGAAGTTCGCCGCGTCGACATTGATCAGCTCGACGTGCGCATCGGAAATCTCGCGCAGCGTTCGCGAAAAGACGATGGTGCGCATCGGCCCGCCGAATCGGCCCCCGCCCTGGCTGGCCGCGAAATCCCAGGTTTTGCGGCCCATCAGGATGGTGTCGACGCCTTTCCAGTATTCCGCCATCGCCTGGTGCACATCCTTGCTGAAGTGCAGCCAGTCGATGGCGCCGTCCACGCCGGCGAGAAAGCCGTCGAGGCTCACCGCGCCTCCGTAAGTTACCTCGCGCATCGTTCCTCCTTCCCGATATTCCTAAACGACGATTTAGAAATGATACTGTATGACTGTTTGGAAACGTCAAGCCTCATGAGCCCGCGCCCGCGCAAGGTCACAGACGAAGAGCTCTTCAGAGCCACCCACGCCACGATGAGCCGGGTCGGGCCGGGCGAACTGACGCTGAAAGCCATTGCCCGCGAGGCCGGCGTGACGGCGGCGGTTCTGGTCCAACGCTTTGGATCGAAGCGATCGCTGCTGCTGGCTTTGTTTGAGCGGGCGAGCGGAGAATCCGGTCGGTTCATCGCCGGACTTGCGCGCAAGCACTCTTCGCCTTTGGCCGCCTTGCGCGCCTACGCCGACTGCATGGCCGGCATGGCGGCATCTCCTGCGGCGCTGGCGCGCAGTCTCGCTTATCTCGAGATCGACCTGACCGATCCCGGATTCCGAAAGCATCTGGCGAAGCAGGCTCGCGCCACGCGGGCGGGTTTTGAGCGCCTTCTCGAGACGGCCATCGAGAAGAGAGAACTGCAACCGTCATGCGATGCTCGACGCCTCGCGCGCACCGTCGAAGCCATCCTCAGCGGCTCAATGCTCACCTGGGCCTTCTACAGAAAAGGATTGGCGGCGCAATGGATGCGCGACGATCTCGAGGCCGTCCTTGCGCCTTATGTGACCAAACGCCGGCGATGAGGGACGAGCGGGAATGCCCGGGCCAAAAGAAACCCAGGTTGCTCCTCCTCACCGCCAGTCGTCGATCACATAGGCATCCGCGCGATTGAAGCCCGCGATATGCGGACGCTGCATGGCTACGCCCTGCATGGCCGCCCGATAGCCATGGGCCCGCATGCGCCGGAAAGCATCCTCGCGCGCCAGATTTACTCCCGCCTCGATTGCGGCGCCACGCGAGTGCGCAAACCGGTCGCAGGCGTGGAGAAGCTTGTCGAAGCGATCCGGCGCGCCGGCGCCCGGCCGCGCCGCGGCGAATTTGATGTAACACAACTTCTCGCCGCCCTCGGATCCAGCACCATTCATACAGATGGCAAATCCATCGACCGTCCCGCGCGCATGCACCAGCACCACTTCACCTGTCCGGTTCTTCAGAACCGACCGGATCTCGCCTTCGAGCTGCAGTCCCCGGTTGATCTGTCCGGTGAGCCTGCCGCAGGCCGTGATGGCCTGCTCACGCCGGCCTTTCGGCAGGCTCGAAAGCAGTTGCGGCTGGCCGTTCTGCCCGGCCGGCTCCGCGGGCCGCGCTTCGGGCGTGTGCGTCATGATGGCTGTCAGATATGCCGGCCAGTATCCGAACTTCTGATAAAGGCCGATGTGTTTGGCGCTGTGCGGAAATGTGAACAACCCCGAATGGCGCACGCCCCATCGGTCGAAAACGGTCATGGTGCCTTCGAGAAGCATCTTCGCCACGCCGCTGTCCCAGAACTCGGGCAGCACCGTGAGCGGGCCGAAGAACCCGAACGACCCCCATCGGGTGACCACGTTCGAACCGATCAGACGATCGCCCTCTCGCGCGGCGAGCACTTTCACGTGGCTGGAGCGCCAGCGCGGAGCAATGAAGTTCCGGTCGCCCATGAATTCGACCGGGTTGGGCACTCCGAGAAACGTTCCGAAGGCGAGGCGCATGATGCGGCCTGCCTCCTCGACTTCGTTTTGTTTGAGGGATCCAACCTTCACGGAAGGTTTCGCCGCCATCGTTCGCAACTCCTGCTTGAAACATCCCCGGCCGCCATGCGTCCTGCGGTGATGTGGATGGGAACTTGTTTGCGCGGCGGGAAATGGGTGGCAGCAGCATATCACAGGCCCGGAATGCGCTGCTGCCATTACGAAAGCGGCTCAGGCCCATCACGTCCGAGGGGAAGTGCTCTCACGGGATTCTCCGGTTTCGAATTGTCGTTCGGGTTGACATCCGACCCGAGCCAATGCGACACTTGGGTCGGATGACAACCCAAAAGAATTCCGACGATCGCATCGCCTTGTTGCAGGGGACATTGGACCTGCTGATCCTGAAGACCCTTGTGCTGGGGCCGCGCCACGGCCAGGGCATCGCGCGCCAGATCCGGCGCCAGTCCGAAGAGGTCTTCTTTGTCGATCACGGCTCGTTGTACCTCGCCCTGCAGCGCCTCGAAGACAGGAAATGGATTGCCGCCAAATGGGGCGTGAGCGAAAACAACCGCAAGGCGCGTTTCTATTCCCTCACCGCCAGGGGCCGCGGGCAACTGACAGAGAAAACCGGCGAATGGCAGCGGCTGTCGCGGGCCATGGGGCTGATTCTCGGCGGCGAGGAGGCCTGAGCCATGTTTCGGCGCCAGCGCAACGCGAAGGATTTTGCCGCCGAGATCGAGGCGCATCTCGCGCTCGAAGAGGACGAGTTGAAGAGCGAGGGCGTGAGCGACGACGAAGCGCATCGCCGCGCACGATGCGACTTCGGCAGCGTCAGCGCGGCGCGGGAGCGGTTCTATCTGAAGGACCGGATTCCGTGGCTCGACAGCCTGGCGCGCGATGTGAAGTTCTCCATTCGCCAGTTGTTCAGGAATCCGGGCTTTACGGCTGCGGCTGTCGCTGTGCTTGCACTTGGAATGGGCGCAAGCCTGGCCATCTTTGCATTTGTCGACGCTGCCCTGCTGGAGCCGTTGCCCTATGCCAATCCCGGCCGGCTGATGTCGGTCAACGAAAGCAGCTCCTCTGCCGGGCGCTGGCCGCTGTCTTATCCGGATTATATCGATTGGCAGCGGATGAACCAGTCGTTCCGCTCGCTGGAAGCACACTCCGGCACCGGTTTTCTGCTTCGCACACCATCGGGTGCGGAGCCGGTGCAGGCCGAACGCGTCAGCGGCGGCTTCTTTCAAACGCTGGGCGTGCATCCCATGCTGGGCCGTGATTTTCTTCCCGGGGAAAACCGGCTCGGCGGTCCGAATGTAACGCTCCTGAGCTATGGAGCGTGGCTGCATCGCTTCGACGGACGAAAAGACGTAGTCGGCCGGACGGTGGACCTGGACGACAATGCGTACACCGTCATCGGCGTCCTGCCGCGCACTTTCAATTTCGCCCTGAGCGGCAATGCTGAATTCTGGGTGCCGATCAATGCCTTGAGCACTCACGAGAAGAAACGGACTTTCTATGCGTTCGAAGGCGTGGGAAGGCTGCGCGACGGCATCGGCGTCAAGACGGCGCAGGCGGAGATCGCCGGCATCGCCCGGAAGCTGGAGCGGCTGTACGCCATTCCGGGCCGCGAGCTGAATGGCAGCGTCATTCCTCTCTCCGAGATCATCGTCGGCGACGTGCGGCCCGTTCTCCTCACTCTGCTGGGAGGCGCCGTCCTGCTCCTTATGATTTCGTGCGTGAATGTCGTCAGCCTGGTGCTGGTGCGCTCCGAAAGCCGCAGGCGCGAAATCGCCGTTCGCGGCGCGCTGGGCGCCACGCGAGTACGGCTCGTGCGCCAATTCGTCACCGAGGGTCTTCTGGTTGCCTCGGGCGGCAGCGTTGCGGGCGCAATGGTCGCGTCCGTTGCGATGAGGTTGCTGGGCGGCATGGTTCCCAAAGATATGGCGGACAACATGCCGTTCCTCGAGGGCGTGCGATTGAACGCGCACACCGCCGCCTTTGCGGCCGGAATCGCCCTCATGGCCGCAGTCCTGTTTGCCGCGATTCCGGCGCTGCGCCTGCTGTCGCAGTCGGTGCGGGATGGCTTGTCGGATGGCGATCGCGGCGCCGCGGGCCGCTTGTGGCGCCGGCTTGGCTCCAATATGGTGGTCCTGGAGCTCGCCGTCTCGGTGATACTGCTGGTCGCCGCGGGACTGCTGGGGCGCAGCTTCTATCGTTTGCTGCACGTATCGCTGGGATTCGACCCGGGCCATCTGGCGACGCTTCAGGTGATGGCGTCAGGCAACAGTTACCAGGGCGCCGGCAAGACGACCGGCTTGTATCGCGAGATTGAGCGTCGCGTATCGAGCTTGCCGGGCGTGCAATCGGCGGGCCTCACCAGCCTGCTTCCGGCGGAGTGCGATTGCGCTACCGACAATATCCGGATCGTGGGAAGACCGGACAACGGCGAACACAATGAGGTGGACGAGCGCCATGTGAGCCCAGGCTACCTGCACGCACTGGGCGCGAGCCTCTTGCGCGGGCGCTATTTCAGCCAGGCCGACGACGCTTCGCACCCCGGCGTGGCAGTCATCAATGAGGCGCTGGCGCAATGGTATTTTCCAGGCCAGGATCCGATCGGCCAGAAGATCGCCAACGACGAGGGAGGCGTGGCGTCGGTGTGGGAGATCGTCGGCGTGATCGGCGACGTTCGCGAAGGGCCGCTCGATGGCGACATATCGCCGGCGGAGTACTTCCCCATCAACCAGGCGCGGCAGGACTCTTTCACGTTGGTGGTGCGCACCGCGCAGGATCCAGCGGCGCTTTTGCCTTTGCTGGTCGACACCGTCCGTCAAATCGATCCCGATCTCGGCGTTTCCGACGAGACCACGATGGATGCGAAGATCGACGGTACGCAGGCGGCGCTGCTGCATCGCTTTGCCGCGTGGCTGGTGGGCGGTTTTGCGGCGTCGGCACTGCTTCTCGGGATCGTTGGACTTTACGGAGTGATTGCCTGGTCGGTGAGCCGGCGAACGCGGGAAATCGGCGTGCGCATGGCGCTGGGTGCGCAAAGAGCGTCGGTCCACCGGATGGTGCTTGGCGAAGCGGCTGTGCTGGCCCTGGCGGGCATCGTAATCGGATGCGCGGGCGCGCTGGCTGCCGGCAGAATGATGCAAGGGCTGCTCTTTGGAGTGCGCGCATGGGATCCTCCCACGCTCGCAGCGGTCTGCATCGTGCTGGGCGCGGCGGCTCTCTTGGCCAGTTATCTGCCTGCGCGCCGCGCCGCTTCAGTCAACCCGGTTGACGCACTGCGCGCCGAATAGACGGCACAGCGACGGGCTGCCTCGTTCCCGAAAAGGGCCAGGGGCTGGATCCGGAGAATACGAGGAGGATAGCGATATGTTCAGGCGCAAGCGCGACACGAGCGATTTTGCCGAGGAGATCGAGGCGCATCTCGCCCTCGAGGCCGACGAGCTGAAGAGCGAAGGCATGAGCGACGACGAGGCGCACCGCCGTGCGCGATCCGGATTCGGCAACGTTAGCGCGGCAAAGGAGCGCTTCACCATGAAAGACCGGATCGCATGGCTTGACCACCTGGTTCGCGACCTTCGCCATGGCCTGCGCGGCCTGTGGCGCAATCCCGGATTCAC
>JASHQQ010000109.1 GCA_030039035.1 Acidobacteriaceae bacterium | reverse complement strand
GCAAGAGGGAACGGAAAGACGGATGTCCGCGGAGGCTTCGGCATGTTTGCCGACGCCTTTCCCGGCGCGCTGATCGAGAACCAGTATCTGACATTCCCCGATAACTATGGCGCATTTGTCCAGGCCGGAAATGTGGGCCAGGGAGCGGGCAGTGCGCCGGCCTACGCGCTCGCATCCTACAACGCGCTGACGACCGGCTTTTCCGGCGGGAAGAGCGCCAACCGGATTGCGGCATCGCTGCCCGCGGGCTCGCCGTTCTTCGCGCCCGCCCATTACATCTCGCCGCAGCATATGATCACGGCAAAATACGCGGAGTGGAGCTTGCAGTTGCAGCAGCAGCTCGGCCCTTCGAATGCTCTCATTCTCACCTATGTGGGGAACCACGGCTACGACGGGATCAGCTACGACTACGGGATCAATGAGAGCCTCGCCGGCAACGCCTATACGGGATCTTCGAATTATTCCAGTTTCGAGGATGTTCCCGTCAATCCGCCCGATGCCCCTTTCGGACAAATGGGAATCATCAACGATGGCGCGGTTTCGAGCTATAACGGAGCCTACATTCAGTTGAAGCACATCAGCCGCCGCGGCCTGACAACAAATGTCTCTTACACTTATGCGCATGCGCTGGACGATGTTTCGAACCAGGGCCAGGACGAAGTCTTCAACAACAACGGCCTGCCCTTCCAGATTGTGCCAGACCACCCGTCGCTGCTGATGTATTCGAACGCCGATTACGACATTCGCAACAATTTCCTCGCCGATTTCACCTGGGTTGACCCGTTCAGATTCGGGAACAAGGTGGCCCAGCTTGGAGCAGCGGGCTGGACGGTCGCCGGCAAGACCTACTGGCGTTCCGGCGAGCCTTTCAGCGTGTTCAATTCCAACGCTGCGAACGATCTCTATAACGGCACCGGCAACTACTACGTTCTGGCCGACGTGCTGGGCAACCACTTCAACCACTTCTGCACTTCTTTCTCCCATCCCTGCTTTCAGGGTAACTACTTTAACGGCTCCGGTGTGTCCATTCCCGATCCCTACGGCAATCCGGCTCAAGCCAACTTCGGCAATGTGCCCCGCAATGCTTTCTACGGGCCGCACTATGCCGATGTCGATCTAAGCCTCTACAAGGATCTTTTCCGGAACGAGACGGGAATCCGGTTCAAGGTCGGCGCACAGGCCTACAATCTGCTCAATCACCCCAGTTTCAATGCGCCGCAGAACAATGCCTCACTGTCCAACCTGGGATTCATCGAAAGCGACGTGGTCCAGCCCACCGGCCCGTACGGCTCGTTCGGTTCTACCAGCTTCGATCGCATCGTCGTGGTCACAGGCAGGCTGGACTTTTGAAGTCGCGCCGGCGATTTGTTCGCTTCAGGATGAGACGCATGAAACTACGGTCACTGCTTCCGGGCGCGATTGCTCTCGCCGCGTCCGTGTCTTGCATCGGTCAGGCGGGCGCGGAATCTCCGGTCGGCCCCGTTGCGCTAACCGTTGAATTGCCGAATCCGGGGCAACAGATTTTCTACGTGCACGAGGTGATGCCGGTCAGTCCCGGTCCCTTGACCCTTTACTACCCGAAATTCATTCCCGGCGATCACGCGCCGGACGGCCCGGTCGACGCCATGATGGGCCTGGAAATCACGGCGGCCGGCAAACGTATCGCATGGCTCCATGACGAAGTGGACATGTTCACGTTCCACATGACGGTGCCGGCCGGCGCCGACCGGATTGACATCAGCTTTCAATTCCCCGCTCGCGACCGGATCACGCCATATCTCATGGGCCTCGAGTGGAACGAGTTAGCGCTGTATCAGGCAGGTTACCCGACCAGGGTGCAGATCTATCGGCCCAGCCTCGTGTTACCCGCTGGCTGGCGCTATGCAACTGCGCTCACCACCGGAGAACGAAACGGGGAACACATCGCGTTCAGGCCTGTTCCGTTCAATACGCTGGTCGATTCACCGGTGATTGCCGGGAAGTACTTCCGGGAGATTGATCTCACGCCGGCCGGTTCACCGGTCCATCGGTATCTCGATATGGTGGGTGACATCGCGGAGGCGCTCGGTATTTCCGATGCCCAGGTCGCCGGTTATCGTCGTCTGGTCGAGCAGGCGCAGGCGCTGTTTCAGTCGCATCATTACGATGACTATCACTTCCTGCTGACCCTGAGCGACTATGTTTCGACGGGCGGCCTGGAGCATCACCAGTCGAGCGATGATCGCGCACGCAGCGGCGCAAGGATGTTCGCCGATCCTGACCGCTTTATGCTCGATGCCTCGCTGCTGCCGCATGAATACACGCATTCATGGAACGGCAAATTCATGCGTCCGGCAGGGCTGTGGCAGCCCGACTTCGAAAGCCCCGAACGTGCCGGGATGCTGTGGGTGTATGAGGGGCTCACCGTGTATCTCGGCGACATGTTGACTGCGCGCAGCGGCTTGTGGTCGCCGGATACATGGCGTCAGGTGGTCGCCTACCGGGCCGCGGCCATGGCGCACCAGACCGGCCGCGAGTGGCGGCCGCTGATCGATACCACCGTCGCCGCGCAGTTGGTCTACGCCTCGCCGGGCGCATGGTCGAACTGGCGCCGGCAAACCGATTTCTATCGCGAGGGCCAGCTCTTCTGGCTTGCCGTCGACATGAAGATCCGGACGCTGAGCCAGGACCGGCGTTCCATTGACGATTTTGCCCGGCAGTTTTTCGGCGTCGACGACGGCAGTTTCATCACCCGCACTTTCACGTTCAGCGACGTCGTCGCCTCGCTCAATGCTGTCCAGCCGTACGACTGGGCCGGATTCCTGCATAACTGGCTGGACGGCATCGGCCAGCAGGTTCCGCTCCTGTCCGGCATCGACGCCAGCGGTTGGCGTCTGGATTATTCCGATCAGCCCTCGCGGTACCAGAATGCGATCGAGAACGTCGGCGAGGGTGAACTCGAAGGGAAAGGCATCAATGCAATGTTCTCGGTGGGCCTGTTCCTCGACCGCCAGGGCAAGGTCGCGGACGTATTGTGGAACGGGCCGGCTTTCAAGGCCGGGCTCGCGCCGGGCATGGAGATTGTGGCCATCGACGGCCACGCTTTCAGCCCCGGCGTCCTGCGCGACGCAATCGGGGCGGCGCAGAAGAGCGGGAAACCGCTGCTGATCGCCGCGAAGGGCGATGGCGTCACCCAGGTTTACTCGCTCGATTACGACGGTGGAGTGAAGTATCCGCACCTCGTCCGGGTCCCGGGCACAACCGATTACCTCGACGGGATCCTCGCACCGAAGCCACTGCATAATGGTCCGTAAAGCTGCCTGATCCCGGTGGTCAAATGACGCAGCCCGGTTCATCGAGAATAACTTCTGCTACTGATGCGGGATAAGTACCGGAAAGCCGGCCGGGGTCGGGAGATGCCAATTTTTACATTTCACGGGAGCGGGAATTTCGCCCGGCGATCGGGTGTGGTCGTAACACTTCTGCGCGCTGGTACGGCCGTAACCTTGAGGATGGCCCCCTTTTGAGCGTACGATTAGTGCTCTCGAAGAATAATTAGAAGAAGCTTTCGCAGCCGTCCTGTGGTTTTGCCTTGAACCCTCTCCAAACGAAACAGCCGGCTGAAGAAACTCGCCGATTGGGTCCAGAGGATGTAACCAGGGCCAGCATTCCGCAAGAGGAGAATCTATGAATCGGTTCCGCGCGATTGCCGTTTCTGCGTCGACGCTGACACTCGTTTTTTCATTCATCGGATTCATCGGTCCCGCTTTCGGCGGTTCCGGGCGGGGCGTCAAAGCGCAGACGATTACGTTCGATAACCCGGGCACGCAGACCGTGGGCAAGCCGCTTACGCTGTTGGCGCGGGCCAGCTCAGGTCTGGCGGTGAGCTTCGCCTCGGAGACAGAGAGCGTTTGCACGGTGAGCAAGAAGACGGCGACGTTCCTCAAAGCGGGCGAGTGCACCGTCAAAGCGACGCAGGCGGGAAACAGCACCTATGCGGCGGCCAGGCCGGTCTCGCAGAGCTTCAAGGTTGAGGGCAAGGCGCAGACAATCACGTTCAACAATCCGGGCACGCAGACGGTGGGCAAGCCGCTGACGCTGTCGGCGAAGGCAAGCTCGGATTTGGCGGTGAGCTTTGCCTCGGAGACGGAGAGCGTTTGCACGGTGAGCAAGAAGACGGCGACGTTCCTCAAGGCGGGCGAGTGCACTATCAAGGCCACGCAGGCGGGCAACTCGCAATACAGAGCGGCGCAGGCGGTGAGCCAAGGCTTCACGGTGAATGCATCGGGCGGCGACCCGACCCGCGGCGTGCTGCCGTCTTACAACGACGCATTCGCGAACTGGAAGAACGCCGGGCTGGCTCTGATAGGCGGCATTCCCGACCGCACCACGATTTGCGCGACGGTCAATCCGCTGGGCGCAGGAAAAGACGACTACACCGACATTCAGAACGCGATCGACCGTTGTCCGGCAGGCGAGGTGGTTCAGCTTGCGGCGGGCGCATTCCAGATAAAATTGGCCGACATGCCCATCCAGATTCCGACAGGGATCACGTTGCGCGGTACGGGGACTTGCACCGGCTCCAGCTCGCCGTACTGCGAAACCTCCATCTCCGTGGTGGATGGCGCTCTCGCCTATACGGGCGGAATGTGCGGCACCGATACCTCCCATGAAGTTGCCTGCCCCAACGGCGGGCAGCCGGAAGTTCTGATGGCGCCGGTTTTGCCCGACTACAACTACAGTTGGGAGACATGCGGCAACGTTGGCGCAAATGTCGGCACCGGTTGCGGCGCGACGCCCCTGGCCGCGGACGCCGCTCAGGGCCAGACCACGATTCAGGTCACCGGCGCCAGCGGTTTCAAGGTTGGATCGTGGGTTTTGATCGATGAGGCGTCCGGCGCCGGCTGGGTCGCCGATCCCATGAATCAGTGGACGGGATATGGCTCCGTTTGGGCCGCTTCGGACTGGCTCAACCCTTCCGGCAGCCCGGCCACGGGACGCGTCCTGTGGTCGAAGGCGGAAGATGGCTCATGGGATTTTGACAGCGACCAATATCCCTATCAAGCCAACACACCAGGCTGCTGGTGGTCCTATTGCGACCGGCCGA
>JASHQQ010000108.1 GCA_030039035.1 Acidobacteriaceae bacterium | reverse complement strand
CGTCGAGGTTGCTGACGAGCGTCGCGTTCGACGGAACGATGGAGCCGCCCGAACCGCCGGAGCTGCCGCCGCCGACATCGATGTCGACGTCGGCAACACATGAGGACCCATTGTCGCCCCAGGCTTTTACGTGGAGAGTGTGATGACCGGAAGAAGAGCTGATATTCCCATCGATGGATTGGCCTTTTACGACGGTGGTGTCGGAACTGCCATCGAACGAATAGCCCATGTTGGACACGTTTTGCGAGGAGCAGTTGGGCGCCCACGCGGAGAGCCTGAAGGTGGATGAGACCTGATCGTTGTTGGAGGGGCTGCCTATGGTAACTCCCGCCATTGCGGGAACTGCGGCGGAGACGAGAAACATCGACGCGACGGAAAAAATGCCCAGAGGCTTCATGAGATTCCTTTGCGATGGCAGATACGTTTTTACGCAGACCCCCATGCTCGCTCTCCCGATCAAGGAGCCGGGAAACTGTCCGGTTGTGGCGGGGCTGATCTGAGAGGCAATGGTCGAAACGCGCCAGGGTCGAACTGCTCAGCAACCTCTTATCGCAATTTCGGCGATCGCAGCGGCGTGCTACTGCTGCCGGACTGGATTTTGGGCCGGATAACCAGGATTGAAATAACATGAAATGCACGCAGACTCTGGACCCCTTCACTGTCCGCTGCAATCCATCCCATCCAAGCCCGAAACACGACCCCAGGCAACTTAAGGAAATGTTCACAGGAATACTTACACACTTGCGCCGGGGCAGACAACCCCTTTCATGGATTTTTCGAGAAAAATTTCGCGCCGCAGGCATCCTTGCAAGAATTACCTGCAACCTGCAAAAAATTCATCGAGATGGTGTAAGAATTCATCGCCGCGAACCGGTTGGCGTCTCATCTCGCGAGACCTGTGCTCGCCACGCAGAGCCGGTTTCACCCGCGCCTGCGCATCGTGAATTCGCGCCGGAACCGGCGCGGGGCAGAATGAGAGAGGGGACGGGGATGGATGTCCGGCCTTGTCAGGCCCCGAACGGCCTCGCCGGCGCGCGATCTTTTTGATGGGGCGAAATCCGCGGCGGATGGAATGCCGGGGGCGCGAGCACAGCGGTTCCACAATGGACAGACTCCGGAGCCAAAGAAACCAGATGGCTCTTTTCTCAGGAAAGAGCCATCCTGAACCGCGCCCGAAGCCCGGTAGACGATTGTGGAACCGCTCTAATTCACCAGAAACATGAGCGATGTGGACACCTTGATTGGACCGTCGGCGCCTGTAACTGTAACGGTATAACTCCCCGCAGTGGTGCCTGAGGTTCGAAGCACACTCATCCCGCAGGCTGTGGCGCCGGCGCACAGAGACAACAACAGCACGAGCCCGAAGTATCCCTGCCACCGTCTGCGGCGGAACGGCAAACAGAACAGAAATGCGGCGAGAGTGCCTGAACCGCCCAGGGCGAGGATTCTCCGCACAGGACGGTGCAGCGCGGCGGACGATGTCCCCGCAGTGGTGATGGTGAGAGTGGATGACACCGACCCGCCCTGCGAGATCGCCGCCGGTTGCGTGACGGAACACGTCGGGGTTCCGGCCGCTCCCGCGGGACCATTTCCGACCGAACAGGCGAGAGTCACCTTGCCGGTGAAGCCGCCCCTGGGCGCGATCGTGATGGTCGAAGTCGCCGGAGTTCCGGCCTGCACAATGCCGATTGCTGTGCCGCTGAGAGAGAACGTGGTTCCGGCCGGATCGTTCACCGTGATGGCGACGTCGATCTTCTCATCCAGGCCGGGCGCCATTGCGGTGACGCTCGCCGTATAGTACCCGATGCTGGTCGACGGGCCGGTTTTGATCGCGAGAGTCGATGTTTCCGGTTCGACACTCAGGATAGCCGAGGGCTGGCTGACGCTGCAGGTCGGAGCGTCTTCCGCGCCGGACGTCTGGCTGGTCACTGCACAGGCCATCGTCACGCTGCCGGTAAATCCGTCGACCGGCGTCACCGTAATTGGCACCGTGACGGCGTCTCCGGGGGAAGCAATGTTGGCCGGCGACCCGCTCAACGTAAAGGCCGGCGCAACAGAATGGCCGGTGACCCGGATGGCGACGCTCGTTGAATCGGTGACCGAGCCCGAAGCGCCGCGAACCGTGGCTGTGTACAATCCGGGGCTGCTCTGCGATTGCGCGGAAACGGTGAGGGTCGCGCTGACCGAAGCCGTGCCAGAGATGGCCGAGGGCTGGGTGACCGAGCAGGTGGGCGGCTCGTTGGCGGCGGAGAAGTCCGGAGAGACATTGCAGCCCAGCGATACCTTGCCTTTGAAGCCGTTTGCCGGCGCGATCCTGACCGGCGCGCTCACGGACTTGCCTTGCGCAATGTCGGCCGGCGCGGTTGCGCTGAGCGTGAAATCAGGGCTTTTCGCCGCCGCACTTATCGTATATGCGGCAGAGGCGACGTTACTCTGTCCTTCCGCGGAGCTGATGGCGATGGCCTCAACCGTTTCCGAAGCATCGACGGCGATGGGGCCGGTGTACTTCGTTGAGGCGGCGTTGGGCGCCGTACGGTTGGTGGTGTAGTAGATGGAGGCATTCGGAGTCGCGCTCGTCAATGTAACCTTCTGTGCCGTTCGATAGGTGCCGCCCGCGGGGGCGAAGGTGGGCGGCACCGATTGCGTGGCATAGGTCCAGTTGAGGATCTTCTGGCTGGATGTAAGGCCTCCCGTGCCGCCGGTGAATCCGACGTAGGCGCTGTTGCCTCCCACGATTCCGGGAATGTCGATCACCTTCGACAGGGTGAAGGTGTCGTTGGTGACCACGTCGCGGAGATTCATGGTGAGCGTGGTTCCGTTGCAGGTAATGTGGGCGACAATGGCGTCGCCGCTGCCCAGTTGGATTCCGCTTGGGCTCACATCCACCGACGGCAGCACAGGCGGTTCCCCGTCGGTGTAGATGCCGGTCGAGTCGCCACCTTCGTTCTCGTAGTTATAGAAGTTGAATTTGATGGCGACGCTCTTCTGGATATTCTGATAGCCGAGCCCGGCCGAATCTCCGCCCAGCGCCGTCGGTCCCATGTTCTGGATGGCGAAGGTGAATCCGTTGCCCTGGGCATCGGAGAGCTGGAACTCAAAGTCGGTGTTGAACGCCTGAATGCCGATCGGCTTGTTCCACCAGACGCTTCCGCCTTCCCACAGGCCGCCGTGAGTGAGCTGCAAGCGGGTGTCGTTGGTGGCGATGGCGCTCCCGTTCAGGGTCAAACCGGTCGTTGAAGAGAAGCCCTCGCCAAAATTGATGTACGAGCCGCCCTCCTGAATCGCATAGGCGGCAGTCCCCACGTTGCTGTTGCGCAGGCCGGAGACAACCGCAATGGCCTTGAGGGTCCCGGAGACAAGTACGGCAACAGGTCCGGTGTAAAGGCGCGACGAAGTGGTCGGCGTGGCGCCATTGGTGGTGTAGTAGATCTTCGCTTTGGTGTCGGGATCGGAGATCGTGACGTGCTGCTCGTTCTCATAGCTGCCCGCGGCAGGCCGGAATTCGACCGGCGGCGTCTGGTTGGTAAACGTGAAGTTCGCCGTGCTGACCGCGCTCTGGATGAAGCCTGGCGCGCTGGCCATGGCCATCAGCGTGGCGTCGGAGCTGACGGTGACGGGATCGGTGTAGGGAGTGGACGCCGGCGTCGGCGTGGTGCCGTCGAGCGTGTAGAAGATCTGGGCCGAAGGAGTTTTGGACGAAAGCGTCACGCTCTGGCTTTTGGAGAACGTGCCGCCATCGGGCGTGATTTCCGGCGCGGCCGCGATGGGTTGCCCGTTCAACAGGCCGTAGACATCGATTTCGCCGTAGGTGACGACGTAAACTTTCCCGTCGGTCACCACCGGGATCGAGAACTTGGTCGCGGTGCCGGCCGAGTCTCGCGCGGCGTCGGTGTCGCTGGCATAGATCGGCGTGGTCAGGTCGTTGCCATCCCATGCGTAGAGAACCGCCGGGCCGTCGGTGTTGAACTGGTCGGCCTTCACGGCCCAGGCAACGCCGTCCTGCGCGCCGTTCGAGGACACCGAGAATGTGGGGCTGGGAAAATCCGTCTCGATGTTCGACTTGCTCGAGGGCGCCGTATCCATCACGCCGCTGTTCAGCTTGAAGAGCTTGGGCACATCGAACTCGGCCCAGAAGTAGACGTTGCCGTTCCAATAGGCGGGCGTGGCCCACATGCCGCCGGCAAGCTCGCCGGGAATATCCTGCAGCGCATTCAGGTTCGAGCTCTGGTTCGGGTCATAACCGCCCAGATTGTCGCGATTGAGCACCAGGATGCGTCCCTCCTTGCCGGCCTGCACAAGGATGTGCGGATGCGTACCCTGCTGATCGGGCACCATGAGCACGCCGCCGGAGCCCTGATCGTAGTCCCCTTCGTTCAGTGTCACTTCGTTGAAAGAAGAGAAACCGTCGGTCGGCTTCAGCCCGCCGTTGGCGAGACTGAAATCGAGAACGCTCATGCTCAGGTCCTGGCCGGCCTCGAAGGGTGGATAGTGGGAAAGCGCTCCGTTGCCGGTAGCCAGAAACATGCGTCCGCCGGGGGCATCCTCGTCGATCGGCATGCCCGCGCCCGATTCCCAGATTCCCGCGCCATGGTCGTTCGGAGAAAGATTGAGAACCGCGGACTGCCTGAGCGTGGTGGCGTTGTAGGCGAAGAGCCATCCGTGCCAGTCGCCGATATCGCCGTGCGCCGAGAACCCGAAATAGACATAGCCGTTGTAGTAGTCGAGCGCGGTGCGCTGGTTTTCGGGAATCGTGGTGAACGTGATCTTCCCGTTGGAACTGCCCAGCCCGTTGCCGTCAACCGTCGCGGCAACTTCCACCGGGCTTCCCGGCCGCTCCTCTCCGTTGAGGATATTGAGCGCGTGCAACCGTGTGTGAAAGACGCTGCCTTCCATGGACTGCGCGACCAGATAGATGGTGTTGGTTGCCGGGTTGATGACCGGCGTGCCGGTCACCCCGATGGTCGGAGAGACGTCGTACGACCCCGTATATTTGAAAGCCGGAATGGCAACCGCGCCCGCGCCCGCTCCATGCGCCGTGCCGCACATGCTGGCGTACCAGATGGGTTTGGCGTTGGAGCCTCCGTTCGAGTCGGCGTCGAATGCGTACACCGAGTCGTTTTCGGTGGCGACGAACAGCACGTTGTGCACCAGGCCGTCGCTCATCTTCAGCGCGGGAACATAGAGAGGCTGCGCATAGACCGTGCTGTCGACCGACAGCGAAAAAAGCTTGCCGAAGGTCTTCACGTTGACGTTGCCGGGCGTGAGAGCGGTCTCGTGTGTGTTCTGCCCTGCGTGGGTGTTGTCGTAGCGCCAGGTGGGCACCGTGACCGGAGTGTAGGTTTGCGCCAACAGACCGCTCGCCCCGAGAGCGACAACGAGCAGGCCGAGCGAAGCGGCCCCTGTGAACTTCGGGCGGATTGGAAAGAGGAATTCCGGCGCGGAAAGGGAAAGGAATCGTGACTCTTTGTCCATGCAGATACACCTGGCCCCAAAAAGGGCACGAGTTATGCGTCCTCCGCTGGGCAAGCGAGGAGCGGACATCGTTCCAGGGGCGCAAAACAGCCGGTCGAGCCGTGACGAGAACCTTTCGGATGCTCTTGTCCGGCAGGCAGAAAAGATGGTCCTGGTGGCACAGAACTGAAGCGGACCTGAAAACAGAGCCCGGTAGCGCAAGACTGATCGTGTAAACAGATGGAGTTTTCCAGCGACTGCTTTCCTTGTGCACTTACGCAACGACGGATTGGATGAGGCATGCCGGGAGCGGGGTTGCATTCCGGCGGCGGCGGAACGCGTGCGCGGATCAGTTCGCCTGCATCCAAACAATCACCATGTTCGTCAGCTCAAACGACTCCTTGACCCGGTCTGCCCGCCGCGGCTGTGTCCTTTTCGTGTTGATCCAGGCTTTCCTTGCGTGTGCAGCGACGCGGACAGGCGCAACCTCGCCGGCCGGAGCCCGACAGCTTTCGCCGGCGCAGATGGGCGTGGCCTGGCAGGTGGAGGGCGATTGGCGGGCCAACGACCGGAAGGGAGCGATTCACGACGGCGATGCCATCGCGGTGGGATCGCTGCTGCAGCCGGCCGGTGAGGGCACGGACCAATCGATCGTGGTTCTGTTGCCGGACAGCCAGCGAGTCTTGTACGAGTGCTTCTCCGCGCAGGATTGCGCCCGCGGATTCCTCGTGCCCAGGCTCATGAATGTACCGGACCCGTTTGCCGTAAAGATGCTGGCGCAGGTCCGGACCGTGCTGGAGCGTACAGGGAATGTCGCACCTTCTCCGGAGCCCCTGACGCGCCGGCCGATTCCGCGCGAGGAGCTTGTGGTCCCGCTCGGCCCGGAGAATCGCGTGGAGATTGGCGGCCTGGTGAAGAATCTTCCCGGCGGGCGCTACGCGTGCTCCGCGCAACGGATCGATACCGGGAATGCGGAACCGCTTCGCTTCGCAGTCGAAAAGAGTGCCGCACTGTTGCCGCTGACGCTCCCTGGAGCGGGAATCTATCGAATCATGATTCGCGACAATCGCGACATGCCGCGGATCGACCTGCTGGCAGGAGTGGTGAACGCCGATCGCGCGGCGGCGCTGGACAAACCGTTCGGCCGGGCAAAGAAGCTGCTGAATGCGTGGACCCAGGTCTTCTACGGCTGGCCCGTGCACGAGTTTTTGCGCGCCTATCTTGAAGCGCTTGTGCTCGACGTAAGGCCGGCAAGAACCGCAGAACCGGATGTGGCCGCGATTGACGGCGGAGCGCAAGGGGGCGGCGTGACGGCCGCGCCGCAATTCTCGCCGCACGCCGGGTTTGTCGGCAAGGATCTGGTGGTGCGCCTGCAAAGCGCTACAGCGGGGTCGACGATTCGCTACATGCTGGATGGAGCGCAGCCGACGTTGACTTCCCTCGTGTATCAGGCGCCGATCGTCGTGAAGGGAACGGGACTCACCATCAAGGCATTTGCCAGCGCGCCGGGAAAGAGAGACAGCCCCATTGTCACGGGGACATTTCTCGTCGACATCGACACGGAGAAGGGGCCGTAAACGCAAGGCAGCTCACCGCGGCGAGCTGCCAGGAGCGAAACCGAACCCGGCAACTGTGAAATCGCTCCAGTGTCCCGGGTCCAGGGACCATTGCATGCATGGAGCTGTCATCCCTAGCGAACCCGATTGTCGGGCTCAAGCCTGACACCCACCAGCTCGCTGCCGGTTACATCGTCGAAGACCAGACCGGGGCGCTTTTCGTCGCGTGTTCCCGTGAAGGAGACGTCGTTCAGGCGGATGCCGTTCACGTGCCGGCAGTAGAGGCCGTAGGCGGGCAGCCGTCCGAACATCTTCGCTTCAGGGTACTTTTCGGATTGCTCGGGAATCGGCCGCATGACCCAATCGGCTTTGCCGGATTCCAGATTCTCGACGTGAACATCGGAAAGGCTGATCTCCTCGACGGGCAAACCGGGAAGACCGGTGATGGAGCTGGCCTCGATGCAACCTGTGGCCTGAACGCCGGTGATCGAGACGTTTTTCAAGGGACCGGCGTTGCCGTCCGGGCGCGGGGTGCGGTTGCCGCGCCGCACAAAGATGGCCGCGCGGGCGCGCTGCATCCGGATTCCGTTCACGTTGACGCCGTCGATCCAGCCGCCGTCGACCATTTCGATGGCGATGCCGGAGATGATGCGCTGGTTGAGAGGGACCTCGCCGTTGCTGACGACGCAGTTGGAGAAGACGATGTTTTCAAAGCCGCTGCGCGTTTCGGTGCCGATCTTCAATCCGTTGCAGCAGCCGGTGACCGAGCAATGGTTGACAGTGACGTTGCGCGTGACCGAGGGTTCGCCAAAGGGGTTCTCGCTCTTCAGGCAAATGGCATCGTCGGCGGTGGCGATTTCGCAGTCGGAGATGTTCACGCCCTGGCAGCAGGCGATGTCGATGCCGTCCACATTGGGACCGTAGACGGGATTGCGGATCCTGATGCCCTGGATCGCGACCGACTTGCAGGCAACGTGGCGAAAGGTGCGTCCGCCGGAGTTCATCAGCGTGACATCGCGAATGTCGGTGTTGTTGCACTCGACCAGGTCGACCATGGGCGAGGGCCTTGAGAGCGGCTTCCAGTCCTTGGTGACCACGTCGGCCCAGAGTTGATCGGGCCGGGGAGGCTCACGATTGGTGCGCGTCCAGAAGGCCTGGCCCTGGCCATCGATCGTCCCCGGACCGGCGATTGAGATGTGGTCTTCACCTCTGGCGAAGACCAGCGAATAGTGCTTTGCGCCTTCGTTTCCCTCCTGCCCCGCATAGTCGCTCATTTCGGTGCTGCCGAGCAGGGTCGCGCCCGCTGCAAGGTACAGGGTTACGTTGCTTTTCAGAACAATCGTGCCGGTCAGATAGGTCCCCGGGCCCAGATTCACCGTGCCCCCGCCCCGCTTGTGGCACTCGTCGATCGTGTCCTGGATGGCGCGGCGGTCGTTCGATCGGCCGTCTCCGCGGGCGCCGTGAGAACGTGGATCGAAAGTCGCCGCGGATTGCGCAAAGAGATGGAGTGACCCGCCTCTTCCCAGGGCGGCGATTCCGGCCGGCGCGACGGCAAGCATGGCACTCTTCCGAAGGAGGGTACGACGATTCATGGCTCCCCCTTTTTCGAAGTCGTTGCCTGAGTTAGATGGCGGAAATGGCGCAAGCGGCGGGCGACTTCGCGCGGACAGCGATGGTTGCGGAAATGGGGCCGTTGCGGCAGTGGACATTTCGGCGTTGGGAGGGACGGATCGCCGAGGCATGGATCGGGAATCGGGAGACTGCGTAAAATGCGAGACAAGTGACTGTCTTTCTTATGGAAAGAGCCATTGGAGACGACGCCCGGAACGGATGCAGGCAATGCCGGAACCTCACATCCGGCGCCACGGCTAGCGAGCGGCTTTCATCTCGCTGTAAAGCCGTTCCGATTCCATCCGCACGGGGAGTTTCCGCAGGATCAACGCAGCCGTTCGCTCCAGCCACACCTGCGGCTCGACGAAAGACGAGCAGACCAGATCGAACTTGCTTTCATCGATTCCGCCGTTGTGCCGCCAGAACAGGATGATGGGGGCCGTGCTGTGCTGCCTCACCAGGTCCGCCGCGTTTTCCGCGCTTCGATGGTCGTCCTCCGACACAATGACCGCATCGACGCGGTCATTCCCCTGCAGGTCCAGAGCGAGACTGTCAAGGGATTCGGCCCCGGTTACCTCATATCCGGCAGACTGAAGCACCGGCACGCGATAGCAGTCGTCCCGTCCGAAGCAGATGACGCGAACTGCCATAAACCACCCCCGAGGCCGTACATCGCCAATTCCTGTGTGACACGCTGTACACTCGTGGACCATCTGCAAGGTTTCAACAGGAATTCTGCCCGGAAAGGCGAACGGCCAAGGGAGAACACCTGCAGCAGAAACTCTGCCTACCAGACAGGCGCCGTTCCGTCCGGGCACTTCAACCGTCTCGTGCGTAACCGGAACATACACGAGGCTAGGCCTCGACGGCGTCGCTTGGCAACTGGGGAATACCCTTGGTTCCGCAGGGCCGGGCAACCGGACTCTCACTCGGCGGAAACCGGCATGGATGCAACCCTGGAGTTCGCGGGTTACTCCATTCCTGGACTTGCGACCGATCGCCCCGTGTTTTGAAGGGCAACCCGTCGCATTCTGCGTGGTGGATCGGCGGGCGCGAAGCTCAGGCACCATCCGGAGCGAAATGGCGTTCGCGTCACCATGATCGATCCGGGAATCCACGATGCCGACGGGGCGAATCCATGAGGTCAGAGGACCTTGGGGCTTATCGCCCTCGCGTTTCGCCGGAATGCCCGCCCGGTCAAGCTGCTTTCCTGTTCCGTTCCCGCGCTGCCTTCACCTTCCCGGAAAGCAGCTTTTTTGGCTCGTTCGAGGGCCGCTTTTCGCGAAGGGCTCAGGTTTTTCCCGGCGCGATTGATGAAGAATGTCAGCATTCCCATTCCTGAGCCGGGGCCCTTCGGCGAGACTTTGCGCGAGGCGAGCGTTCGCGCGATGGTCTGCGGGTCCCTGGTAAACAAATCCTGCGGCGGGTGAGTGGAGCCGGTTTGAACCTTTGCCGACCATTTTCGCGAAGCCTGGGCCATGACCATTGTCCTCGCGTGCCACGCGCGGGAATTCATGCCGATCGCCACGCCGACCGGCGAGGTTTTCAAATCGCGCGAGGCCGCATTGTTCCGTACCTGGAGTGCCTGGCCTGGCGCCGAGTTGCCCGGCGGGAGATCTCACGATCATCCGGGACCGATTCCTTGCCTGCGCGGCTTCGATCCGCGGATCAAAGAAACCCATGCGGGGCCAACGGGCGTCAAAGCATATGTTCTTCAGTTCGCATCGATGGCGATCTCGGCGCTCGACATCGCGCTCCGGGAGGCGATGCTCGACGGGAAGGTTCGTCACTTTGCGGCGTCGCCGGTGCGGATCGATCGGACAAGCGAAGCATGGACGCGGGCCGTCGCCTGGGATGAAGGAGAGGCGGCGTGAGCTTCGTCCTTACGACCGCACTCGAGCGCGGCGCAAAAAGCAACCTGCCAGCGCCATTGACGTGAATCGCGCGCAATCGGGTGAGTTCATTTTGCAACCGCCTCGATGGTCCGCACACACTCGTGCGCCATTTGCAGTCCCTCTTCGGTGGGGATGACCCACGCCTGCAAACGGGACCCGGGATTCGACAGCAGGCCTTCCTTGTCGATCAACTTTTCATTGGCTTCGCTGTCCGGCTCGAGACCGAAGCCTCGCAACCCTTCGCAGACAGACCTTCTTACAAAGACTCCATTCTCCCCGATGCCACCACCGAAGACGATGGCATGGACCGCACCGAGCGCGGCCACACAGGCGCCCGCCGCCTTTCGCACACGACAGGCGAACATATCCATGGCCAGCTTCGCCTTCGCATTCGAGTCTATGCGGCGCGGCGCGAGGCGGTCAGGAGCTCCGGTGAATCGGAACCTATCCGTCTTCGCGGTTTTGCAACTCCATGCGCAGCCGGGCAAGAAGATCCGTCGGGTGAACGGGTTTGGAGAGCACCTCGAAATCGTATCCCTCTCTCCGGGCGCTCTCCAGAAGGGTCGCCGTGGAGGCCTGGCCCGAGAAAAGAAGGACCCGGCATTGCGGATACATTCGACGGAATTCCATGGCAAGCTCGATCCCCGACATTCCCGGCATCACGACGTCGGAAATGAGCAAATCGGGCGAAGAGCCGGGAGAGGCGGCCAGCAGCGCCCGTCGCGGGTCCGCGAAGGCCGAGGCGAGGAAGCCTGCCTGGTTGAGGATCGTCGCCAGTGTCTCTGCAATCACTTGTTCATCGTCCACGACATAGACCCTGGGCCTGTACTGCTGCAATTCATCCCGCTCCGATGAATTCAGCCCGCTGGAATTCCCGACATGAATTCCTTCACACACTCTTCACCTACTCCATTTTTCGTGGGCTTGCCGCAGGTCAAGTGCGATCGCGAAAAGACGGATCTGGCACGGCTCGCATGATCGGGCTTGACGACAAGCTAAAGGAAACCGTCGCGCAAGCACAACCAGGACTTTCCCTGGGCACTCCGCGCCGGGAATTCAGCCATTGCTGAGCAAGGGCGGGGAACCGGGTCTCGCCGCTCCGGATAGCTCGCACTTATCAGCCGGAATGGTGGACGCGGCAGGAATCGAACCTGCAACCTGTCGGTTAAGAGCCGAATGCTCTGCCAGTTGAGCTACGCGTCCAGGAGGGCGTGATGAGCGGCGCAAAGAGAATTTGCGTGCCGCGGGCAAAGGGAAAAGTCCGCTCAACCCTTGAAGAGAATAGCACAGCCGATTGCGACGATCCAGAGCGCGAACGTTGTTGAAAAGGAGCTGGAACGTGAACGCCACACCGGCGCCGATGCTGCGCCGATCCTGCGCAAAATCCTCAGCCAATGATCAGAAATTCCCGATAATTCCCGATCATCCAGTCATTCGATTCGATGACGTGCCGGAAAGTGGCAAGATACCGGCCATCCGGCGAGGGAACGCCCCATATTAACGATGCCAGGCCTGGTTCTGTCCAGAGAACCTGAGAGGCCCCGCTGCGCTGAACATGCAGCAGGCGCGTGCGGTCGGGAGCGCTGTCGCTCACGTAGAAGCCTGCACTGTCGGAAGTCCAGTCGAGCGCCCACAGCCGCCGGGCAGCAGGCACGCTGAGCTCGAGCCCGGTTTTTCCCTCGAGATTCGCGGGCTTGATGTCACGGTGAATGATGCCGGCGTTGTGCGCCGCGTCCAGAGCGTCGGCGATCTCGGCGGCCCAGGCGAGGAGTTCCGGAACCGGCACCGGTCCGCGCTGGAGACGATGCTTCAGCGTCTCGCCCTCGAGCAGCTCCATCACCAGAAATGGCCGTCCCTGCTCGTCTTCGCCGACATCATGCACGGTGCGGATGTGCGGGTGATTGATACGCGACGCCGACCGCGCTTCCCGGCGAAAGCGCCCCGGCGAGTCGGGTTCGGAGGCCAGATGGTAGGGCAGGAACTTCAGGGCGACGCGACGACCGAGGCGAACGTCCTCAGCGGGATACACCACACCCATCCCACCGCCCCCAAGCGCGAAAGGATGCGGTAATGCGAGACGGTGCTCCCGATCACTGGTTAGCGGGAATAACACGCCACTTATCGCCGGGCAAGGAAACGCAGAGGTACATCCGGGACATGCGCAAGCCTTACCAGGCTGCCTGCGTGCGCGCCAGCAAACACCGGCGCACTTGACGGTCCAGGAGCGCGGCGCGTGGGGAAATGACTAAAACGTGAATGCCAGACCGGCGCCGATGCTGCGCTGATCCTGCGCAAAGACGATCAGCGAACCGTCGCTCGAGACGAACGGACGGTAGCCTTCGGCGAGGAGGTTGCGAATGTCGAGAAGGGCTTCGAAATGGCCTTCGCCATCGGCGCGCACCGCCAGCGGCTGGCGGATATGGAGATTGAGGAAGGGTTCGGCGGCGTCCACGGCAAAGGGAGCCACGCGGGTGACCGTTTCGGCCGGCTGCCATCGATAGCTGGCCCGCCAATGCGTGTGCGTGCCCTCGATCGTTCCGGACAGCGCCAGCGAATACATCTGCGCATGGCGGGGATGCGCGCCGGAAACGAGTTGCGCGACGGGCAGTGCGCGCGGCGCGATGGGCATCACCAGCGCATCGCCGTTGGCATAGCTCAACCGTACGAACTCTCCGTTGGGCAGGCGGCGCTCGACGGAGGCCTGCAGGCCGCTCGTCGAATAATCCGGCGCCGCGGCGCGCAGCAGCCCGCCGGCCGGGTCGAAGAGTACGGAGGCCGGCGCCAAACCTCCGGTGGAGCGGTCCGCGGCTTCAACGACCGGATTGCGAACGTTATCGGCATAGACGACGACCGACATGCCCGAGCTGTCCGTGCGCCGCTCCCAGCCGATCTCCTGATGAAAGCCCTGCTCCAGCGCCAGATTGCCGTCGCGCATCGCCGCCACGGGCAGCCAGGTGTTGGTCAGGCTCTCGTCGGCGCCCTCGGTGCCGGGCATCATCGTGGTCATGCGATAACCGATCTCGGAGCTGCCGCCGGCCCGCCACCCGACCCGCGCGAAGGGAAGCGCGGCAATCACGGACTGCGGCGAGGCGCCGCCGAGGCGCGCTATCGCTTCGGTTGCGCCGACTTCGGCTTCGGCCGCGTCGCCAAATTCCATGGTCTCGGAGGTGCGCAGCGCGGCTTCATCCAGGCCCTCGGCGCTGCTGGCGTCCACCTGGGGATGAATCGCGATGGCGGCCACCGATTGCACCGAACCGGCCATGCCCAGATCCTGCCGGAAGCCGAGCATGGATTCCATACCTTCGTCGGTATCGGGGGCAAAATCCACGCGCGCCAGCAGCTCGCGGCTGTCGGAGGGCGTATCCTCGACGGCCGCTGTGAATCGCTCGCCGTTTTCCCCAAACGTGCCTTCCTGCCCGGTCGCCATCAACCGGGCCTTCAACCGGGGAGATCCTCCCGGCCGTTCCGTCACCACCACCAGCGGTCCATCTTCCAGCCAGCGCAGCAGCGGACGGTTGGCGGCCGAACGCAGCGTCCAGGCCCAGTCGTCGTTCCGGGCGTCGCGGGCGCGCGGCTCGGCCGGCAGCCACTGCATCACTTCGAACAGGGTATTGAGGGTGAGATTGACGATGACGTGGGTCCGGACGCGGAGGTTTTCGCGCAGCGAGGGCAAAAATGATGTGCCCATCGCCTTGACCGCATATTTGCCCGGAATCACGGAAGGAAAGGCGAAGCGGCCGCTGGCGTCGGTGTAGGCGCTGGCCACCACGCTCAAATCGGGGCGAAGCAACTGGACAACCGCACCGATCTGCGGTACGCCCCCGGAATCGCGCACCAAGCCTGAAACCGATCCCAGGGTGATCCCATGGACGGGAGCGCTTCCCAAGGTGAGCAGCACGGCGAAGAGAGCGAGATGGAGCCTGCGCATCACTGTTCCTTGTGACCCGGCGGCGTCCCTGGCAAACACCTCAACAATGTTTCCGCACCAGTTTCCGAATCTGAAGCCCGGTTGCCCCTTGATGCGGAATGACTACTATTCGACGACAAAAGGCGCCGATTGCGCAACCTCTTGTTTCGAAATTTCGTCGTTTATCTCGACCATCACCTTGTACCGGCCCGGCGGCAAGCCGGCGATATCCATCGACTTCTGCACCGTCAACTGGTCGCTGTGCGGTCCCAAGTCCTTGGATTCGAGCTGCTTCGAGAGCAGCACATTGTTGTTGGACGTATCCACGATCTGGTATGTCACCGTGGCCTGGTTGCTCTTGGTGGCGTCATTGATCCCGAGGTTGTACACCTGCACCCAGAAGTTGAGCGGCTGGTCGCGTTTATACGTCACCGGCGTGCCCGGATTCGCGCTCACCCTGGGCCGGACGTAGGTGTTGCCGATCACGAAGTTCCCGTCGCCGATGTCCCGCGTCGAGACCTCGCTCATCTTGTCGGCCAGAATCAGCGACGAGGTCGCCAGCTTTTCGTCGTGGAAGGCCGGCACGTCAAGCCCGCGCCCGTAGATGCCCACGTGGTCGGGGTTGTTCACGTCCTTGATGGCGATATCGAGCCGGTACAGGCCGGGCGGAACCGGAAGAGCCTTCCAGTACACGTTGTCGCGGTCCAGCGCCTTTTCGAGCAACTCCTGAGGCTCCTCCACCTTCACCGTGTCCTCGAAGGTCTGCACCACCTTGTGCGTCAGCGTGGTCACCTTGCCGAGGATATTCACGTATCCGGTCGAAACGCCATCCTTGGTCTCGAAGGTGACATCGCGGTTCCTGATCTGGATGGTGACCGGAACCAGCACCATGTTCTCCGTCACCTTGACGATATCGGTGCGGACATCGAAGGGAAAGACCGGCCCGCTGAGGATCTTGTGCTCGGAGATGAAGCTGTCCAGGTCCTTGAACTTGACCGGCGGGGGAGCGAAGATCTTGGCCTGCAGCTCGATGCGGTCGAACTCCTTGGAAGCCTGGCCGGACGACATCGGCCCGGTTCCGAGGTTCTCGAAGCCGCCCTTGAAACGGTCGGCCTTCTTGGCCTGTCCCATCTCCTCCCATTGCGTCAGGCCGGCGCCGGGCACGTGGAGAAGCGCATCCTTCTCGCCGCGATCGATGGTGAAATGGTAGTCGCCGCACTGGCAGGTATCGACAAACTCAAGGTCGACGTTCTCGCCGATGCCTTCGATGTAGCGGTAGTGCCAGATCTCGAAGGGGAAGGTCGACGTCTCGCCGCCGCCTTCGTCCATGGGCCGCTCATAGGTGCCGCCCGAGGGATGGGAGTCGATCGAATCGGGCGCGCCATACTCGATGTAGATGCGGCCGCGGTCGGTCTTCCATCCCGGCTTGCCGGCGGCGAACTTGTCGTTGGCATAGGCGATGCGCCGGTAGTGCTCCTCGCGGAACTCGTTCTCGGGCGAGTCGGGATTGGGATTGCGCCGCTGCCAGAACTGCTCGATAAAGGCCTCGCGCTCCTCATCGTTGCTCAGCGACCTGAAGGCCTTGCGCTCCTCGTCGGTGATGATGTAAGGCACTTCCTCGTCAAGCCACTTCTTGTACGACCCCTTCAACTCCTGCCGGAGCTCCTTCTGCGCCTGAATCTGCTCCTTGGGCGAACGGGGCCGTTTGGTGGCGTCGAAGTCGGGATTGTCGGAGGGATCCGTCGACTGGGCAGCGGGCGCGGAAGAGGCATCCTGGGCGGCGAGCCGCTGGCAGGGCGCGAAGAGCAGACCCATCCCTACAGCGGCAAAGAGGGCGATACGACCATTACGCGTCATGGCCTTGAAAACTCCTGCAATCCTTTATTCTACGGGTCCAACGGCTGCCCGGCAAGATTCTTACGGAGCTTTACGTTCCGTTTGGACGGGCGAGCGAGGGGAAGGTTATCGCTGGCCAGGGAGATACGTGCCGCCGGCGAGCAGGTTGCGCGGCGCGACAGCTCCCGGCGCGCCCGATTCAACGCTCCGATCGCCGGCGACAGGATGGCTGGATTCGGACGCCCCTCCGGAGCTTTCCGTTTCTCTGCCACCCGGGTTCCCGGCGTTCCGGTCGCTGGGGCGACCTACACGCTGGGCTATTCTCCGCGCTCCCTCCGGGAGCGAGTCCACCTCGCGATTATTTTCAGATCGTTCCGTGAATGCTGCGGTCCATCGGCGCCCGGGAGAACGGCTCCACGGTCAATTCACGATCGTGATCGAGCCGTCGACCTCCCTGAATTTGTAATTCCGCGCCGACAGGTTGCCCGGCTTGACGACGATCGGGTAGGTGCCCGGCGGAGAGTCGAAACGCGCCTTCGTAGTCAGGATCGGCTTGCCGCGCACGTCCTTTTCCGTGCCGCCGTTCACGAAGCCGGTGATCGTGTAGGTCAGCTCCGGCTCGATGCGCTGCCCTTGATGGATGGTGAAGTTGCCCGCGGCCACGGTCAGTTCGGCGCGACGAATCGTCAGAGTTGCGTTCCTGAAGACAAATGCGTAGTTGGGATCGGAAATCGTGTTCGTGCCCGGACCGTTTGGCTGGTACCCTGCCGAGAGCGTGCCCTGGCTGATTTCAATCGGGTAAATCCCGATCGGCGATTTCGAGGTTGCCGTTGTGGAAAGGCTGGGTGCGCCGGTTAAGTTGATCACTCCATCGCCAACCCGAATGGTAATCGGGTAGTAGCTGAGAGCAGGCACCGCGCCGCCATAGGTCACCGCGGCGTTTTCTGCCGCCACGATCAGCCTTTCCGGACCCACGCCTACGCTGACACGCGTCGCAGCGCCGTCATAGACGCCATTGCCCGCCTGATACGCCTCGATCGTCACCTCGCCGACCCAGGTCGGCGTCAGCACATTCCCCTTCATTGTCGTTGGCGCGTAATTAGCATATCCGCCTTGCGATACCACGGTGTATTGCACGGGAAGGCCCGACGTTGCAAAAGCGTGGTGCGTCAGGTCCGTCGGTACCCCGAAGGTCAGCTTAGGAGGATTGAACGAGATTTCCTGCAGCTTGCCTACGATCGAGATTCTCGCAACATACGCGTCGCCGCCCCCACCCGGCTGAGTCTGGAAGGCGCCCGGAGTCACCGGCAAACCGCCGGTTGCGCCGGTGATATAAACGTTGCGGAGACGCGGGTCCGTCGCAATCCCGGCGACCCAGCTCCCGAAGTAACTCGAATAGACCAGCGGCCCGCCTGAATGCATTTTGGCGAAGAAGATTCCTCCGGTGATGGAGCCGCCAAAGGGGTTCACGACCGGGAAGTCGCTTGAAGAGGTCCCGCCCGTGACGTAGATCGATCCTGCCGAGTCCACCGCAATCCCCGTGCCACCGTCACCGCCTCCGAAACCGTACTCGCACTCCCCATACGGGACCATGTAGGGGCCGCCGCCGGGATAGAAACCACTTCCGCCGAGGCCCGTCGAGAAGAGATAGGCCGAGCCGTCCGCCTTGAATTCGGTTACGAATGCGTTGGTTACCCCAATGTTCTCGTCACATCCGGGCGT
>JASHQQ010000107.1 GCA_030039035.1 Acidobacteriaceae bacterium | reverse complement strand
GAGTTGCGGTGGTGTTTGGCGCGGCGGGTGGGTACGTGAGCGGCAGTCATGACGAGCGGACGGTTCAGTATGAGGGCATTGCGGATATTCCGAGTGGAGCGGAACTCAAACGCGTGCAGGAGGAGATTTACTTCAAACAATTTCCTGATGGGCGCGAGCGTTTGAAGTGGGAGCACATTACTTATGTGCGCGTGCGGCCAACGTGGATTCGCTATAGCAATTATAACGAGGGCCCGCCGGAGATTGTTGAGTGGAGCGGAGATGCGCTCGCCAGGTTCGTTGCAAGAGTCTGAACACTTTACCAGCGTGCCCGCCACCTTTCCCGGACGAACCAAGAAACTTGCAAGCATGAAAAATAATGGCGATGAGAGTGAGGATGCACTCAGGATGGGACGCGCTGGCCGTGTGGACAGCTTTGTGCCCGCCCAAAAGGGAGTAGCCCGATCAACGCAAACACAAATCCGCGGCTTTGATGGCGAGAGCGGCGAGGTCGACGTGACCAAGCGCTACCCGAATCCGTTTCGCGAGGCCGGGCATCCGCAGCCGGGATTCGTGATCGTGCTATTCGCGCACCTGGCAGGCCAGGCGCACGCGTCTACCTACCTTGGCTCATGGTGACCGCGCTGGCAAATGGACGGCTCTGGGGGTGGCGGGCACGCGACTGGGCGGACGTCCAGGAATGTCAGATGTCGGCCGCCTATCGCACCATCCTGGCCAAACTCGCACTCAACCCGGGACAGTCTCTTCTCGATGTGGGGTGCGGGGCCGGAATGTTCGCATCTATGGCAAGCGCGCGCGGGCTTCTCGTGTCTGGCATCGACGCATCAGACGCGCTGCTCGCCATCGCGCGGAAAAGAGCGCCGAGCGCAGACTTCCGCGTCGGCGATCTCGAAGACCTTCCGTTTCCGGGGGAATCCTTTGACGCCGTGACGGGCTTCAACGCCTACCAGTTTGCGACGAACCCCGTCGCCGCGCTCTCGGCCGCCGGACGCGCTGCCAAGAGGGGCGCCCCGGTCGTCGTTGTCATCTGGGGACGCCACAAGGCGAGTGACGCTGCAGCCGTCGTTGCCGCACTCGCGCCACTTCTTGCAGGATCCCGGACCACCTCACCGCGTGCCGATGCGCTTGCGCAGGAGGGAGGGCTGCGCCGCTTCGTAGAGGACGGCGGTCTCGTGGCTCCTTTTGAGGTTGGGGATGTCAATACGGAGTGGAGCTACCCGAGTCTCGCAACGGCGGTTCGGGGCTTGAACTCTGCGGGTTCAGCCAGGTCAGCGGCCGACCGGACCAACGAGCACACCGTGACCCGCGCCCACGAAGCCGCCCTCCGACCATACGTGAAGGCCGACGGGACGGTCCGCCTCAGCGCGGTTTTCCGGTACATCATCGCCCGGGCGCCGTAAGGTTCAAACAAAAGACCCCGCCACAAGCGCAACAGCGGCAAGATCCGCAAAGGGAAACTGTGGCTGCGGCGTTGTCTGTGCCAGGCAACTGGGCCGTCTCAACTAACAAAGACAACTATCTATCGGCCCTCTATCGTCGGTTATCGATTCAGTTCACGCCTTTGCCGTGCAGCGGCTGCAAGAAGCCTAATCTGCGCGGAGCATTATTGAAGGGTCAACGCGCGCCGCGCGCAGTACGGCTGGAACCGCAGCAAGCAAGGCTGCGGCTAAAAGGACCAGCGTCGGTGCGATGAGCATGGATGGAGCGGCGCCTTTGACTCCGAAGAGCAAGGTTTGGACGTAGCGGACTGAGGCCATGCCGAGGGCGACGCCGGCGGTGGCGCCAACAATTACGGTGACGAAAACTTGCGCGGTGACGAGACGTGCGATGCTGCCGATGCGGGCGCCGACGGCGACGGGGATGCCGATTTCCCGCTCGCGCTGCAGGACGGAGTAATTGAGCACGCCGTAGAGACCGATGGCGGCGAGCAGGAGGGCGACGGTGGAAAAGAAGAGTGCGAGCGAGGCGAGGAGCCGTTCGCGGATGGTCTGGTTGTCGACGAGTTCCTGCCGGGTTTGCACGTTGTCGACGCGATAAGCGGGATTCGTCTTCGCGACCAAGCGTCGCAGCGTCGTCGCCAGAGAGAGCGGGTTGATGCCGGAAGTGCGAAGAAGGAAGGTGCCGCCGTCGGCAGGATTGATGGCGCCGGTTTTATCGAAGTGACGGAAGGGCACATAGGCGACGGGAACGATGGGGTTGTGCAGGCTGCTGCAGGTCGCATCGGGAACGACGCCGATCACCCGGCAGAGTTGACGCGAGCCGAACGGATTTACTTTTTCAAAGGTTTGGCCGATGGGATCGCCACCGTGAAAGAAGGTCTTTACGAAAGTCTGGCTGACGATGGCTTCGCCGGGGAACGAATCGGCGGAGTTGAAGTCCCGCCGCTCGATGAGCCGCATCTTCATAGTGTTGAGCCAGCCGGGCGAGACGGAGAGGAAGTAGCCCCAGGCATCTGTTGGTGGGGCGGTGTTCACGGAGATGGAGCCAGTCCAGCCGCTCGAGAGAAGTGGCCAACCCGCGATGGCGACTTCCTTGACTCCGGGAACGGCGCGCAGGGTGTCGGCCATTTGCGACCATGACTCGGGTTGTTGGCCGTGCGGGGTGACGGTTTCGAGCAGGAGGAGATCTCTGGCGTAAAAACCGAGAGGTTGGCCGGAGAGATGACGGAACGTGATGACAAAGAGCCCTGCGAAAAAGAGGACGACAAAGCAGAAGGCGACCTGTGCGGCGATCAAAACATACATGGAGCGTTGCTTCGAGTACAGCTCATCGCCTCGTTCAAGCGCGGTCACCGGCTGAATTGCGGAGGCGAGCAGCGCAGTCGCGAGGCCGAAGAGAAGCGTGACGGTGAGAGTGAGGAGCGAACCGAACGTGAGGACGCGCCAGTCCGCCGGCAGGATCAGGTGCGCGGGGTCGTCTGGCGGGTTGATGCGGCTGACCACAAAAGGCGCGGCCCATCACGCGAAAATTGCTCCCAGCGCGGCAGAGAAGGACGCGAGCATGGCCTTCTCAACGAGGACGAGTTGTACGAGGCGTAAGCGACCGGCTCCTATGGAAACACGGAGAGCCATTTCGCGGGCGCGCGATAAGGCCTGGGCGGTCATGAGATTGGGCACGTTGGCGCAGGCAATCAAGAGCACCATCGCGACGAGGACGGCGAGCAATTTTCTGAATCTTTAGACCGACCGGTCTACTCTACCAGGTGCAGGCCGAAAGGTCTGGACGATTCAGGAGGAATCGCACCATGTCAGCACTCAAGGGTACTGCTCTTATTACAGGCGCATCCACCGGCATCGGAGCCGTATATGCCGATCGCCTCGCAAAACGCGGTTACGATCTGATTCTCGTTGCGCGCAACGGGGAGAGGCTCTCAGAGACTGCCGCACGATTGAAGTCTACCGGCCGCAGGATCGAGACGATCGTTGCCGATCTGATGAAGAAAGAAGACGTTCAGCGCGTGGCGGAGCGGCTGAGCAACGACTCCACGATTACTGCGCTGGTCAACAACGCCGGCCTGGGCAGCGCCGGCAGGCTTCTTGATGCGAAGGTCGACGATCTGGAATCCATGATCTATTTGAATGTCACCGCGCTGACGCGATTGGCTCTTGCTGCGCTTCCCGCCTTTGTGTCGCGCAAGAACGGTCTTCTGATCAACATTGCCTCGGTTGTGGCCCTTGCGCCAGAGCTTTTAAACGGCACCTACAGCGGCACCAAAGCTTATGTCGTGAACTTTACGCAGGCGCTGAAGAACGAATTGACAGGCACGGGCGTGACCATTCAGGCTGTGCTGCCTGGCGCAACTGCGACGCCATTCTGGGATAAGGCCGGCCGACCGGTGGAAGACCTGCCTGGCGAGATTGTGATGACGGCAGAGGATATGGTGGATGCATCGCTCACGGGCCTCGACCAGCATGAGTTGATTACCATTCCCGCGCTGCCCGATGTCGCCGACTGGGAGAAGTATGAAGCGTCGCGCAAGGCTCTGGGGCCGAACCTCAATCACCAGATGCCGGCGACCCGGTACGGCATTCAAAATTGACCGTGCGCAAGATGGTCTGCTTCCTGCTTTCCTGCGAAAGCAGGAACAGAAAGGGGGAGCTTCTCATGAACGCAAAATCGACGCGTGAGCATTTGGTGGATGTGGGTGTCGAGCTGATGCACCAGAACGGCTACAACGCAACCGGGCTATCGGACATTTTGAAGGCGGCGGATCTGCCCAGGGGCTCGTTCTATCACCACTTCAGCAGCAAGGAGGACTTTGCCGCGGCTGCGCTCGCCCGCTATGTGGCTCACGAGAGAGAGCATGCGTCAAGCGTCCTGAACCACTTGAAGACGCCCCCATTGAAACGCTTGAAGCGTTACTTCACCGATCTGACAAAAACCTATGGTCAGATGGGCGAGATACCCGGATGCATGA
>JASHQQ010000106.1 GCA_030039035.1 Acidobacteriaceae bacterium | reverse complement strand
TGGACGGAGACCGATAGCTTCGATCTGCCGCTCGGAAAACTCTCCTCCGGCAGCCACACGCTGGAGATTCAGGGGCGTCTGCTGAACGGCGAATGGTCGAGTCCTCAACACTCAACGTTCGCGATCCTGTGGCCCATGTGGTTGTCCTGGCCGGTGCTGGTCCTCGCCGGAGCCGGCGGCAGCGGCTTCGGCATTGGCGTTGTCCAATGGCGGAAACTGCGAAAACGCAACCACGCGCTCACGTTGCCGGATATTTCTTCCTGGCGCCTGGGCGCTCTCGTGCCGGACGCCGAGCGCCTGGTCGGCGCCGTTGTCGACGGCCGCTACGAGATCGACCAGATTCTTTCGGTCGGCGGCTTCGCAACCGTTGCCAGAGGGCATGACCTAAAGGAAAACGGCCGCCTGTGCGCGGTGAAGGTCTTCCGTTGCGATATTGGCGACCGCGCCTGGATCCTGCACCGCTTCGAGCACGAGGTCGCGGCCTTGCAACAGCTCTCTCACCCCAACATCGTCAGGATCACCGGCCATGGGATCATCGACAACGGCGCGCCGTATCTCGTGATGGAGTTTGTTCAGGGGCGCAGCGTACGGCAGATCCTGGAGCACGGCCCGCTTCCTGCGCGGCAGATCGCGAGGTACACGCAACAGCTTGCGGAAGCGCTCTCCGCGCTGCACTGGCGGTCGATCTACCACCGCGATATCAAGCCGGAGAATCTCATGGTCCGGATCGATGCCGAGGGGGAGGAGCAGGTGGTGCTCATCGACTTCTCCATCGCAATCATCAAGGCTCCGGACCACACCATTCACGGAATCTCCCGCGTCGCCGGAACCCTCGGCTACATGGCTCCCGAGCAGGTGACCGGGTATGCCGATGCTTCGACCGACATTCACAGCCTGGCGAAGTTATTGCTTGAACTGCTGACCGGTGTGCCGTGCACGGAGCTGATGCCGCAGGCCACGCTCGACCTGCCGAAGCACGTTCGCGAGTATTTCAAAGCTCGTCCCGGAGGGTTGGGAGACGAGGCGATCGATCGAATTGCGACGGCCCTGTCGTTCGATCCTGCGCAGCGGCCGAAGGATGTGACCGAATTTGCCGCGCCGATCGTCCGCGATCTCAGTTCAAAACGGTGAACTGCTGCTTGCGCGTCGAGAGGCGGCTGGCGAGCCAGACCTTGCCCTTTTCCCAGCGATGCCGTACCTGGCGCGGCGTCCATCCGGTGTGCTCGGCGATCTCCTGCAGGCTGAACCCCGCGACGTAATGCATCCGCACCACGAACGCGGACTTCGCATCCAGAGTCTCCAGCTTGCCGAGCAGCATCGCGATGGCAAGGATTTCTTCGGCGTCGGCTGCGGCCGGCTGCTGGCTGGGGGAAATCTCTTCGATGGACACGTGGAAGGCCCCCTGGCCGCGGCGCTGGGCGAGCCGCTTGCGGGCCATGCCTATAAGAACGTGTTCCATGGCCAACCCGGCAATGGCGAAAAAGTGCTCCCGATTCGCGATCGACCAACGGCCGCGGTGCAGGCTGGAAAGCCATGTTTCGCCGATCAATTCGGTGGGCGTCACCGGCGGCGAGGTGCGCTCTCGCGACAGTCTTCTCGCCGCAATCTCGCGCAGCCGCGGGAAGATCTCCTGGAGAAGAGCATCCGCCACATTCCGGTCTCCTCCGGAGTAGAGGCGTAACCGGCCGGTGAGGGAGGTGGCGGCTTCCATGCCGCCAATCGTAGCGCAGGCCATTGCGCGAAGTCTACCGTCTGCCGCGACCAGTGCCGGAGACCGGCGCCGAGAACCGCCTTTGTGAAAATCCAGCGGAATTTTTTCCGTGCAATTGGCGCCAACCGCTGCTTCACGCGCAATACGAAATAGAAGCGACGTGCGGTCTTCTTCCCGCTTCCTTCAACCAGGCCGAGGGAACAAATCAGGCATCACCTTGCCTGCGGAGGGACTATGCTTACTCTTCAGTCGGTTCAATCGGATTTGGCGCTCACGGCGGTACGTCATTACAGGTTCGTCTCGGGCTTTCTCCGTGGCGCGTTCCCCTCCACTTTGCTTTTTGCGTTCGTGCTTGCGGGGTCAGCGAGTCTGCAGAGCCAGGGGAACTCATCCGCATCGCACGCATCGTCCGCAAAGGACGCCGTCACTCCGCGTCTTTCCAGCGGTTACGGGAAACTTCCGCTCAGCTTCGAGCCGAACCGGGGGCAGGCCGACCGCCAGGTCCGTTTTCGCGCGGCAGGCAGCGGCTATGCAATTTCCCTTACCGATTCAGCGGCGGTCCTCGAGCTGATCAAGCCGGCTCCGCGCTCAGGTCACGCGATTCGCGCTGCGAGTTCGGATCCCGCGGGTAAGTCGGCGAAGAAGGATTTCATCCGCATGGAGCTTGCCGGGGCGAGCCGGCGTGCAGTGCCGGTCGGCGTCAACGAGCTCCCGGGCACGGTCAACTATTTCATCGGCAACGATCCCGCGAAATGGCTTCGTGGCATTCCGACCTATGCGAGCGTCCGCTACGCCGGCGTCTATCCGGGTGTCGACCTGGTCTACTACGGCAACCAGCAGCAGCTCGAATATGATTTCGTGGTTGCGCCAAGGGGGAGCGCGCGGTCAATCCGCCTTCATTTCAGCGCTGGTGAAAAGCTGAGACTGACCCCATCCGGTGACCTCGCGATCTCCGCGAAGCATGGCGGCATCGCGTTTCGCAGTCCCGACGCATATCAGATAAGAGACGGCCGCCGCGAACCTGTCAAAGGCCAGTTCGTCCTGCGCGAGAAGAACTCGGTCGGATTCAGCGTCGGGAGGTATGACCGCTCCCGCACGCTGGTTATCGATCCCGTCCTTGCCTACTCGACCTATCTCGGCGGCTCCGGCTATCACATCCCCGCAGGTCCTGAGTGCTGCGGAGACTATGGAACTGCGATTGCGGTTGACAGCGAAGGAAGCGCTTATATAGCCGGTGTTGCCGGTTCGGGCGACTTCCCGGTCACGAAGGGTTCCTTTCAGACCGTGAACACCGACTGCGCCGGATGTGGAACACCGCGCGGCAATGGCGTGGTATTCGTCACCCGGCTGAATGCCGCCGGAACGCAGCCCATTTACTCCACTTTCCTGGGCGGGTCGGGCGACTACTACTTCGGCGACGTTGCCAAAGGCATCGCGGTCGACGCCTTCGGGGACGCGTACGTCACCGGGTACACGGGCTCCTCGGGCACGGTTCCAAACGGCTTTCCCACCACGCTGGGCGCCTATCAGACTACGAACAAAACAGCGGCCAACGGCGCCTACACGGCATTTGTTTCGAAGTTAAGCCCGGACGGAACGACTCTGCTTTACTCGACTTACTTTGGCGGTTCCGGATTCAACACGGGAGTAAGCGAGGGCGGCGATTCTGCAAATGGCATCG
>JASHQQ010000105.1 GCA_030039035.1 Acidobacteriaceae bacterium | reverse complement strand
CAGGCGCGAAAGATCATGAAAGTAAGGATGCAAACGCCGATGATCATGTGCAGCGCGTGCATGCCGGTCATCGCGAAATAGAGGAAGAAGTAGACCTGCGTGTGCGCGGCCATGTCCGGCGGCAGAGGGCTGTCGTGGTACTCCTTGTAAACCTCGGGATCCGAAGCCGGATCGGTGAACGACTGAATGCTGTAGTGGAAGCCGGGAACGTGGTGCTTTTCAATCTTCTCGGTATATTCGATGGACTTTATGCCCAAAAATCCCAGGCCCAGCAGGAAGGTGAGAATCAGGCACCAGACGAGGCCGTTCCTGCGCCCTTTCTCGGCGCACCAGACGCCCATGGCCATGGTGAAGCTGGAGACGATCAGCACCGTGGTGTTCAGCGTTCCCCAGAACATGCTCAACTGGTGCGAGCCCTCGACAAACGCCGGGTAGTACCAGTTGCGGAAGATCAGGTAGGCCATGAACAGCCCGCCGAAGAACATGATCTCCGTCAGCAGGAAGATCCACATGGCGAAGTTGGTCGCGTCGAACTGCTGCGCCGCGGTTTCGAAATGGTGCCGCTGGTAAGGCGGGTGCTCGCGGTGCCCCGCCTTTTCCGCGCCGTGAACGATCACCTGACTATCCGACACTCGGCACCTCTTTTTCTTTCTGCCGTTCGAGCCATTCGTAGTCGTAGGCTTCGTGATCCATGATGGGAATCTCGGGGAAGTTCTCGGTCAGCGGGGGCGACTGGGTTTGCCACTCGAGGCCCGTCGCCTGCCAGGGATTGTCGCCGGCAATCTCACCATACTTCAGCGACCAGGTCAGGTAGAGGATGGGCAGCAGGTAGCCGACTCCCAGAACCGTCGCTCCGGCGGTGGAAAAGACGTTGAGCGTCTGGAACTCCGGCGGGTAGGCCGCGTAACGCCGCGGCATTCCCATCATGCCGAGGATGAACTGGGGAAAGAAGGTCAGGTTGAAGCCGAGGAACGTAACCAGCGCGGCGAGCTGCGAGATTTTTTCGGGATACATGCGCCCGGTCATCTTGGGCCACCAGAAGTGGATGCCGGAGAGGAATGCCATCAGCATGCCGCCCACCATGACGAAGTGGAAGTGGGCCACGATGAAGTAGGTCTCGGTGAGATGGATGTCGGCTCCGGTGGCGCCGAGAAAGACGCCGGTCAACCCGCCGATGGTAAACAGCCCCATGAAACCGAAGGCGTAGAGCATGGGCGTCTCAAAGGTAATGGAGCCCTGGTAGAGCGTGAAGGTCCAGTTGAAGATCTTGATGGCCGAGGGCACGGCCACCAGCATGGTGAGCAGCGAGAAGACCAGCGTGGAGTAGTTGGAGACACCCATGATGAACATGTGGTGCTCCCAGACAAAAAAGGCGAAGACGGCGATGGCTACCGACGAAAAGGCGACGGCGGTGTAGCCGAAGACGCGCTTTCGCGCGAAGGTCGATATCACCTCGGAGATCACGCCCATGCCGGGCAGGATCATGATGTAGACCGCCGGGTGCGAATAGAACCAGAACAGGTGCTGGAAGAGCAGCGGATCGCCGCCCTTGGCGGGATCGAAGACGCCGATGCCGGCCACGCGCTCCAGCATGATCAGCACCAGCGAGATGGCCAGAACCGGCGTGCCCAGGATCATGAGAATGCTGGCCGCGTAGTGCGACCAAATGAACAGAGGCAGACGGAACCAGGTCATGCCGGGCGCGCGCATCTTGTGCGTGGTCACGATGAAATTCAGGCCGGTAAAGATCGAGCTGAAGCCGGCCACGAAGACCGCCATGCCGGCGGAGATCACGTGAGTATTGAGGTAGTGCGTGGAGAGCGGAGTGGTGAAAGTCCAGCCGGTGTCGACGCCGCCCGTGATCATGGTGTAGAGCATCATGATTCCGGCGGCGACATAAAGGTACCAGCTCAACAGGTTGATCTTGGGCAGCGCCAGATCCTTGGCGCCGACCATCATGGGGAGGCAGAAGTTGCCGATGGTGGCGGGCACCGACGGCACCAGAAACAGGAAGACCATGATGATGCCGTGCATGGAGAACACCTTGTTGTAGGTGTCGGTGGCCATCAGGTCCGACTGCGGAGTCAGCAGTTCCAGGCGAATGAGTCCGGCGAGCGCTCCGCCGATGAAGAAGAAGAACGTGATGGAGATGAGATAGAGAATGGCGATCCGCTTGTGATCGCCGGTCAGCAGCCAGCTCAGAAGCCCTTTTTCCTTCGACAGATAGTTCATTTTGGGGATTCGGGCTGTCGCCTGGTCGGGAAGAGTGACAATTGTGGTGCTCATGGTTTGGCTGCCCCTTTCCCTGCCGGCGCGGGCGCCGCTTTCCCTTCGCTCTCCGGCAGCAGATCGGTTGTCGTCAGCGTCTGTTCGACGCGATAGTTGGAGTTGAGGCTCTTGATGTACTCGATCAGCGCGAAGACCCCGTCCTCGCTGATCTGCCCCTGATAGGTAGGCATAATGGGCGCGTAGCCCTCGGTAATGTGCTCGGAAGGATTGAGGATCGCCTGGCGCAGATAGGCTTCGTCGACATTGACCTTGTCGCCGGTGGTGAGCGTCAGCGTGGAGCCGAAGACATTGGCGAGGCTGGGACCGCGCGCATCGGCGCGGCCGCTGTGGCAGGCGTTACAGCTCAGACTGGCGAAGAGCCGCTCCCCGTTCTGGGCCAGCGAGTTGCCGCTGTTCGATTCGTCCAGCCACTTCTTGTAGTCGTCCGGCGACATGGCCACAATCTGGCCGATCATGGCCGAGTGATTGGTGCCGCAATACTGCGTGCAGAAGAGGTGATACGTGCCGGGCAGTGTAGCCTGGAACCAGACCGACGTGTACCGCCCCGGGATGGCCTCGCGCTTGACGCGGAAAGCGGGAATGGAAAAGCTGTGGAAGACATCCTGCGAGATCAGGGTCAACTGGATGGGCCGGCCCACGGGGATATGCAGCGCGTCGATTTCGTGCTGGCCGCCGGGATGCTCGGCTTTCCACATCCACTGCTTGCCCACCACGTAGATGTTCATGGCGTTGGCGGGCGGCGTGTAAACGCGGAAATAGACCAGCGAGCCCCAGACGAACATGATCAGGAAGAGGCCGAGGGGGATAATGGTCCACGTAGCCTCGAGCAACGTGGAGCCCTCGATCTGCACGGCCACCGGATGCCGCTCCTTGCGGTAAAGAACCGAGAAACCGACGATAAAAAGGACCACGATGGTGAGCCCGATCAGACTGATCAGGATCATGAAAAAGATCAGCGCGTCCATCTGCGGCGCGATGGTCGAGGCCTCCGGCGGCCAGAGCGGGAAGTTCGACAGCCAATGTTGCAGAAACTGCCACAGTACTGGACTGATGTGACTCATTCCGTTATCCGTTCACCTTTTTTCCCGTGTCCTGCCCGTGTTCCTGCCTGTAGTCGCGGCGGAACATCACGAACATGAAGCCGCCCAGCGACATCAGCGTGATCAGGCACCCGAGCTGCACCACGCGCGCCACGATCAGTGAATGCCTGTTCGTGCCCGGATCGTAGTGGTAGCAATACGTCAGGATGTTGTCCACCGGCGAGCCGATGCGATGCGCCGAGGCTTCGGCCAATCCCAGCCGCAGATCCTTGGGCGAGTACTCGACTCCCATGTAGTACTGCGCCAGCTTGCCCTCCGGCGTCACGATTTCGATCGAACTGGCGTGCGCGAACTGCGTCAGCTTTCCGTCCGGTCCGGGAATCTTGACGTACCTGAATCCCACCGCATTGGCCAAGGCATCGATGCTGGGCTGCGTGCCGGTCATAAAATGCCAGCCGTTCGCCGTCTCGGGGTACCCGTACCTCTTCAGATAGAACTTCTTCTTGGCCGCGGCCATCGCCGTGGTCTCGGTGGGATCGATGCTGACTACGATCACGTTGAAATCCCTGCCGGGACGCTCGTCGACCATCTCCAGCGCTCCGGTCAGGCCATCGAGCTCTTCCGAGCAAAGCATGGGGCACTGGTAATACACGAGCGCCAGGATGGCCGGCTTTTTGCCGAAGTAGCTGCTCAACTGAAGCTGCCTGCCTTCGTCGTCGGTGAAGGCGAGGCCCAGCGGCAGTTGTGTGTTGAGGTTCTGCGCGATGCCCACCTTGCCCAGAACGCCCGGCATGGCGTTGACCGGTCCGATCTGCTTGTCGCCGTAGCCGGAAACCTGGGCGGCGAGCCAGGCAGCCGGCGTCAACAGGCAGATTGCCGCCGCGCCCAGGGCGGCGCCGCGCAGCGTTCTCCGGATTGTGACTGCGTACTGCATTGCATGACTCCTGCTGCGCGGATCGCCGGCCGGCGAGCGATCCGGTTCCGGCCGGCGGGCTATTGCTGGCGCCGCGCTTCTGTCTCCCGCTGCTTCGCCGCATCCTGTTCGTAGGCGGTGCGCGCAAAGCCGTCGGTCAACGGTTCTGTTACGTGCGGTCTCGCGTCAGCCGTCATCGGCGGCGGAAGCTGCTGCGCGGGCATCACCGGCAGGCCGCGCTGCGCGACCAGTTCCATCGCGCGCTCGATGGGGATTCTTACCACGCCTTTCGATTCATCGACCCAACTGTAATAGTTCAGCAGCAGGTCTTCGCGCGTGTGCAGTTCGGCCACGTCCTGGTTGCCGTCGTCGAGCTGCACGCGCGGAGTGGGAAAGCTCCGCGTCAGCTCGGCCACGCGGTTCTGCAACTCGGGACTGGACGGGAAGTTGCCGAGCTGGCGAATATCCACCGTCTTCGTCCATTTGCCCACCGGCCCGTCTTCCTTGTCGTTGTGGGCATTGAAGGCATGACCGATGAAGTAGCAGAGCACGCCGGTCGCACCGACGAAAATGAGCAGCGAGACGAGAAACACGGCGATACCGGTTACGTGGGCATCGCTTTGTTCGAAGCCTTTCGACGCATCGATCTCCTTGGGCCCGTGCGAGCCCAGGAGCTCATGAGGATCCTCAGGCATGGACATGCTCCGGTTCCAGAATCTCGGCAAGGTGCGGGTCGTTGGTCTGCACCAGCGGCCGCAACTGCATCTGCTTGCAATAGAAGGCGACCCACAAGGCGACCATGGCCACCGGGACCGCCGCGTACTGCAGGATTCCCCAACTGAAATGCAGGTTGCGCGACGCGTCCTTGAAGTTGGGCTCGATGAGCCAGAACATGTCGAAGGCGCGCGCGAAGATCATCCACTGGCAGACGCGGATCAGCCGCTTCTTGTTGCGCTTGATGTCGCGCGAGAGCAGCATGGTGAACGGAATCAGCCAGTGGAAGATGAAGTCGAGCGTGATGATGATGCCCCAGTGGCCGCGAATGCGGTCGAGGTACCAGTTGATCTCTTCGGGCAGGTTGCCCGACCAGATGATGAGGAACTGGCCGAAGGCAAGGTAGATGTTGAGCATCACGAAGGCGAAGGTCAGCTTGCCCAGGTCGTGCTGCTCGGTTTGCCGCAGGATGGTCTTGAACGGTTCGCCTCGAGACAGCGAGATGGCCGTAATGATGCCCAGCGCCAGCACGGCGTATCCCTCACCGACAAGAAACAGAAATCCGTACACCGTCGAGAACCACGTCACGTCCAGCGACATCACCCAGTAGATCGCCGCCGCGGTCATGGTAATGGAGTAAACGACGATCCCCGGTCCGCTCCAGTTTTCGAACTTCCGGATCCAATAGGCGGTCGACTGCGGCGTGTCGGCTTCGCGCTGCATGGCCCAGGAATTGAGCTTCCAGGTATAGAGTCCCCAAATGATGAAGCAGAGAAAACTCACCCACCAGAAGGCGCCGATGTTCAGCATGGGATGCTTGAATTGGATGCAGTGGTCGATGGCTTCGACCTGCCAGGACGTGATCTGCCCCAGCCGCGCCGCTCGATCGACCAGTTCGTGATTGGCCCACATGTAGAGCTTCTTCTGCGCTAGAGCGATAACGATCCAGTAGAGGAAGACCAGCGGCAGCGTGCGAGTCATCGCTTCCAGCGGCCGGCGCAGCAGCAGCCCCCACTTGCCGCCCGAGCAGTATTGCAACATCAGCAAAGCCAGTCCGCCTACGGCGAAGCCGAATGTCTCCATCAGGCCCAGCAGCCAGGCGCGCAGGACGTGGTCCCAGGGGTTCTGGCCGGACGCATAGTCCAGTGCCGCGAAAATTGCCGCGATCACCAGGAAGACGCCGCAGACAACGTATGCGCGCTTCTTCCATACCTCGACAAAAGGAGGCGCGCTTAAATCGGCGGGGAGCGTTTT
>JASHQQ010000104.1 GCA_030039035.1 Acidobacteriaceae bacterium | reverse complement strand
CCGCGGCTCTACCAGTGGGAGCGCTATGGCCGGTTCAGCTACTACCTGCCGGTGGTCGAAGGCAAGTCCTACACCGTCAGGCTCTATTTCTCCGAGGGCTACTTTGGCCGCGACAAACTGGTGAGCGGGGGCCCAGGCAGCCGTGTCTTCGATGTTTTCGCCAACGGTCGCACCCTCTTGAAGAACTTCGACATCCTCAGCGAGGCCTCGCCCGGCCACGACCCGGTTGTCAAGACCTTCAACGGAATCGAGCCGTTGAATGACGGAGTCATCGAAGTCGAGTTCCAGCCGGTTCACGACTATGCGCTGATCAATGCCATCGAAGTCACGCAAGAGTAGGCTCGCTTCATTGGAAGTTCATCGCTGCCGATGCTCACCCATCTTCGATCCCCGCTATCGCAATTCCTGAGTCACTGTATGGCGTTGGTTCCAGCAACCTGTACATCTCCGGCCAGCTCGGCAATATCACCACTTCGGCGAGCGTGACCGGCCTTCCTCCCAATGGGCAGACGATCTACGTGCGCCCGTGGTCAAGGATCAGCGGCTCCTGGCTTTACAGCGATTACAAGTACACGGCGGTGAAAGGAAAAGATCGCCGAACAGGGCATTGAGACGAAAAGGATACTCCCCTCATCGCCAGGGCGGCCGCAGGATGCGCCAGCCGGCCCTTGGTACGGGAAGAGTCAGGGACGGCGCGGAGAGCTGCCTTGCTATGCCAACGCGGCGGCTTCGATGTGATGCACGGAGGAATTCTCCACTGGCAACGTGGCAATGGTGGGGCCGTCTTGCAGGAGCGGCGTTATCGCGCGAGCCACTTCCTGAAACACGCCGTTCGCATACCGTTGTTCGTCTTCAGGCGTTTGCCAGACCGTGACGCAGCAGAATTTGCCCGTCTCCGGGTCGAGGGATTCGATGCTTTCGACGAAACCGGGCAGAGCCTGAATGCGCGGCAGGCACTCCTTGTTGATCGCGTTTCTGAAGGCGTTCACCCTCGACAGTTGGACGGTGAAACTCACGATGCGGGAAACCATGCGAGAACCTCCTCTCGTTCTGCGGTTCAGGTTAGCGGATATCGACCGGCGGTGCGGCCAGCCAGCAGGCTCCGGCAGATAAGCCGGACAGAAGCCGATGTCTGACTCATCGGCACTCGGCTCGATCCCGCGAATCCGGTTGCTACCGAGGGAATCGGAGAATTGGCACGAATCGGCTCACCCGGCGCAAAGAAATCTGTTCATCCCGTCGGTCGGATCGACCTCAGGCAAATTCTCTTGGGCAACAAGCCGGATTCACTGCATTTTCCGATCGGATGGAAAACGGAAGCGAGTTCACGGACGAGAATCGGCTGCCTGCCAGCCGCGAAGTTGAGGCGATCCGGTAGACTGTACGCTATCCCGGAATTTGTCCACTTCCCGATCGTTGCGTCAGGATTCACCCGATGACTGCCGGCTCACAGGTTCCCCTGCTCGTCTTTGCCGACGCCGAAGGAGAACACCGCTTTCTGCTGGAGAGGCCCATGATCTCGATTGGCCGCTCGCCGGGCCTGGATGTGGTGCTGCGCGATGCGCATGTATCGCGGCAACATGCGGTGATCGTGAAAGAAGGCGAAGAGTATGTGGTGGCCGACCAGAAGAGCAGTTTTGGAACGTATGTGAACGGCACGAAGATCGCGCGCGCCGTGCTGCACGATGGCGACGTTCTGCAGTTCGGCTCGCTGGAAAGCTCGCGGCTGCGATTCCGGCTGCCGGGCGCGATCGATATGCCATCCCGGGCGACCGGACTGCTCAGTTCGCTGCACGGCCTGCAGCGCGCAGAAAATCCCACCGAGCAACCGGCAGTTCATGAGATCAGCCAATTGAACTGGCTGCTGAGCGCCGCACGGCAGTTGAACGCGGGCGGCGCGATCGGCGAGATCCTGACAACGCTCCTGCAACTTACGCTGCAGCTCACCGGGGTGGAGCGCGGATTCGTTTTTCTCAAGAATGGCGACGAGATGCGGCTGGCGCGGGGGCTGAGCGCCGACGGCCAGATCCTCGGGGAGGATTCGACGGTCTCGCGCCGCGCCATGCAACGGGCCATCGAAAGTGAATCGAAGTTCTCGGTGAGCGACACGCTGGCCGACAACGCTGCCTCGGCCTGGGACAGCGTGATGGTGAATCGCATTCGCAGCATCTACTGCATCCCGCTGCGAAAGCGCGAGCCGGGGAATGCCGGGAGCACTCTGCTGGGGCTTTTGTATCTCGACAGCCAGATCGCCCCCGGGCATCTCACTGAGGTCGATCACCAGTTGCTTGACACGATATCCAGCGAAGCCGCTGCGCTGCTGCACAACGCGCTGCTGGCCGAGGCGGAGTACAAGGCTCGCCAGGTGCGCGAAGAGCTGGCAGTGGCCGCAAGGATCCAGGCCGGTCTCATGTCGGTGGCGCTGCCCGACCTTCCTTATGTCGAGCTGCAGACGCGGAGCGTTCCCTGCCTTGAGATCGGCGGAGATTTCTTCATTGCCGTCGCGCTCGACGATTGCCTCTGCGCCGGAATCGCCGATGTTTCCGGAAAGGGCGTTTCGGCGGCCATCGTGGCGGCCACGATGCAGGGCATCCTTCATGCGCTGATGCTCTCGCGCCAAAGCCTGCCCGCGATTGCCGCCCAGTTGAACCGGTTTCTCTATACGCGCCAGGTCGGGAAATACGCCACGCTCGTGTTGTTCAAGCTGTTCCGGGACGGCCGCGTGGAGTACATGAACTGCGGGCATGTGCAGCCGCTGATCGTGCACGACGGCAGCATCGAGCGGCTTGCAGAGGGCAATCCGATCGTCGGGCTGCTTCCCGAAGTGACCTACAGCTCGGCGCAATGCCGGCTGCGGCCGGGCGAAAAGCTGCTCGTAGTGACAGACGGAATCGTCGAAGCGGAAAATGCCGCCGGCGAGCCATTCGGAGACGCAGGCATGGACGAAGTGGCCCGCAGCGAGTGCGTCGATTCGATCCTCGATCGTGTGGCCGCGTATCAGGCGCCGAATCCCGCCCAGGACGACTGCACGCTGTTGCAGGTGAGGTATACCGGTTACGGCAATTCCTGAGTTGCTATGGCCGCTTGCAGTCTGTATAGGGTTGCCGCTCCTCGAGGTCGCGTCGACTTGAGCCCGGCGGCTTCGGGATACAGTAACTCGGGAATTGCGATAGCGTCCTGAAGCCGAAGTTCGCATCAGGGAATGCCGCGGTCATCGTGAGTCAGGATCGACGGTTCCGGGCGTATCTTTGCCAATCCGGAAACAACCCCTGGAATTTCGGGGTTGGGGGGTGGGTCCTCGACTCGCCATAGGAACGAGATGGGGCGATCTTCGATGGAGTGGCCGGCATCCCGTCATTCATCCGAACCTGGACAGGTTCTCGAAATCCCATAAGGCATTTCGGGCTTGCTTCGCAAGCTCATTTCTTCAGCTCTGCCTGCCAGTTCAATACCACCGTAAGCGGCGGCTGCGCATCGGGTCTCTCAGGAACCGGAAACAGGAAGCGCCCGCCATCCACGGTATAGTCGCCAGGCTCGCGTCCCGGCACCGGAAACCATCGAGAATAAAATGGATTTAGCCTGGGGCGGCTAGTGGGGATCGAAGCAGTCCCGCACATTGGCGCTTCGCAAGTTAAAGATTACACGTTGCCGTAAATGCCATCAACGCCTCGGTTGCCGGGGCACGTTGGCCCATATTGGCCCATAAGCGGCTCAGTTCCTTTCACTCGGGAGCGGAACTTGTTCCGTTCCACCAACCCGCCCTAGGATCCGATGGTACTGTCTCTTTATATCTCAGGGGCCAATTGACGCACCAGTTGCGGCTTGGCCACCTGTTGACGTGTGGATTGCAGAATGGGTCTCGGGCAGGTGTGAGCGGACAAGTCCATCATTCTCGTTCCTCAGATCGAATCGGCGGCAAGTTGTGCCGACTCCAATATTCATATACAGGCAAACCAAGCAGCACAAAACCGATGCCAATCAGAGAACCCCGTTGGGCTGAGAAGAAAGTGTTCGCCATGATGAAGAGGCACGCGGCAATAAAGATCAGTGGCGTCAGCGGATAGGCGGGCACGCGAAAACCGGAATCGCGGCCGAACGAGCGTGAGCGGATTCGAAAAAGGCTACTCGCGGCCAACGTGTGGAGACCCAATGCCGCGA
>JASHQQ010000103.1 GCA_030039035.1 Acidobacteriaceae bacterium | reverse complement strand
AAGCTGCTGGGGTTAATGCTGAGCCAGTTGCCGCCGGTGGCGCTTGCGCCGAGCCCGAAATAGCTGAAGTTGCTACCCGTGCTGACGAGAGTGATGGGCTGATCGCCGGGGTTGGAGCCGCCAAAGGGCTTGTTGAAAACCAGCGGCTTGACCGGCTCGAATACATTGGCCCCGACGACGTAGGCGACGGGAATGGTCTCGATGCCGTTGCCGGCGCTGAGCACGATCTGGCCGTTGAACTGGCCGGCTGTCAGTCCCTGGCCGGGAAGATTGCTCGAGGTAACGCTCACGGTGAGCGAGTCCGGCGCTGTCCCGCTGAGGGATGAGATCTGCAGCCAGTTGCCACCGTCAGCGGTAGATGCGGTCGCCTTCCAGGTCAGCGTACCGGTGCCGGAGTTGCGGATAGCGAACGACTGCGAGGCGGGGTTCGTTCCCCCGGTGGCCTGGAAGAAGCTGATCGCCCCGGGAACGTCGTCGAAGTAGGTGGTGTTGGGCGCATTCACCGCGAGAGTCACGGGGACGACCATGCTTTCGGCGCCGCCGCTGGCCTGGAGGATGATCTCGCCGGTGTATGTGCCTGCGGCGAGCGTTACCGCGGGGTTAACGGTGACGATCATCTGGTTGGGCGTGCCCACGCCGCAGCAGCCGTAGTTGCTGGGACTGATCGTGAGCCAGTTTCCGCCGCCGCTGTTGCTCGTGGCGGTGGCGCTGTAAGCAAAGCTTGTGCCTGTGCTGGTGAAGTTGATGAGCTGCGGCAGCGGGTTGGGTCCGCCGAAGGTCTTGTTGAAATTGAGGCCGTTCTCCTGGTGGAATACGTTGGCGCCGACGGTGTAAACGACGGGAACCGTCACGCTATTGCCATCCGTCGATAGAATCACCTGTCCGACGAAGGTGCCGGCGGTGAGGCCCAGGCCGGGGAGCTTGGCTGGATTGACGGAAACCTGCGGGACAGACGGCGCCGTGCCGCTGGCCGACGAGATGGTGAGCCATGCGCCACCGTCGGAGGTGGTAACGGTCGCGGTCCACGCAAGCGCGCCGGTGCCGGCGTTGCGAATCTGCAACGGCTGCGAAGGCGGAGCAAAGCCGCCGGTGGCCATCGAGTAGCTGAGCGCGCCGGGCAGGCTGTCGAAGTAGGCCGAGGTGCCCGGCTCCACGTAGAGCGTCACGGGAACGGTCATGTTCATCAGGCCGGCCGAGGCGTTGACGATGATCTCCGCCGAGTAGGTTCCGGCGGCCAGTGTCGGCGAAACGCTCACGCTGGCCGCGATGTTATTGGGCGTGCCAATGCCGCAACAGCCGAAGCTGCTGGGGTTGATGGCGAGCCAGCTCCCGCCAGTGGAATTGGCGACGATGGCGGAATAGTTGAAGCTGGTTCCGGTGCTGGCCAGGGTGAAGACCTGCGGCAAAGGATTGGCTCCGCCCTGGGTCATGGTGAAGCTGAGCGGATTGGTCTGGTAGAAGACATTGGCGCCGATGATGAAGCTCACCGGAACGGATATCTGCTGGCCGTTTTGCTGGAGCAGGACCTCGCCCGTGAACGTGCCTGCCAGCAGCCCTCCGCCGGGAACGTTGGCCGGGTTCACGCTCACCGTGGGCTCGGAGGGCGCGGTTCCGCTCTCCGAGGAGATGCTCAGCCAGTTTCCGCCGTCCGAGGTCGAGACTTCGGCGTCCCAGTCGAGACTGGCTGCGCCGGCGTTGCGGATGGGCAGCACCTGCGGCGGCGGCGGGTTGCCGCCGGTGGCCATGTAAAAGGCCATCTGGCCGGGCGTGGCGTCGAAGAAGGTCGAAGTCGCTGGCTCAACCGTCAGCGTGACCGGGATCATCATCGCCTGGGTGCCCGAGGTTACCAGGACCTCAGCCGAATAGGCGCCGACGGCGAGGGTGACCGCCGGGTTGACGCTGACCGTGATTCCGTTGGGCGTGCTGACCCCGCAGCAACCGTAGCTACTGGGGTTGATGCTGAGCCAGGTGCCGCCCGTGGCGCTGATCGCCGTGGCGCTGTAGTTGAAATTGGTCCCCGTGCTGGCGATGGTGATCGTCTGCGAGAGGGGATTGGCTCCGCCGAAGACCTTGGTGAAGCTGAGGGGATTGACCTGACGGAACGCGGCCGCGCTCACCGGGAAGGAGACCGGGATGGTGACGTTGCCGGTGGACGACAGCAATTCGACCTGACCGATGAAGGTGCCGGCGACCAATCCAGCGCCCGGCACGTTGGCCGGATTGACCGAGACCGTGATGTCGTTGGGCGCGGTGCCACTGGCCTGCGAGACGCTCAGCCAGTCGCCGCCGTCGGCTGTAGTCACCGCCGATGTCCAGGCGAGGCTTCCCGTGCCGGCATTGCGGATCTGGATGTTCTGCGACGGCGGAGCCTCGCCGCCCGTAGCCATGGAGAAGTTGAGCGCGCCAGCGACATTGTCGAGATAGGCATTCGTCGGCGGATTGATGGTCATCGTGACGGGAATGCTGAGCACCTGGCCGCTGGCGTTGACGATCACCTCGGCCATGTAGGTCCCCGCGGCCAGGGTAATGGCCGGATCTACGCTCACCTGGACGTTATACGGAGTGCCGACGCCGCAGCAGCCGTAGCTGCTGGGAGTGATGGAGAGCCAACTGCCACCGGTCGAGTTCAGCACCGCCGCGCTGAAGTTAAACGAGCTTCCGGTACTGGCCAGGGTAATGTTCTGCGCCAGAGGGTTGTCGCCGCCGAAGGTCTTGACGAAGCCGAGCGGATTGACTTGCGCGAACACACTGCTGCCGACATAGACGGTGATGGGGACGGTCTCGGTATCGCCCGATGAAGCAAAGAGAACCTGGCCGACGAAAGTGCCTGCGGTCAGGCCGCCGCCGGGAAGATTCGACGGATTCACGCTCACCGTGACATTGGAGGGCGCGGAACCGCTGCTGGACGACAGGCTCAGCCATGATCCGCCGTCCGCGGTGCTGACGGATGCCGTCCAGCTCAGGGTGCTGGCGCCGGCGTTGCGCACCTGGATCAGTTGCCCCGGAGGCGCATTGCCTTCGGTAGCCATGTTGAAGGTGAGGCCGCCGGCGATCTGGTCGAAATAGGTGTCGGTAGCGGCATGGACGGTCAGGCTCACATCGACCGTCATGGGCACGACACCGTTGGCCGTGAATTCGATCTGTCCGGTGTACGTGCCGGCGGCCAGAGTGATGGCGGGCGCGGCGGTTACGGTAACTCCATAAGGCGTGCCCAGGCCGCAGCAGCCGTAATTGCTGGGGTTGATGCTCAGCCAGCTACCGCCGCCGTTGGTGCTGGCGGTGGCCGCGAAGGCGAAGCTGGTGCCGGTGCTGGCTACCGTAATCACCTGGCTCATGGGGTTGTCAAGGCCGAAGGTGGTGGTGAAGTAGAGCTCGGGAATCGTGGCAAACTGTGGGCTCGCGGCCCATGTCCGCCCTGCGGAAAGGACCATGAGAAGAAAGGGGGCCAGCCAGAGCACGGGCGAAAAGCTCCGCTCGCGTCCATGGCCGCAAACCGAGGCAAATGAATGTCGTATGAATCCCATTGCGTGGCGGGTATTCGGGCTGGTAGCCTCGTGGGAAACCCGGTTTTCGGTTGCCGTCATGGTGGGTCATCCTTTCTGTCCAAGTGAGCCGGAACTTGCGCAGGGATGGTGAACCGACCGCATCGGCGAAATGCCGGCTTCTCCCCCGTCAATCACCCATTGCGCAGAAGAGCGCGCAGAATCGTCACGACCCTGCAATTTTTAGGGTTGTCCAGCAGGGGCGCCATGATTGCGGAGCTCGAGGAAAGAGAATCGTTCGATAAACTATTCAGCCTGGTCTATGAAGAGCTGCGGGGATTGGCGGCAAATGTCCTGCGCAGCGAGCAGGGCAACCGCCTGACGCCGACCACGCTGGTGCACGAGGCGTGGCTCAAGCTGGCCCGCTCGCCGGAGCTGGCGCAGACTTCGCGCCTGCATTTTCGCCGCATCGCCGCCCGCGCCATGCGCCAGGTGCTGGTGGAAGCGGCGCGTCGCCGCAGGGCCGCGCGGCGCGGAGATCCCGTACTCTTTGTGGATTTTGACGAGGCCGTGCCTGGCGGCATGAACCTGCCCGATGCGAGAGACATTCTGGCGCTCGATCATGCGCTCGAGGCGCTGAACCGGATTTCGGAGCGTCAGGCGAGGCTGGTCGAAGGGCGCTTCTTCGGCGGCCTGGAGATGAGCGAGCTGGCCGAGATGCTGCAGGTTTCCGAAGCCACGATCACGCGCGAGTGGCGGTCGGCGCGCGCCTGGCTGGCGGTCGAGATCAGGCGTTCGCTTTCCGGCGATCGCATGGGCGGAGAGGCCAACTCCGCTTGAAGAAAGGACCGGGCTGGCATGGACAAGGATCGGTGGTCGGCGGTCGAAGAGGTCTTCACCTGCGCGGTCGAGCTGCCGGCGGGGCTGAATGACACCGATCGCCGTCGCGCGATCCTGGGCTTGTGCCACGGCGACGAAAGCATTGTCGACGACGTGCTGGAAATGCTCGCCGAAGACGCTGTCGCCAACCCGTTGCTGGACGGCGGCCTCGACCACGCCGCGCGCACGTTCCTTGACCTCGGCCGCCTGCCCTCGCTGGTTCAGCGCGAGATCGGGCCGTATCGCCTGCTGCGCCTGCTCGGCGAAGGCGGCATGGGCGTGGTGTACCTGGCCGAGCGGACCGACATCGGCGGCAAAGTCGCCATCAAGCTGCTGCGCGACGCCTGGCTTTCGCCGATGAGGCGCCAGCGCTTCCAGGCGGAGCAGCACACACTGGCCGAGCTGAATCATCCGTCCATCGCGCGCATCTACGACGCCAACACCCTCGAGGACGGGACGCCCTGGTTCGCGATGGAGTATGCCGAGGGGATGCCGCTCAACGAATACCTCAAGGTGCATGACGCACCGATGCGCGAGAGGATCGAGCTTTTCCGCCGCATCTGCGAGGCCGTCGAATATGCGCACAGCCATGGCATTATTCACCGCGATCTGAAGCCGTCCAATATCCTGGTCAACGAAAAGGGCCAGGTGAAGCTGCTCGATTTCGGGATCGCCAAGCACCTGAACCTCGAGGAGTCCCGGGACAGGACCATAGACCGGACCATCACCGGCCTGCGATTGATGACGCTGGGGTATGCGGCTCCCGAGCAGTTGGCCGGCGGGCCGGTCGGTTTGTACACCGACGCGTATGCGCTGGGCGTTCTGCTCTACCAATCGATCACCGGACGGCTGCCGCACCGTGTGCAGTCCGGTGACGCGGAGAATGCTTTCGATCACTGGTCCAGCGAAAAGCCGTCAGCCGTGGTGCGCCGCGAGAAACCGCAGATCCGGCGGGAGCTCGGCAAAAGGGAATGGGCCAATCTCGATGTGCTGTCGCTCCATGCGCTGGAGCCGGACGTGGCGCGGCGTTATCCCGACGCGGGCACGCTGGTGCGCGATCTTGCCGCGCTGCTCGAGAACCGGCCGCTGCAAGCGCGAGCTGCGCCACCCATCCGGAACGCGCTGCAAGGGCTCGAGGTTTCTTCGCGCCAGCGCTGGCTCTGGGGTGGAATCGGGATCGCTCTCGTTATCGCGGTTTCGATCGGTCTGGCGGCACACCGGGGTAAGAATCCGGCGCCTCCGCAATCCGTCAATGTAGCGATCCTTCCGTTTCAGAACGTCTCCGCGAGTGAGCCACTCGACTATTTGCGTTCGGCGCTTCCCGACGAGATTGCGCACACACTGGCGGCGGCGCGTTCCCTTACGGTCCGTCCGTTGGCGGCATCCGCGCGATTCTCCGACCCGGGAGTGGACTTCCGCAGGGTCGGTCACGATCTCGACGTAGGCCGCGCCGTGACAGGCCGCTTTCTGGTCGAGGGAAACCGGCTTCACATCATGATGGAAGCCGTGGACACGGCCGAAAACAGGATCGTTTGGCAGGACAGCTTCGAAGTTGCCTCGAACAATCTCCTGGCCATGCAAGGGCAGATCGCCGCGATCGCGCGCGGCCGCCTGGCCAATGCACTGGGTGTGCGGGAATTCATCGCCGATCCGCCTCCCCAGGCGACAAATGAAGAAGCCTACGAACTCTATTTGAAGAGCGTGGCCCTCAGCAACAATCCCAAGCCGACGCAGCAGGCCATCGAGCTTTTGCGCCGCGTTGTGCTGCTGGAGCCAAATTATGCGCCTGCCTGGGACAACCTGGCCGTTCGCTACTACGACTATGCGCGTTGGGGAGGCGGTGGTCCGGAGATGATGGCGTTTTCCGATGCGGCCGCGGAGAAGGAACTCGCGCTGAACCCGGACTCGATGGATGCATTGAGCGAGTTGACGATTCACCGTACGGAGCGGGGAGATCTGGTCAAGGCGCACCAGATGGCGGTTGAATTGCTGCGGCGCAGACCGGATGATCCCAACCTGCATCACACCCTGAGCTATGTGCTCCGTTACGGTGGATCGCTGGAGGAAGCAGGACGTGAATGCGAGCTGGTTCTTTTGTTGGCTACCGGAATCCGGTGGGGCTCCTGCGGAACGACCTTCATGGAGTCGGGCAACTACGAACGGGCAATGACCTTCCTTCGCAGTGGCACCGAGTGGGCCAATGCGCACGCGATTGATGTGCTGCTGCGTGCGGGAAAAACCGAGGCGGCGCTCCGGATTCCGGCTCCCCAGATTCCGTCCTGGGACAGCTACAAGATGTTGCTGGCCTGCGCCCGGCACGATCCGGAAGAAGAGATTCAGTCGCTGGCCGCGAAGATTGCGGTCGACGACGATCCGGAAGAAGACTACTTATTTGCCGGACACCTTGCCTTTTGCGGGCAGAATGAAGCCGCATTGCGATTTTTGAAGATTGCGATCGACCGCAACTACTGCTCGTACCCGGCGATGGACCGGGACCCGTTTTTCAACCAGTTGAGAACCAATCCGCAATTTCAAAAACTGCGTCTCGCCGGCATGGCATGCCACAACGACTTCGCGAGCGACCGCGACAAAGGGCAACCGAAGTCCGTTCGGAGTGCAGCCGATCAGAACCCCGCCGGCGTTCGTACACCACCCGGATAGCCGGCATCGCGCCTGCAGGGCCGAGGGTGTCGGGGATGCAAGCCGCACGGACCGGTCCCAGAAAATGCCATGGGCATTCTGAATCAGTTTCAAAGTGCCTCTTGCGACGCTATCGTGCAAGGCATGGAGGGTGCCGGATTCCGTCGACGGCCATGCCGCAGAACCAGCAGGGATTACAAATGAGGCCAATCCAAACGCCTGCCAGGAGCGGAACCAAATGCCGTCCGGAATCGGACAGGTGATGAATTGAGCCCGCGCCATGCTTTACGAATCCTGCGAGGCCGGCTTAATCCGGACGTCCGGTGAATCAGGTAACGTTGTGTGGCGCGGATACCCGAAAGAGGGAGATCGGCCCAGCCCGAACGACGGTTTCGATGCCCCGGGGTTTCAGCGAGAATCCGGGTATCGGATGCCGTCCGAGAAGGGAAACTGCAATGTTACCAGTCAACCTGTCGATCGACTCCCGCCCGGATTCTCCATCGGCGGAGAGCGAGCAGAAGATCCCCGCGGACTGCAGCGGAATGGCGCGGGAACAACTCGTCGAACTGATTCTGGAACTGCAGAAACAAACATGGAACCTGCAGCAGATTGTGTGCTACCTGCTACAGAAGAACGAGTCACTGCGGGAGCAGATCAACCTGGCAAGCCGGGGCAGGGGTATGGATCCGCCCCAGACCGGCAAGTGGATTCATTGATCATTGACATCCAGCCGGCGGCGACCGAACAGGACGGAGTCGATGGAGCAACTGCCTGGTCCCAGCATGGCAATCGCCGCGCCGATGCAAATGAGAAGCAGTCCGGCCCGGGGCTCTTCACTGCTCCTGAAGACCATCGACGCCTCGAGAAGCACAGCCAGAATTCCCGCCACCGGCGTCCATAGCCCAATGATCAGCAGGCCGCCTGGAAGCGTGGAAGCGAGCGCAAGCAGGCTCGTGTTCCGGAATCCTGCAGCCGCAATGGCGGAGATTCCGTTCGTGAGCAGATAAGCCCCGGAGGCAATTCGCAGCACGAGCAGGCCCGCACCCGGCCACCCGTTTGGAAATATCGAGAACAGGCGCTGCAACAGGCTTCCCCTTCGTTCCAAGGCTACATGCGAATTGAGCCGCCCGGAACTCCCCGAAGGGTAGACGGGCTATTACCCTTTCGGGTTGCTACAGGTCGATGATCCCTCGCTTGACCGCGATCGTGACCACATGGGTGCGGTCATTCGCGCCCAGCCTGGAGAGAATGCTGTTGACGTGGGCCTTGACCGTGTCCTCGGTGATCGACAGCCTGTCCGCCACCAGTTTGTTGGGATTGCCGGCGGCGATGAGCTGAAGGACATCGATTTCGCGGACGGTAAGGTTGTGTTCACCGGCGTGATCGGCGGGTGATCGTTGCCGGAATTGTCAGCTCAACCTCGGTGCCTGCGCCTGGCTTGCTCCAGATCGTCAGGCGCACGTGCATGCTTTTCGCCCTCCCGCTCATCCCCGTCAGTCCCCAGTGACCCGCATGTCCGCCGTTCTTCAGGGTTCCCGGGTCGATTCCGACGCCGTCGTCGCGAAAGCGAAGACGGAGGAATATTGCCGGCAGAAGCCGAAGCTCGAGAAGGTCCGGCGATGCCTGTCCGGCATCCGGGCGCACGTCGGTTGTGACCGTGACGAGTTATTGCCCGATTCAAAGGCTGGTTTTCCGGGTCAAACGCAAATCGGGAATCAGAAGATCCGTCCTGCACACTCATCAAGACAAGGAAATTCTCCAATGCTTCATTCAAGGACCAGGACGATGCACTCACAAACTTGCCTGTGAAACCCCCTTTCCAATGGCATCCGCCGTGGATTCCCTCGGCGCAACCCGGCCATGTCACCGGTCCGCAGCATGGTTTCGTCCGTGTCGCTCACGACGCGGATATCGACGCGCGCCGGGTTACCACAGGATGGCCATCCCCGATTGCATCACCGCGCGAGCTGGTGTCGCTGCCCATTCCGGGTTGTCCGGCGCAGATAGAAAAGGGTAGTGCCGCTGTCACTCGATTGAGGGATGCAGGAAAAAGCCGCAGGCCGGATATTGGAGGAAGTTGATTCGTCCGCGGCAAGACTGGCAAAAGTACATGCCGCAGGCACGCTGCCTGAACCAAGCTCGTGGAGCAGGGCTTCCGGCGCCCGATCAGGGCCCGCAGCACAATCACAGCCAGGAATCGAGTGCACACGGCAGGAGAGCCTGCCAGAGGAGAGTTCTCATGACTCGTTCGGCACCGCCGGCGAAATCCGGCATCTTCACCGTCCTGGATCTCGTGGCGCAACGTTCGTCTCTCAACCCAGGCGTCACACAAGCCCTTGTTGCACGGGAGCTGAAGATTATGGCTGCCGCGCAGGCAGGCTCCACCCCGGCATTCGATGAACTGCAAAGACTGTACTCATCCCGCCTTTTCAAGGTCATTCTTCGCATAACAAAAAACTGGGAAGACGCCGAGGATGCTCTCCAGGACACGTTTCTTCGGGCTTACCTGGCTCTCCACCGTTTTGAGGGCAGATCGAGCGTCTACTCCTGGCTGACGCGAATTGCCATGAACTCGGCGCTGATGATTCTTCGCCGACGGCGCTCCCGCCCCGAGGCATTGATCATCTCTTCCTCCGAGGAAGAAGGTGGCTGTGTTCCGATGGAGATCAGGGATCCGGCCTCGAATCCGGAGCAACTGTGCGATCTGCAGCAGCAGAGGAAGCATCTTATGCGCGCGATCGGAAAGCTTGAACCTCAATTGCGCGCGCCGATCGAAATCCAGTTGGCCGGGGAGCTTTCCATGAAGGATATTGCCGAGGCGCTGAATATCTCGGTCGCGGCAGTAAAGACCAGGCTTCATCGGGCTCGCGCCCGCATCGCCACGCGAGTTTCAATGGGTTCCGGAGCAAAGGGCATGTGCTGCCGGGCCTGACTGCCATGGGCATTGCGTTTGCGCTCGACGCTGCAACACAAGATGCGCAGGCCGGGAATCCGCCTCTTCCGCACCGCCGTGGACGACCGCGCGCCAGCACTGCAATTCGGGAAACTTCGAGCCAGATTGCCGATATCCTGCCGGGGAGAGGCAGCCCGCATCCACCCCGCAACCGAAAGCCAGGCTCCATCGCGTGAGGGCGCAGCGCCAGCTTCAGCCTTCCGGGATCTCGAGCCGGTGCCTTCCGAACAGCATCGCATCGATGGACCACACGCCGGGCCCCAGCATCATGATCGACAGCGCGACGGCAGTCGCGAGAACCGCGGTCTCGGGCTGCGGCGTCCCACGCCAGAGTCTGAGGATCTCAAGCGCGGCAAGAAACAGTCCCGCCGCCGGAGTCCAGATTCCAAGAAAAAGAAGCAGCCCGGCGATCGCGGATGCGACAAGGGTGATGTAAGAGGAGTGGGTCGATCCTGGGGACCGGGTGAGGGCCTGATGAATCACCAGCACCCCCACCGCAGCGCGGAGAAGAAGCAGACCGCGTCCCGGCCAGCCATTGGGAAACATTGAGAACAGGCGTTGCAGAGAGCCCCTCCATCCAACGAAGGATAGCCGCGGCCTGAAATGGCCGGCATATACAAAAAGGGGAACGGAACCATCACTCTTTCGGACGACCCGGTCTACAAATTGATGATCCCCCTCTTGACCGCGATGGTCACGGCGTGGGTCCGATCGTTCGCTCCCAGCTTCCCAAGGATGTTTCTCACGTGGGCCTTCACGGTGTCCTCGGAGATGGCGAGACGGTCCGCCACCACCTTGTTGGCATTCCCTTCGGCGATCAGTTGCAGCACGTCGATCTCCCGCAATGTCAGCAGGCTGTCGACAGCATGATTTGCCACCTGCTGGGCGACTTCCGGCGAAATGCGTTTTCGTCCGGCGTGCACCGAGCGAATCGTATCCAGAAGCTCCTTGCGCAGCAGCCCCTTGAGCAGATAGCCCTGGGCTCCGGCCTTGAGCGCGCGAAGGATCAGCGCGTCCCCGCTGTAGGTCGTGAGCACGATGATTCGCGCCTCGGGATATTGCCGAAGGATCCCGGCCAGCGTCTCGATTCCATCCATGTCGGGCATGCGAATGTCCATCAGCGTGATGTCGGGCCGGTGCTCGCGAAAACGCTCCATGGCCTCGCGCCCGTTCGACGCCTCGGCGACCACTCTCATGTCGGCCTCGTTGTTTACCATGGCGGCGATCCCGTCGCGAAGCAAGGGGTGGTCGTCGACGGTGAGAATGCGAATTGGATCGGAAGTGTGACTCACGCTTTCATCCTGTTGTGAATTCGCCGAAAGAGGTTGGGACGCGACGAAGCATATGCCAGATTTGCGGGCATCGTCAGGGCGATCTCGGTTCCGGCTCCGGGCTTGCTCCAGAAGGTCAGCTCCGCGCCGAGCCGCGTCGCCCGTTCCCGCATTCCGATGAGTCCCCAGTGGCCCGAGCGCGCCCCGGCTTTCAGAACGGACGGTTCGATTCCGGCGCCATCGTCGCGGAAGGAAAGCCACAGCTCAACATCCCGGAACGAGATCTCGATCTCGAGGTGACTCGCCCGGGCATGCTGAAAGACATTCCGCAGCGCTTCATGCGCGATCCTGCAGATCTCTTCCGTGACATCGTCCCGCAGCGCCTGCTCGAATCCCTCCACGACAATGGAGCAGGATGGCTGCCCGCGTCCATTGTGGGACATCTCGCTCTGAACCTGCTCCAGCAGCAAGGCCAGCGCCCGCGTAAGCCGGGGGTGTTGTCTGGGGAACGACCGGATGTTCTGGATGGCTTCGCGGCTTTCGGCCAGAGCATCGTCGGCGCGATCCAGCGCCTCGTCCAGCATCGCTTTTGCCTCATTGGGCCGCGCGGGGAGCATGCGGTCGACCGTCTGGAAGCGCAGCATCAGACCCTGGAAGCTCTGCAGGAGCGTGTCATGCAGCTCCTGTGCAATACGCGTGCGCTCGGCAAGCCTCTCCTGGAATCGTGAGTTCAACTGGCGCGAGAGCCTGAGTGTGCGCAGACGAAAGACAGACAGCACGGCCAGCACACCGAGAAGAACACAGCCGGTCCGGAACCACCACGTCTCCCAGAATGCCTCGTCAATGGAGAAGCCCGCGTCGCCCTCGGGCCCGTTCCAGAGTAATCCATCGTGCGACGCCATGACGCGGAACCGGAAGGCGCCGGAATGGAGGTTGTTGTAACTCACCTGCCGGATCTGAACCGGATCGCTCCAGGTCGGGTCGGCTCCCTCGAGCAGATAGCGGTACCAGATCCGATCCGGCGGGTCCAGCGACGCACCGGAGAACCGGATGGTGACGCTGCGGGTTTCTGCCGGAATCCGCGGGGAGTCACGGGGCGGGAATGTTCCCCCAGCGGCAACGATCGCATCGATCCGGACCGCCAGCGGGCGCGATTCGCCCAGGCTCAGCATGGGATCCGCAACAGCGATGCCATTCTGAACCGAGACCCAGATCCTGCCATCGGGGCCGCTCAGGATCGACCGGTCCCGCCGGACTCCCTCCGCGCCGATCAGACCGTCGGGTTCTCCTATCGCCTGGATGTCGCTTTCGCGCAGTGAATTCTCCAGCAGCCGGTCGCGATTGACGCGGATGACCTGGTCGCCGGTGGAGAGCCAGAGAAAACCGAGACTGTCCCCGGTGATTCCGAACAACTGGTCGCGAAGAGACTCGGGAAGATCCGGGACAACGGGCTTTCCGGACGAGAGGTATGCCAGTCCGGAAGGAGTGACGATCCAGAGCACATGCTTTGCATCCTCGAAGCAGTTTCTGACTTCAGAAGAAGGCAGGCCGTCGGCACTGGTCCAGTGCGACCAGGTTCCGTTGCGAAACGCATCAAGTCCTGCCGATGTGCCCACCCAGAGAGTGCCGTCGTATCCCTCGATGAGGGAGTTGACGGCATTGGAGCTCAGCCCATTCGATATGGAGTAATTCGTGAAGACCCCGTTCTTCAGCCGCGACAGTCCGCCGCTGATGGTCCCGGCCCAAACCGTGCCGTCGCGGCCAAGCCAGGTTGTGTAAACGGTGTTCTCGGCCAATCCGTCTGTCCGCGTCCAGGTTTTCGCGGACAGATCGTTCCCGGTGCGAAGGATCCTGGTCAGGCCGCCGCTTTGCCGCCCTACCCAGATCTCGTTTCCCCGACCGCTGATCGAATAGACAACGTCGCGGTCGAGGCCCGCCAGGTGAACGGATTCGAGGCGGCCCCGCTCCAGAAAGTAGAGACCGCCGGAGACGGGAGCGAACCAGATTCGTCCTTCCATGTCGGCGTACAGCGCGCCTCCATTCGAATCAGGCAGGCCCGCCTGGGTTGAGTAAGTCGAAAACAGACCGTCCTTGAGTTGTTCCAGGCCTCCGGAACCGCCGAACCAGAGATTTCGATCCTTGTCCTCAAAGACCGCGGTAACCTCTGCCGTCTTCCTGCCGGAACCGGGCAGCAATGAGAAGTCTCCGGCCTGTGTGACCCGCACCAGGCCGCGGCTGCTTGCTGCCCACAGGTTTCCGTCGACATCTCCAACCAGGTCAAAGACCTGGATCTTCGTGTTCCATTCGGGCGGCGCGAGACGGATATCTCCACTTGTGGGCCGAAACCGCAGGCCCTGGTCAGTGCCAATCCACAAACCGGCATCGCCCGCCGGCGCGAGCGCATTGACTTTGTCGCTCCCCAGGCCGGGTGCGTTCCCGTGAGCAGTCTTCCCGTTCAGGATGAGCAGCAATCCGCCATCCCGCGTCCCCAACCAGACCTTGCCATCCGGAGTTTCGGCCATCGAGGTAACCGTGCCTGCCGCATCTGTGGAACCGGCCAAGGTTTCGATTTTGCCGTGCGCATACCGCACCGAACGGGTATACAGGTCCGAGAACAACATGCCGCCATGACCGTCGGTTGCCATGGCTGTGAAGACGGGCGCATAAAAGCCGGTACCTTCAAGTGCATCGCTGAACCGGCCGTCACGGTAGAGGAGCACCTGAGGTCCCTGCAGACGGATCCACAGATTGCCATCGGAGTCCGCCACCAGCCCGCGCACCGGGCCGATGGCGGGCCGGTCAGGCAGCGGCCGTTGAATCAGCGTGAACTTCTCTCCATCGAACCGCACCAGTCCGCGATCGGTACCCAGCCATAAATATCCATCGCCGGACTGGCAGATCGCGTAGATCGTCCCGCCGACAAAGCCCTTGTCCTTCCCCCATTCGCTGCGCACATACTGCGAGACGGATTTGTCCGGATCGAGCGCCCGGACTGCCTGCGCGCAACATGCGATCGTGAGACCTGCCAGGATACATCGAAACAGCCTCGCGGTGCGCGCATCGTCACGGAAGATACTCGAACTTTTCAATGACTACCTCGATGGGCGGCTGCGAAGGATGCTGGGAGTGTCGAAAGTCGTAGAGATTCACGCGCACCGTCTCCTTTGCGGGAACCGGAACGCCCGCCGGGAATACGTGCGCCGCCAGGGGCGCCCGGATCGGTCCCTGTACGGATCCGGCTTCCGACCGGAACGCAATGCGTCCCGGTTCCCAATCGAACGAGTGCGTCACCGTTCCCGCCGGCGATTCGAATCGAAAGACGTTTTCCGGAACGTAGTATGGCTGAACGACGTACTGCGCGTTTTTTCGTTTGGGATCGCCCCACCGGCTCAGCTCGATGTCGACCTCGCTGGCAAATGCTTCTGTGCCGGAGTCATCGTAGGTCAGCAGACTCACGACCGCCGACGGCGGCAGGTGCGCGGTATCCTGAACCGCGAATTGGTAGGTTCCGTATCCCAGACTACGCGTGAGACTGACCTCCGCGCACGTCCATCGCCCGTCGCGCTCTGCCGTCCGCAGGTGAAGGAACCCCCTTTCATCGGTCCACGCGTTGGCAGGATCGTAGGCGTTCGACTCGCCTCCCCGGTCGCTTCCGGCCGATCGGACCGTCCAGTCGTACCCGCTGAAGTGGATCGTCCTGACGATCACGGGAGCGGCCGCTCTTCCCGCGGCCATTGCGACTGCCAGAACGCCCTTTCCGACGCCCGGCAGCGTTGCGGTTCTCGCCGGCGGAGTGTAAGCCGCGTCGACCAGCAACGCGGCATACTCCGTGCCAAGATGCGTCGAGTTCCTCCAGCTCCCGTCGGGAAGAATATTGGTTGTCGGCCGGTCGGCAAAAGGCTGCACCCACCAAACCCCGCTGTGCGCGAAAAGCACAATGCGCTGCCCTGCCGTGGTATTTCTGACGGTTCCTTCCATGTAATCGAGTTTTTCCGGTCCTCCCGGATTCGCGTCGGGAACGCGTGTAATCCTGACTTCCGGCTCTCCATCCGCTTTTGACCGGCAGCCCGCGCCCAAAACACAGGCGATCAAAAGTGTGCCGAGCAATGCCACGCGGGATTTTGCAGTGGAGATCGGTCTTTTCATGGCCAACACATCCTGCAGTGGCAGCTTTTGTCCCAGGGAATGCTCGCACGATGTGATGAGAGCGGGAAGGCGTTGGAAAAATCATCGCACAACCCGAAAGGCACGGTGACACCTTTCTTCGAGTCGAGCGCCTGCCGGAGGACCGGCGCCCGCCCGCCGGGCAGGCCATCGCGGCAACGATACCGCAAAAAGTCCCTGAATCGACCACGATTGTTCCAACCGGCTCCTGGCGCCGGAACCCCCTCCATGAGGCCCGCCCGCAAACGCCAGATCGGCTGCTGCTGCCGGCACTGCAATCTCAACGGATATCCATCGGTCCCGGAACAACCGGAATCCGGGCTCCGGCGGATCACCGCTTGCCGAGACGGTCCATCGTATCGTTGAACCAGATTTACGGAACCTCAGCCCGACCGCGCATCGCAAGAAGGAGCGGGTCCTTGTTACCTCGAAAGGATTACCGCTCCCGTCAGACGAAGATGCGCGGGCGTCGCGGTTGGTTGCGGCTTCCAGGAAAAGCGACCGGGCGATTTTCACTGGGTGGAGCGCATGCGCGCCAGGTCCGGTTTCCCGGTCAATGTGCGGATTCGTCTTCGGCAAGCGGGCGGGTCATATCTTCCGGACGCACCCATTGGTCGAACTGATCGGCAGTGAGGAAGCCCAGCTTCAGAGCAGCCTCCCGCAGGCTGATGCCCTCGAGGTGAGCGGTGCGGGAGATCCTGGCGGCTTTCCCGTAACCGATGTGCGGATTGAGCGCGGTCACCAGCATCAGCGACCGGTCGAGATGCTCGCGAATCCGCTTCGCATTGGGCTCGATTCCTTTTGCGCAATGGTCGTTGAAGGAGCGGCAGCCGTCGGCGAGCAGTTCGATCGAAGTGAGCACGTTGTGCAGGATGACGGGCTTGTACACATTGAGCTGAAAGTTGCCCTGCGAGCCTGCGAAGGCGACGGCATGGTCGTTGCCGAAGACCTGAACCGCGATCATGGTGAGCGCTTCGCATTGCGTGGGATTGACTTTTCCCGGCATGATCGACGAGCCCGGCTCGTTCTCCGGGATACTGAACTCGCCGATTCCCGCTCGCGGTCCTGAGGCGTACCAGCGCACATCGTTGGCGATCTTCATGAGCGCGCCGGCGAGCGTGCGCAAGGCGGCGCTCACCGCGACCAAGCCGTCATGGGCAGACAGCGCGGCGAATTTGTTCGCTGCCGAAGCGAAGGGCTTTCCGGTTTCTTCCGCAATGCGCCGGGCAGTCACTTCGCCGAAGCGCGGATGCGCGTTCAGTCCGGTACCGACCGCGGTTCCGCCGATGGCCAGCGGATAAATAAAGACGAGCGTGCCACGGATGCCGGCGAGGGCTTCGTCGAGTTGCGCAACCCATCCCGACATCATCTGTCCGACGGTCAGAGGCGTCGCGTCCTGCAGATGCGTCCGGCCGATCATGACCACATCGCGATACGCCTGCGCCTTCGCATCGAGCGTGTCGCGAAGTTCGAGAACGGCGGGATCGAGCAGATTGTCGACCGCTTCGACAGCGGCGATGTGCATGGCAGTGGGAAACGTATCGTTCGACGACTGGCTGTGATTCACATCGTCGTTGGGATGAATGGGCTTTTTCGAGCCGGGAACGCCTCCGGCAAGCTGGATGGCACGATTGGCGATCACTTCGTTGGCGTTCATGTTGGTCTGCGTGCCCGATCCGGTCTGGAAGACGACCAGCGGAAATTCGGCGTCCCACCGGCCGTCGATCACCTCCTGCGCGGCGCGAACGATCAGGTCGACTTTCTCATCGGGAAGCTGACCCAGTTCGCCGTTGGCCAGCGCGGCGCATTTCTTCAGGATGCCGAGCGCGCGGATGACCGGCCGGCCCCAGCGGAATCGTTCCACTCCGATGGTGAAGTTCAGATGCGAGCGCTGCGTCTGCGCGCCCCAGAGACGCTCCGAGGGAACCTCGACCTCGCCCAGGGCATCTTCTTCAATGCGAAAAGGACTTGCCGTCGTATTGTTGAGAGACATATCCCCAGCTCCCCGCCGCCTGCTTGCCGGGCGGCTACGGCAGTTCAGGAAACCATGGCGCCGGAGAAGTATCGCCAGGCCGACGCGACCCAACGGGGAGCGGCAACCTGGCGCAGTTTCCAAACGGACACACTGTTTCCCGAGCTGCCCTGATCAGGCGCGCTCATAAGGTTCGTACACCGGCTCCCAGATGTTGTCCCCGATCGCGCGCATCAGCTCGTCTTCGCCGGCGACCTGCGCCTCGCCGTCGAGCATCGCCTGCCGGCCTACCGCTTCGCCGATGAGGCGACCGAGAGAACGCGCCTCCGACAGCTCCGGCAAAAGGCTCCCCTCCGTATTCCGCCGCGTGGGCAAATGGCGCACCAGCCCGGTGGCCGCGGCTTTCACCATGCTGTCGGTGACATGCCTTGCCCGGGAGGCGACGATTCCCAAGGCAAGTCCCGGAAAGATGTAGGAGTTGTTGGTTTGCGCGACGGACACTCGCCGGCCGCCGACATTCACCGGCTCAAAAGGACTGCCGGTACCGACCAGCGCCCGTCCGCCGGTCCAGTCCATCAGCTCCTGCGGCGTGGCCTCGCTGCGCGACGTGGGGTTGGACAGGGGAAAGATCACCGGCCGCTCCGCGTGCCTGGCCATTTCGCGCACGGCCTCTTCGGTAAAGGCACCGCCCTGTCCCGACACACCGATCAGCACCGTGGGCCGTGCATGGCGCATCAGATCGACCAGTCCGACGCTGCCGTCGGGCTGCCGCCATCCCCGCACTTCCTCTTCCTTGCGGGCGTAGGGCAGTTGCCCCGCGGTCAGGTTTGCGCGGCTCGCGGTGACGAGCCCGTATTGATCGATTCCGTAAAAGCAGGCTCGCGCCTGCTCACTTCCAATGCCCCTGTCCTCGATGAACTGCGTCAGCAGCCCGGTAATGCCGAGGCCTGCACTGCCGAATCCGAAGACCACGATTCTCTGCTTCTCCAGCGGAACGCCCGTAACGTTGATCGCGGAGATCAACGTCGCAGTGGCGATGGCCGCGGTTCCCTGAATGTCGTCGTTGAAAGTGCAGAGCTGGTTCCGGTAGCGGGCCAGGAGCCGCGCGGCATTGCTGCCGGCGAAGTCCTCCCACTGCAGCAGGACGTGCGGCCAGCGCGCCCTGACGGCTTGCACGAAGGTGTCGACAAAGTCGTCGTACTCCTGCCCGCGGACGCGGGGGTGTCTCCAGCCCACGTAAATCGGGCTCTTCAGCCGTTCCTCGTTGTCCGTGCCCACGTCCAGCAGGATGGGCAGGCAGTGTTCCGGGTGGATTCCGCCCAACGCGGTATAGAGCGCCATCTTGCCGATGGGAATACCCATGCCCCCGGCTCCCTGGTCGCCCAGGCCGAGAATACGCTCGCCGTCGCTGACCACGATGCAGCGGATGCCGTCGTAGCGCGGGTGGCTCAGGATCTGCGCGATGCGATCCCGGTTGGGATGGCTGAGGAAAAGGCCGCGCGGCTTTCTCCAGATCTCGCTGAACCGCTGGCAACCCTCACCGACCGTGGGTGTGTAAACCAGCGGAAGCAGCTTCTCAACGTTGCGCACAATCAACGCGTGGAAAAGCGTCTCGTTGATGTCCTGAAGATCGCGGAGAAATGCGTATTTGTTGAACGGCGTGATTTCGTTTTCGAGCGCTTGCATGCGCCGTTCCAGTTGTTCTTCCAGGGTGCCGACGTGCGGCGGCAGCAGTCCGTGCAGGGAGAAAAGGTCGCGCTCGTGGTCCGTGAAGGCGGTCCCTTTGTTGAGCCGCGGGCTATTGATCAGATCGAACCCGGAGAGCGCGACCCTGCGGGACGATGCTTTGCCCGGCGGCGATTGCAATGAGGTTGCCATATTCGATCCTCCCTGAATGCGTTCGGGGGCCGTTCCGCGCGGAAGCCCCGGTTCCTGCCGGGCCGATGAGCTCTCGCTGCGTCTTCGTGTCATCCGACACGAGCCAGTTCCGGATCCGGGAACCGGCGACGAAAAGCCTGTCTGCCGCCAGCTCGATGATCAATTCCCTCGAGGTTGCCGCGGCGCCTCACGCGCTGTCCGGCTCCGCCGCCGGCGGCAGGGACAGGGAGGCTTGCGGAAGATCATACAGGCCTTCGGATGCGACCTCCGAATGCAGGCGGTCGACCAGTTGCGCAATGGTCCGCGTGAGACGGACGAGAGACTTTTCCCGCTCGGAGAGTTGGGCTGCGATTCGTGCGGCCGCGGAGTCGATGCGACGGAGGAGGCTTGCCGGCGCGCCAGGTCGGTGAGCGCGGGTGGCAAGCTGGCTTTCAAGGCTTTCCGCCATCTGGCGGAAGATGCGCACGCACTCGAAGCGGAATTCGTTTTCATATTCCCGGAAAGGCGTCGGCTTCGAATCGTCGCCGAAGACACGCAACTGGACCAGCGGGGCCTCGAGCAAATAAAAGCTGCGCAAGGAGGCCTGCCAGCGGCGGATGCGATCGCGGGCCGCCATGTCTCCCGCGCGCGGCGCGCCGGTCTCGAAAGGGACAGCATCGGACTGTGCGATCACGTCGCCGAAATGACGATAGATCTCTTCGCGCTGGCGGCGAACCTTCGATACATCCCCGGGATGATCGGCGCGCGGAGTGGACGACGAGAAATCCGCCAGCAGGCGGAGATTGGCGACAAAAATGCGCACCATTTCGTCGGCGGCGGAGCGGGGAAAGAACCGCTCAAAGACGAGCCACATCATGGTAATGCCGAGCAGGACGCCGAGGGCGCGATCGCGTGCGACGGCAAGGTTGGTCTGGATGGAAAAGTCGCTGAGGTGGATGAGGTAAAACGCAAAGGCATACTGCACGCCCGCGTAGGCAAGCCGCGTGCCCGAGGTTGCGATCCACGCTGCGATGGCGGTATTGACGGCAAAGAGCACCGTGAATCCGCCGATGGAATCGATGTAGGGCAGAACGAAAATCTGGGCTCCCATGCCCGCGATGACGCCGCCAAGAACGAATCCGGCGATGCGCAGCACCTGTTTCTGGCGCGAGGAGCCAATGGTTGTGAGCGCGGTGAGAATGCAGGTGGTGATGGAAGTGGAAAGATTGGGCCAGTCAAGGGACACATAAGTGACGTAGCAGAACATCGCGGCCATGGTTCCACCGAGGATGAAGCGCAGATGCTCGGGATTGGAGAAGGCGTCGGGAACGAAGACGCGGTTGGCTAGCGGCACGTCCTCAATCGACTCAAGCTCCGGATCGGTGGCCGCCTCATCGCTGAAGATGGAAGGCATGAGCGACACCATGGATTCGATTTCCGACAGGAGCGGAGTGCCGGGACTGGGCAGGGGCTCGAGCGTAGCCTCGCAGGGTTGGCCGTGGGTGCGAAGGCAGTTGCGAATGTCGGCCAGGCTTTGGCGGATGCGCGCGGCGCGTTCCCGGAGGTCCGGCAGGGAAGGATACGCGCCGGCCAGAGCGGCGGCAAAGTCAACCGAACGGGCCACCAGCGAGACCAGCGTGCTCATGCGCGTGCGATACAGCGGGGTGTAGTTCGCGCGGGCCACGTAACGACGGAGCGCGCCGGCTCCGACCATGGCGAACTGGGCAAGGCCGGCTCGTGTGGCAATCGAAGGCGGCCGGCCATCGGCGTAATCCGCCATCAGGTTTTCGAGGAGCGCGAGGCGGGTGTCAACTCCTTCCACGAGGTCATCGCCGCCACGCAGCGCGCGGAAGACGATCTCGGTGCCCAGCGTCACCAGCACCCCGATGAGCGTGGCTGCAACCAGCCATAGTGTGTTTTCGACGTTCGTTTCCGCAGGGCCGGGCAGATACCAGATGCCGACAACATTGCCGATGACCAGACCGAAGCCTATCGCGATCGCGTAGTTGGCAAGGCAACGGAGCATGAAGAAGGCGAGAAAGAGGGTGCAACCGACCCAGAAGAAGTGGGTCTCCTGAGCGGAGGCAAAAAAACGCGCGCCGACCGGGATGAAGAGGGCGCCGAGCACGAAGGCCGCAACCATGAAAATCGCCGAGCGGCCGGTGGAGACCAGGCTCTCGCGGGAAAGAAAGAAGGCGGACAACGCTCCGACGACGCCACCGGGAATGCGGAAGGTGACGATGAAGATCATGGTCAGGGTCGCGGAGACGACGATGCGCGCCACCATTGCGCCGCGGCCAGGATAGGGTGCAAGCTCCTTTTTGAGGAACTCCGGGAACCAATCGCTGAATCGTTCCGGATTCGGAAGGTGAATCGGTTCGGTCGCCATCTCTATTTTCCCGGTTCGTGATCCGCGTAGCCGCGGATGATGACGGTGGCGGATTCGCCAAGGCGGAAATCATCGGACGGGCCATTCAGAATTCGAATCCGCACCGGAAAGCGCGAGGCCAGATGCACCCAGTTGAGGGTGCGCTGTATGTCGGGGAGTCCCGGGGCGCTGAGGCGGCCAACGAGGTCCGTGTCGGGCGTCACGCCGAATCCGACGCTGTCGACAACGCCGTTGTACCGGGCCGTGGGGTGGGACATGACATAGACGTCGGCACGCATTCCCTGATGGATGTGGTGCAGTTGCGTCTCGCGGAAGTTGGCGACGACCCACCAGGTGCGGGTGTCGATGAGAGTGAAGACCGCTTTGCCGGCGTTTGCGTAGTCGCCTTGCGAAATGGTGAGGTTGGTGACGCGGGCGTCAAAAGGCGCGACGACGTGGCAATTGTCGAAGTCGTACAGGGCATTATCGATGGCTGCCTGCTTGCCCGGAAGTTGTCCTTCGAGGGGCCGAAGCGTGGTCACATTGTGCGTCGCCTCCTCGACCTGCTGATGGCTCTGTTCGAGCACGGCCTGCGCCTGTTTGTATTGCGCCTGGGAAGCGAGCAGGCCGGCCTCGGCCAAAGCCAGTTGCGATCTCGCCTGATTGGCGGCCTGCGTGCGCGAGATCTCCAATGTGCGAGCCTGATCCACCTGGTCGACGGTGACAAACTGGCGCGTCAGAAGCGGCTCGATGCGGTGCAGGTTGTCGGAAGCGTATTTGAGTTCCGCGTTGGAGCGCTCGACCGCAGCCTCAGCGTTGCCGACATCGGCCTTGGCTTCCTCCACCGCGGCCGCGGAGCGGGCGAGGCTGGCTTCGGCGCTCAGGGCGTTGGCCCTGGCGACATCCACGCCGCTGGATTTGCCGGCGATGAGACGGCGCTCGTCGCCGATCTGGCCTTCCAGCGCGCTTTGGTCGGAACGGGCATGGGCCAGCGCGTAGGCGTAGGGGCGGTCGTCGATGTCGAACAAGGGAGCGCCGGCCCTGACCCATTCATTGTCCATGACATAGAGGTGCATCACCGGGCCGTTGACCAGCGGAGCCATCCCGATGAAATTCGCAAACACCTCGGCGTCGTCGGTGCGCGGATTGGAGACGACCTCATGGAGGACAAGCAGCGCGGTAATGACAGTGCAGACGATCACCCCAATGCTGATGGCACGGCCGACCATGTGAAGACGGGCGTGCTCTGAGTCGGCCGGCATGATTCGTCCTCCATTCAGCTAAAGAAGATGAGCCAGAGCGCGCAGGCAAAAAAGAGCGCCATGCACGGATAAAGAAGCACGGGCCAGAGAATCTCCTTGTCGAGGGAGAAGCGGCCAAACAGAAGCTTTGAAAGAGCAGCCAGGACGATGCCCGCAACAAGGCAGAGGAGCCAGGACGGGAAGAACGACCCGAGTATGTTGAACGTCGGCGAGCGTCCGCAGCCCGCGAGCACGATCGGGAGCAGCGCCACCGCGCGGGTCGGCCATCGCCGGGAGCGGTACACCGGGCCGCTCCGCCCCCCGCCGGATGAATTCGTGGTCATGGGACAGGGCTCCAATGCTGCATCTGAATGAGGTCGCCCGTACGGAAGGCGAGGCTGGTGACCTGAAGCAACAACTGCGTTCGGGCGGAGATATCTTCCGATCGCGCCTGCGCCAGGGCCTTCTGTGCCGAAACCACATCGAGCAGATTGCGCACGCCATAGCCATACGCTTCCTGCGCGGCTTCATACGATTGCTGGGAAGCCGTAAGCAACGCGGCGGCGGCCTTCTGCTGGCGGAGGGCAGTTTGCATATCGGAGTAGGCGGCCCAGACCTCGTTTGCGATCTGATCGCGAAGCGAATCGATCTGCGCCTGGGCCGTTTTTCTGTCGGCCTTGGCCTGCGCAATGCGATACTCGCGCCGCGCACCGTCGAAGAGATTCCATTTGAGATTCAGTTGAGTCGTCCAAACCTCCCCCTGCGCATAACTTCCGGGGAGAAGATCCTGCTGTCCGTAGCCTCTCGCGAGCCCGCCATCTCCCTCGAAGCTGAGAGAGGGAAAGTAGCTGGACTTTGCCTGTTTGATCGAAGCGTCGGCGGCCCGCAAACGCGCCAGTTGCTGCAGCATGTCGGGGCGCTGGCTGAAAGCACGATCGATCTCCTGGTCGACGGAATCGGCTATGGCGGATGGGAGTTGCAGCTTGTCGATAGTCTGGACCTTGAAGAAAGTCCCCGGCGCGGAGCCGATCGCGGTGGCCAGATCGCCACGAGCGATGTCGACCGCCCCGACGGCGGCCTGGAGATCATAGTCGGCCTGCGCGCGGGCCGCGGTAGCCTCCAACTGATCGGGTTTGGTGGCAAGACCATTGGCCAGACGCGCGCTGGCGTCCTCCTCGACGGTCCTGGCGTTTTCGAGGCTGACTTCCGCCGCATCGCGCTGGCCCTCCGCGTTGAGAAGCCGGTAATAAGCCGACGCGACCTGATAGATGATGCGGCGATGCGTGTCGTTGAAGGCAAAGCCGGATGCCAGCAGGTTGGCTTTTGCCGCGTCGATCTCTCCACTGCGTCCGCCGAGATCGAACACCAGGTACTCCACGTGGAGAACGGGCTCGAAGACGCCTTCGGTCTGGCGATGGAAATACTCGCCAATGAGCGTGGCCTGTCGCAGGGTGACGGCGAGAGCAACGGCCGTCAATGTGGGGTAAAGCGAGCTGCGCGCGATACCCAAGGCATCGGCTCTGGATTTGGCTTCCTCCCACGCAGCTCGCGTTTCGGGATTCTGCTGCTCGGCCAGATCGATCAGATCGGCGAGTGCGTAGGTCTTGTCGGCATCCGGATTTCCGGGCTCCTGGGCCTTGACCGGATACCTTTGCTGGAGCGACTGTGCGGCTCTGGTGCGCCAGATGGCATCGGAGGCAGGCGGCGCGCCCTGGCCCATGAGGCAGGCGGGAGTTGCGGCCGCGGCGAGCGATGCAATGGTCAAAAGCCAACCTGGTGAAGTCATAGTCCACGCTGCCGGGAGGGGAATACGCTTGCCGACTCGCGGTGTCGGCCTGGCGATTGGCAAGACATTGGCGACGCGAGGGGATTTTTTCAGCCTCGGGATTCAGGTGTCAAGAATGTGACGGAGGTGCCGGCAGTTGCGCCGATGAAAAGAGTCCGGATCCACACCCTCCCTTCGATCTGGAATGATCCCCGGCGAAACCCGGGCGATCAGAATCGCGATCGCTGTCAATGCCGATCTTTAGCGGTCGGAGTAAGTCGTCGCAGCACGAATTCCTGCAGGACTGCGTTTGCGATATTCGCGCTGAAGTCCACGCCAAAAGTTCTCAGGACAAGTCCGGCGCCACGATTCGCCTGCGGGTAATAGGAGTTCGCAATCGCTCCCGAGGCGAGATAGCCGCCAAGGCTGGAATAGTTCGGCTGCCATTGCCCATTGTCTCCCCTGCAGATGATCGGACTCGACAGCGCATGCATCAGGCGCGACTTTGTTGTTCCCGTGCCCTGGTAGAAGTACCGCGGATCCTGATGCAGGATCGACGGCAGGATGGCGCCGCCCACCATGATATCAGTCAGGTCGTTGGTGTAAATGGACCCGAACCGTTCTCCGTAGCCCTTTATCCCTCCCGGGTAGTCGGGATAGCCGCTGGCCTGATTGGCGGCCGCCAGAAAACTCGTACCGGCAAACGTGACCGGGTCGATCGAGATTTTCAGGGCCAGTTCGAACTTGAGCCTCGAAGTGAGCGGCGCCGCATCCCTGTCATAGCTCACATAGAAATTGGGAATAAACCCAAGGACGCGCTGCTGCTCCTCTATCTTCACTTGCTCCGTAGCTATATCTTCCCGGGCCGCCACCACAGTCACCGATGTTGCTTCTCCCAGCAACCTTAGCTCGATACCGCTGAGAATCTCGAATTGACCCGGAAAAAGGGAAACCGCGGGGGAGTTCCAATCGGCGAATCCCTTTGCAGCCGCGATGACCTGATAGCCGGGACCCGGGACAATGTTATCGATCTCGAAGAACCCGTCGTCGTTGGCTACCGCGGACCGAGGACTCCGGGAAGGACCACTTATGGTAACGGTTGCTCCGGGGATGACGTCCCCGTTTGTGTCGGTCACGGTGCCGCTGAGGTGCGCAGGCTGCGGCGCCGGAGCCATCAACTGCTGCCCAAGTCCGGCGGCCCCGGGCAGGACCAGGAGGACCAGGGAGACGAGTAGTTTCGCAGCGCGCATTTCGAGCCGACACCCCCGCATGGATTCGACCGTTTCCGAAAAGCCGGCCGGACCCAGCCTGCCAGGTTATCTGACCTTGATCGCGATGGAAGATCGCACCCCATCGCGTGCGGAGGGCGCGCTTCGATCTGTATGCGAATAAGATGAGTTCTTCGCCTGCCCTGATTCGGAATTTTTCAATTGCAAGCGGCGGAGTTTCAGGGAAACAAACCGTTATCGTAACTTGGGTTGGATCGCGTGCGCGATCTGTATCCTGTTTTCCGTGTACGCGAAGATCTGCAGACTTTGCTGCCGATAAGAACGTCCATCAGCGCACTTACCCGCGGAACTGACTCAAAAGCACACCCGGACGCGATCACTGCAATTCAATGTCAGTGAGCTTCCATCGGAAACAAGTCCAGTCCGGGCCTTCGATCTTCATGGAGGACGGTCCTTCGGTCAGATCGATCCGCTTCCGCGCGAGGGAGAGAAGCTTGTCGGCCTGGGCATCCGTGATCCCGATCAGGAGAGACGTGTCTCTTTTTGAATATTCGAGTATGTCGCGCAGAAAGTAGACGATTCGCTCCTGGGCGCGCAAAGCGGGGGCGGCATCCGGCGAGTGACGCGGCAGGAAGCGCGACCCTTCGGGTGCGCGATCGCACTCGCGCATGTGCAGGATGACGTTCCGCACCAGGATTCTCAGCAGGTACCGGAACTTGAAGTCATCAGGTACGGGGCTGCCGCTGGCCTCGGATTCGACCTTTGCGAGAATGTCCTCGCCGCATCCGCACTGGATCAGGTAATCGAGGTAAAACCTGAGCTGTTCCCGATAGAGCGACAGAGCCTGATCCCAGCCTGCCTCGTCCCCGGAGCGTAATTTGACGATCCGCGTCATGAGCGCACTTGTCCCCGCAGCCTGGGATCGGGAGCGGCATGATCTCTAGCGCACGTCGAGCAGGGGCTTGCGCGCTGCCGCCTCGGACGATACCGCCTGATTCGATTCGCGCGGCTCCTCGAAGCGGTAGGTTCCGTATTCGATGGTAAGTACCGCCGTGCCGCCAAAACGGACTTTCGATTCGCTTCTGTTTGTCTCCGGCAGCCAGAAATCGCCGCTTTTCGCATAGACATGGTGGATCTCGGTATTCCTGATCCAGAACGAAGGGTTCTCGGCCGGCTGAGCTTCGACCCGGACGACCGCATAGTCCTGCGCATCCACCCAGATCTTGCCCCGATACAGAAGCTTGTTTTTCACTTTCGGCTCGACGGAGAAGACATAGAGCGGCCGTCCATTCTCATTGGTCCGGGAATCAAAAGTGAAGTTGTAATTGAACGGGGTCAGGGCCGACTTCTGCTCACGTGAGTCATCGCGCTCGGTTTCGAGCAGCTTTCTCAATACATGCTTGATAAGCAAATGAGATCCCGACTCGTCGATTACCTGAAAGGTCTTGCCGGACCCGGCAATGTACGTCACTTGCGCGTCCATCTCTGCCGCCATGGATTTGCCCAGACCGTGAAACTCCACATGATAGTGCCGGCGGGAAGTGAAATACTTCAACTGCTGCGCGCGCGTTTGGTTTTGCGCCACCATCCTCCACACAATCTCGGTGGGTTCCACGGCGGTTGCAGGAGTGCTTGCGACCGGCTGCGCACCCGCGCGAAGCGGGCTCGCCATTACGGTCAGCAGGGCAACCGGCAGAATGGAAACCACGCCGGCGCGCCACCCGCAGAGTTTCTCAATCGGCCGCACATGCCACCTCGATCCGTTCTTCCGAATCCCGCAAGCTGCGCTCGAACTCTGCCAGCCGTGCCTCGATGTCCAGCTCCTTTCGCTTGCGCTCGACGATGTTTTCCCGATAGCGGCGCAGGAAATAGTCGATGGTTTCCACCCGGATCCGGATCGAACCCGTCGGCTTGTTCTCGTCGAGATCCTTGAACGAGAAATAGGGAGTCCCGGAATCTTCAATGATGCCTTCGATGACGCCGTAGATCGGGGCGTCGTGGCCGCATTTGAAACTCGACACTTCCAGCGCAACCAGATTCGGATGGCGCGCAGTGAATTTGGCGGCCCAGACCTTGTGGTTGGTGCTGGTGGAGTAGCGATTCTTCCACACATCGGCGATGTCGAGAGGGTGCTTGATGATTCCGGCACGCACTTCGTCGCCGAAGAGCCGTTCCAGAAGGTCCTCGTCGAGAGGAAGCGTGCTCTGCGAGAAGACCGGATAGCCGAGCTTCTGGAATTCCTCCATGATTTCGTGATTCAGGCCGGGATCATGGTGATACACGCGGCCGAGCATCACAATACCGACACGGTCCTCGCGTTCAAGCTGATCGAGCGTTTCGCGCGCCTGGCGGCGGATTTCGGCTTCGTACTGGTCGAGCGCATCGAAGCCGACGGCGATCGCGCGGTCGTTCTCCTCGCGCGAGAGGCCGAGCAGCGGCGACCAGGCCTTGTACATCTGGTCGGCGCAGATCTTGCGATCCTGCAGATTGAGGATGGGATCGAGATACGCGATTCCATTCTCCCCAAACAGGTCGCTCTCCTTGGTGAACGCGGCTTTGACGGCGTTGGGTGTGGCCGTCACCGTCGGGCAGGCGTTCGAGCCGGTCAGGTTCACCAGCGGCGTGTGCAGAATGTCGTACATCGGGAACCAGATGGCGTGAAGAGGCTTCTTGCCGTGCTTCACGGCCAGCAGGTTATACACGTGCGCGATGCCGATCTTGGATGGATAGCAGGGATCGACCGCTCCGCGGCTGGCGCCGGCGCGATACAGGTCCGGGGTCGTGTAATCGGAGTAGACGATGTTTTCGGCCTCGATGCCGAGGCTGGCAAAATAGGCATTGAAGAGCGGCGCATAGGTATAGGTGTTGAGCAGGCGCGGAATGCCGATACGGAAGTCCTTGCGCCGTTCCATCGTCGCGGCGCGTTCCTTCACCGCCTTCGGGACGAAGAGACCTTTCGCGACGGGAATCGCATCGGCAACATTGGACACTTCGCGATGGCGGAAAACCTCGCGCGCGGCAATGTCCACGAAATTCGGATTCGCGGCCTTGATCTTGTCGATGTCCGCCTTGATGCCTTTCATTTCGCCGAGATCTTCCACCGCGCCCTTTTCGCAGGTGGCGATGATGAGGCGCTGTTCGCCGATGCGCAGAGGCACCTTGGTCTTGCGCGGCTGGAATTCCATCGTCGGCCTGGGCGGCTCGACCGGCTTTTTCGCCCCGGGCGCAGCCAGGATCTGAACCAGTGGCTCGGCTTTGGCCCGAAAAGATGTCGTCTTCGACGAGCTGCAGCCGCATCCGCCGCCGTGATCGTGATCGTGGGCGTGGTTTGTGCCGCACGACGATCCGTGCCCGGCTGCGGGCAGATTCGCCTGGATCTGTTCGAGGCTGGGCAGGTTGGTTGCAACCGCGGCAATCTCTTCGGCCGTTGCCGCGCGATCTTCCCTGACCGGCTCCGGAGGCTGCGCCCCTGTTGTGGCCGCGCCTCCGGAGACATCGACGTCGATGAAGGTTCGCAGACAGTTGTTCTTGCAGAAATAGCAGCGGGTTTCTTCGTTCCGCGTAGTGCGATAGCGAATGCTGCGCACCGCCTCGAGGCCGATGAACGTCGTGGATTTGCCCTTTCGCCACAAACGCAATGCTTCCTGGGCCGCGCCAATTGCGCCCGATTCGCCGCAATGCTCGTGCACGATGATCTCCGGCTCCTTGCCGTTGGCGCGGAAGCTCGAACGGATGAAGTCGACCTCGGCCTTGACTACGGCCAGGTTGTTCTGTGTGCCGCCCTGAAGCACAAAGCGAGTTCCGAGGGTGGCGAGATTGGGAATGCTGGCGACGTAGAGAAAGACATTCTTGGGAAGCACGTCGGCCAAGCCGGCAAGTATCTCCTCCGAGCGCCAGCCCTGACGCTGGAAATTCACAATGTCGGACTGCATGAAGACAGCGCAACCGTAACCGAACGACGGCATCGACTTGGCGGAGAAGGCGATATCGGCGAAGTCTTCGACCTTCATGCCAAATCCTTCGGCCGTCGATTGCAGAAAGTATCCATTGCCGGCCGAGCACTGCGTATTCAGCTTGAAGTCCTTCACGCGCCCGTCCTTCAGAACGATGAGCTTGATGTCCTGTCCGCCGACGTCGACGATGACGTGCGGATCCTGATAGAACTTCAGCGCGGACTCTGTGTGGGCGACGGTTTCAACCAGCGCGACATCGGCCTTGAGCACATCTCTCAGAATGTCCTTCGCGTAGCCGGTGGTGCCCACGCCGAGCACTTCGAGAGCCGCGCCGCGACCTTCCACCTGTTCGCGCAGCTTGTCGAACATCTCGATCGTGTCCTGGATCGGATTGCCATTCGAAAGCTGATAGGCCTTGCAAAGGATCTCGCCGCTCTTGTCGAGCAGAACGGCCTTTGTGGACGTGGACCCTCCATCCACGCCCACGAATCCGGCAACCACCTCGCCCGGGCGAAACTCCGCCGGAGTGAATTTCTTGCGCCGGTAGACCGAACGAAAATCGTCGAGCTCGGCGTTGTCCGTAACCAGACCTTTGCCGCCTGAAACCGCTTTTTCCTCGGCGCGGCCATAGTCGATATACCAGGCAAGCTTCTCGACGCCCAGGTAGCGGCCAACTTCGGGCTCTTCATCCTTGCCGAACTCCACCGAACCCAGCGCCGCAAAATACTGCGCGTTCCTTGGAACCTTGATCAGGTCTTCCGGGGTCGATCCTTCCGGGATCCCGACCTTTCGCTCCTTCCACATGCGCGGGATGTTGGCCTGCCATGCTTCCTGCATGCCGCGGATAAACGAATTCGGGCCGCCAAGCAGCAAAACGTGCGGGCGCAGTGTATTTCCGCGCGTGAGAACACTCAGGTTCTGCAGCACAATGGCCTCGAAGAGCGAGGCCATCAGTTCGTGCGAGGGCGTCCCCGTCTTCTGCAGGCCATTGATGTCGGTTTCGGCGAATACGCCGCATTTGCCCGCCACCTTGTGCAGCTTGATGCCGTGATAACCCTGGTTGGAAAGTTCAGTCGCGGGAATCTTCAGCTTGGCGTTGATCTTGTCGATGACCGCGCCGGTGCCGCCGGCGCACTTGTCGTTCATCGAAGGAATCTTTTTCTTGCGCCCCGTCTCCTCGTCGTCCTTGAAAACGATGATTTTTGCGTCCTGGCCCCCCAACTCGATGACGGAATACACCTCGGGGTGCAGCTTCTCGACGGCAAGCGCCACAGCGTGCACTTCCTGGACGAACTTGGCGCCGATCATTTCGGCGAGCGTGCCGCCACCCGACCCGGTAATGAAGATCCTGGTGTTTTGGGGCGAGATGCCCGTATCGGCTTCCATGCGGCGCAGAAACTCGAGCACCTTCTCCGGCTGACGGGTTTCGTGGCGCTGATAATCCTGCCAGAGGGTGGAGTCCGTTGCCGCGTCCACCACAATGGCCTTCACAGTCGTCGAACCTACATCCAGCCCTACCAGAAACTGCTGCATCAACCCAACTCCTGAATCCGGCTCGCTACCGGAATCTGCTCCGACGGCCGGAACGCAAACAGACTGGCCATGACCGATGGCGCGAAACAGCCATCACACGCCGGAGATTGGCTTTGAAAATGCTGAGCAAAGAAACATCGAGAGCGATGCCCAGCACGATCCCCGCAAGGGCGAAGCAAAGGTCGAGCGTGTTCCGTACCGGCATTCGCATCACGCTACCTGCCGGGACGCCGTGGCGACTCTTGCGCGCCGGCGGTATGCGCGATCCTTGTTCATCAGCTCGCTCACGTGATACGCAAACTGGGCAGCGGTCCCCGCGATGCCTTCCCGGTGGGGAACCTTGTAAAGGCCGCGCCGCAGTTTCGGGTGTTCCGCAACGTACTCGCGCAAATCGTCGAGCGATTTGCCGGTCTTCGTCAGCACTCCGTCGAATTCCGCTCTTGCTTTCGCCTTGGCCTCGGCCAGAGCCATTTGCACCCGGCTATGCGCGTTGACCTCGCCCTCACCCGACGTTTCGATGGGCAGGAAGATCATGTCCCTGAACTTGCTGACGACGCGCGATTGCACTCCGTCGGATTGCGTCGACGGCATGCAGCCGAAAGGCTTCAGGGCCAGAACCATGTGACAAAGGTGGTTGACGGTGTAGAAAATGTTCTTGCCGACTTCCATGTGGCCTTCGCCGCCGCGCGCGAGCTGGTGATAGAAGGGATGCGCGAGCCGCGCCAGCTCCGATTGCGGCACCAGATGGTGTCCCGTGCCTCCCATATGGCGGATCGTGCGGTGATAGAAGTAGGTCCACACGTTGCTCCCGATGCTGAGACCGACGGTCTTTTTCAGCAGGGAGAGCTTGTTGACGGTTCGCTTCTTCACTTCGTGCCACTTCGGGTCGCGATAGGGAGCCTGGGCCTGGGCACGCGCCCGCGATCCCTCTTTGGCAACGTACATCATGTAGTCAATCCACGTGGCGATGGGCTCAACCAGGACCTGGGCGCCCTCCCTCTCGAGAAAGGCGAACATGTTGAAGTTGCCGTCGCCTTCCGTGGTCTGCGCCCAGAACTCGCCGGTAATCTTGATCACCGGTTTCACGCGCAGGCGGTCGACTTCAATCGAATCGATCTTGTCGCGGCACGCGTGCAATGCATCCACGTATTCCTTGCCGTACAGGTTGTGGGCAACCTTGCCGAGCGTGCAGCCGATGCCTTCGATCTTCTTGTGTTTCTCGAGGAAGGGCTTCGCCCACGCCGGCGAGGCATCCATGATGTGCCAGCGCTTGCGATCGCGAAGCGTATCGGTCAGGGTCGTAACGGCCTCGCGAATCACGCGATCGGTTTCACCCTTGTTCACCTCGAAAGGGCGCACCTGATAGACCAGCTCGTTGATCACATCGCCCAGGTTCAGCGCGTTCAGCATCCCCATTCCGAAGTCGACCGAAAACTTCAGCCCCGGCTCGCCGCTGGCGGCCTTGATGCCATCCGTCTGCTGGAAGAGCAGAACCCGGAACCCCTCGAACCCCGAATTCTGCAGTGCGAAACGGTACTCGGCCTCATACATGCCGAACCGGCACGGCCCGCAGGAACCGGCGGTAAAGAAGACGTAGTTGTCGATGATCTGCTGGCGCGAAAGACCCTGCTTCTCGAGCCCCTGCAGATAGCGGACCAGGTTTCCCACCGTGAAATAGGTGGGATTGCACTGGCCATTGTTGCCGTATTCCTTGCCGGCCTGAAAGTCGGCAACGACTGGCGTAGGTATGTTCTCGCAGCGATAGCCGCTGCCGCGAAACACCGCCCTGATCATCTCTTCGTGCTTCCAGGTCAGCCCGCCGAAGAGGATGGTCACGTGATCGCGTTCGGCCGCGGTGAAGGCGCGTTCCACGGGCTTCTTGAACTCATGCATGCGGGCAAGTCCCGCTTCCGCCCGCAACCGTGCCCGTTCCGCATCGATCCGGGCCTGGATCTCCATCTCGAAATCTGTCTGGACGACCTCTCGACTCAGTGTCGGCATAGTGTCTCCTCGGGAAACAAGGATCAATGGCGTTGGGTTGAAAGAAATCGGGAATACCGGCTCACATCTGCCCCTTCATTCCCTGGAATCCGTGAGCGAGCTGTTTGAAGAAGTACTTGATCACGCGCTGGTCGTTGTAACACCAGCCGAGAATGTGGTTCAGCGTGGAAAAGCAATGGGTCTGGCAGCTTTCCTTCTGATGGTCAAGTTGTCGGGTGTCGAACTTGTGGTCGCCCACCACGCCCCAGTCGTAACTGGCGGTGTACATGGGGAAGCATGGCGCCAGCGTGCCGTCCACGCGGATAATCATGGAGTTCTGGCCGGCGCGGCAGTTCCAGGGGAAGTGATTGCCTTTCATGAAGTCGACCATCTGCCACAGGCGGGTGTTCGAATTCACCATCTTGTAACCGGCGTCCTGCTTGCCGGTCAGCCATTGGATGGTTTCTTCGACCGCCGGCCAGTCGTCTTTTGTAATGTAAGTAACATTATTTGCAGCGTGCCTGAAATGCCCGTCCTGTTCGATGAGCGGCGACTCGTTGATGTGGTAGTCCGTGGCTATACCATTGTCATGTGCGATTTCGGTCAGCTCGCGCACATCGTCCAGATTGTTCCGGCAGATATTGATATTGAGGAAGACGGAGTACCCGTAACCGTATTGCTTTCGTACCAGATAGTCGAACTGCTTGCGGATGGGAACCAGGGCCTTGGGCAAACCCTCCTTGATATCGACCGCATCGACGGCAATGTTGAAGGTCGACATTCCCGCATCGGCGAGCTTGTCGATCACATCGGTGCGCAACAGGCGCGCATTCGTCGGCAGGTAGATCCAGAAGTTTTTCTTTGCGGCATAATGCGTAATGCGATGAATGAGGTCCGGCCGGAGCAGCGGCTCGCCGCCCATGAAGGCAAGCACACGGCAGCCGGTTCCATGCAGCCAGTCGATGGAGCGCTTCGCCGTATCCTCCGTCATGCCCTTGACCTTGTTGTCAAAGGCCCAGCAGTAATGGCAGTCGAGATTGCATTTGAACTCGGTGAACAGATACGCAATCAGCGGATGAAAATCGCCGGCAGTGACGCGAGAACGGATGTATGGGAAAAGCCAGCCCTGCATCGTGTGATAGATCTGGCCGGCGGTCCAATGCCGTTTTTCGGGCGGCTTCCAGTCAGTGTTCTCGTCGATCGGGCCGAGGAGCTCGGGGCGCTGGGGAAAGGCCGGATCGGGGAAACGTTGCGGTGCTCCGATCGGCTGAAACCCGACGCGCTCGCTTGCCGGGTTGGTAAGCAGCTGGTGCAGAGGAACATCGAGACGGAACGCCGACCTCTGCTCTTGGTGCGGCTGAATCATGGGGAAGATCTCCGCAGTTCAAGTTGAAGGCTTGCACCGATGAACTTTCAGAGTTGCTTGTCGACCGGTGGCAGTACCGGGGAATCCGCCACCGGTGGACGACCTGGAGGTAAGCCCGAGCGGTTGGCCGAGAGGATTTTTCCCAACGACCGCCCCGCGTTCGCTCTTTGGAAGAGAAGATGCTTTTGGGCTTTGCGGGTTTCCTTTTTTTTGAACTTTACGGCGAAATTCTGCGGATCCATCTTCCGCCGCGCGCCAACCCCGCGAGCGGAGCAAGCACTCACGCGAGGAGGGCAAGCGCTCATCGGTTGGATCCCGGTGACAGGACAGGACCGAATGCAACGAGCGAAGCGCAGCGCCGAGTCCGCAGGCGGAGAAAGAAACCGATCGTACAACACCCGTTCCCAGGCACGCGTGTTCTTGCAGATTCCTGGAACCCCGGGTTCGTCACCGCATCTTCTGCTATATCGCGCGGTGCGATGCGCAATCGTGGCAGCCGGGTCGCCCCGGACAGGGACGGCTTCGAAGCGGCTTCGCCGAATGCGCGAACCCAACATGCGAATTCCGGGAAAAAAATGGTTGCCGTTTGCCGCAGCTTCGTTTCTGTTCGCGGGCGCCGCATTCGCGGCTTCCGCGGTCCATTCGGGGCGCGACGACAGCAGGAACTCCGGGGACCGATCCGTCGAATTCGTGTGCAACGACGCGACACGAGCAACTGCGGCCATAGCGGCACTGCAATTTGTCTGCCGACAGGGGCGAATGGCTCTCGTGGAGCCATCACCCGCGCAGGTCATCGTGGTCGGATTTGTGGGAGGATTCGCGAATCCGAATGACCCGAAACATCCCGAGGTGTTGTTTGCCGCCTATCTTCGCGAGCATTACGGCGCCAATGTTCATGCGGAGGTCTTCTCCAATCATGACGGGAAGGGCGCCCTGCGCTACGTTACGAGACTCCTCGACACCAATCAGGATGGCGTGCTGTCCGGCGAGGAGAAGAAGAATGCGCGCATCATCATCTATGGGCACAGTTGGGGAGCCTCCGAAACGGCTGCCTTCGCAAGGCAATTGGGACTCAGCGCCATTCCTGTTCTGCTCACGGTTCAGCTCGACATCGTTGGCAAATTCCGCCAGAAGGCAATCCGTATTCCTCCGAATGTGGAAAACGCGATCAACTTCTATCAATCGGAAGGCTTTCTTCAGGGACGACCGGAAATCTTCGCTTCGGACGCCTCCCGAACAGAAATCATCGGGAACCTTCAATTGTCGTACAGGCGCAAGCGTGTAAACTGCGACAACTATCCCTGGTTCGCGCGCACTTTCAACAAACCCCACCATGAAATCGAGAACGATCCCAACGTCTGGGGCCAGGTTGCCTTGCTGATCGATGCGGAGATATCGGGCGCATACAGCGCCGACAAAGGGCCGTCTCGGATCCGCCGTCTGACCGAAGACATCGCCACGGGGCGGTGAGGCGCGGTGCATTGCGTCCCGGATCCGTGAATGCAAATCATCGATTATATTGTCAAAGGAGAGATTCGGACCCTCGACCCCCTGCTTTTGGGAGCAGCGGCCCGCAGGATAATTGTGCATTGGTGGCCGGCAGGATACGATGGCAGTCCCGAGGGCGAACCCGCACATCCACAAGAATCACGTTTCGCGGAGATCGACATAAACAATTGATGGGAACTTAACTTAAGTGTGACCCGCAGATAACAACGCGAGATTACACAATTGTCATCTAATGGAATCGAGGTGTCCCCCGGATCGCTCTGACACCTGGCCTTCTGTGAGTCCGATCGAAACCTCGCACCATGGGCTACGCTCGCAAGCCCGCTGCGGGAGAGTACGAAGGCGCTCTCCATATTCAGCGGGAAGCCGGATCCGTGTTTTTCAATGCCGACAACCTGAGTTTGCAGATTGCGTTGAAATGAGCCCGTCGAGCGGCCGAATGGCCGGTGGCCGAAGCGCTGCGCTGCGCGACAGCCAAACATTCGCGAATGAATCCGATTTTTTCGTTGGGGGACACGATGCGTCATGAGTTGAAGGAGAACCTCCAGCTTCCCGGAAGGCCTGCCGGGCTTCGAAGGCTGCATGCATTCCTGGGATTGAGCGCGGCGTTTTTTCTCGCCGCTTCGTCCTTCGCGCAAATCGACCGGAGCGTATTGAGCGGCACGGTCACCGATTCCACGGGCCGTGTGCTGGCAGAAGCGCATATCACGGCCGTGCAGAACTCGACCCGGCTGCGGCGCGATACCGATTCATCCTCCGACGGCAGCTATGTTATTCCAGAGCTGCCTGTGGGAGTATATACGGTGACGATTGATCACCAGGGCTTCCAGAAGCTCGAGTTCGTCGATGTGGAGCAGGTCATCGGCCGTACGCGCACGCTGGATGCGACGCTGCAGGTATCGGGCGGCGAGGAGCACGTACAGGTTTCAGCCAGTTCGGCGCTGATCGATGGCAACACCAGCGCCGTGACCGGCTTGATCGAGAGAGAGCAGGCAGACGAACTGCCCCTGAACGGCCGCGACTGGTCGGGGCTGTCGGCCTATGTTCCGGGCGCCATCGATACCGGCGGAAGCAACCAGCGATCGGTCCGGTTTGCCGGTCGCGGCCTGGATGACAGCAACTTCACCTACGACGGCGTCGACGCGACCAACATCGTGAATCAGACACAGCGCGCGTGGGTGCGGCTCTCCATTCCGCTGGACGCGATCACGGAGTTCCGGGTCGATTCGCTGATGGCCACCGCCGAGGAAGGCGGGACGGGCGGCGCGCAACTGGACGTTACTTCGCCTTCCGGCACCAACCAGTTCCACGGGCGTCTTTTCGAATTCCTGCGCAACGACTACTTCGACGCGCCCGAGCCAGAATGGGCCTCCAACGGCGAATCGCAGCAACCTCTTCGCCTCAATCAGTTCGGCGGATCGGTCGGCGGACCCATTGTGCACGACAAGACGTTTTTCTTCCTCGCTTCCGAGGCCTACCGCCAGAACTGGGGTTATCCGGTAAGCGGCGACGTGCCGAGCCCGGCGTTCCGCCGGACGGTTCCGAGTTCCTCGCCGGTGTACGCGATCATCAACGCCTACCCGTCAGCCGGACCGGGAGAAATCCTGACGGCGACCAGCGACCCGAACGTCGACCTGTTGACCTGCGCATGCACGCAGGTGGCCAACGAGAGCTCGGCGATGCTGCGGCTCGACCAGCGGTTCTCCAACAAGACTACGGGGTTCATGCGCTTCAACTACGACCGGTCGGTCGATACACAGCCGCTGTCGGCTGCCGCGACGGACCTTGAGCAGAGGGTCTCGGCCCCGGTCAACGGCGAACTGGAATTGCTGCACGTCTTCAATCCCCACCTGGTCAACGAGGACAAATTCGGATTCAATCGCTCCACCGACAACCAGTACAACTTCAGTGACTCCGGGATCATTTATCAGATCGCAGTTTCGACGGGCCCCGCGCCGGGATTTGTGACCGAGAACTACGATTACGCCAGCGTCTACGTGGGCAACTCGTTTTCCGGGATCGACAACCTGACCTGGGTTCACGACCGGCACACCTTCAAGGCCGGCGCCGAGGTCCGCTACATTCAGCTCAACCAGGAATACGGAGAACACGGAAAGATTACGTTCTCCACCGTGGAGAGCCTGGCGGCGAACGAGGTGAGAAAGGCCAGCCTGTCAGGCGCCCTGCCGGTCAACCACTTGCGCAAGACCGATACCATCGGCTACGCGCAGGATGAGTTCAAGTGGCGGCCCAACCTCACCCTGAATCTGGGCCTGCGCTACACCGTCTTCCAGATATTCTCCGAGGAGAACGGGAGGGCCAACCCGTTCGATTTCGCCACCTGCGGGCCGCAGGGATTCTGCGGCGTCGGCGCCAGCTTCGGCCAGCAGAACTACGGCGATGCCGATCCCCGTGTCGCCTTCGCCTGGACGCCGTACAGGGCCGGCCAGACGGTGCTTCGCGGCGGATTCGGAATGTATCACGAAGACGGACAGCTCGACGATCAGAATTTGCCCGCCAAGAACGAAGTCCCCTCCTATGCGGCGACCAGCAGCTCGAGCTCACCGCTTTCCTATACCGGAAGCTCCGCAGCCGGCAACTGCCCCGGCCCCGTCGTCGTCAGCGGTGCCGGCAACTGCGGATTCGGCGCCGGATCCCTCTCGCCCAATGCCGAGCAACGGGACCGCAAGGACACCTACGTGGAGCAATGGAGCCTTTCGGCGCAGCAGGAGCTGCCGGCGAGCTTCGTGGGCACGCTCTCTTATCTCGGAAGCCACGGCGTGCATCTGCTCGAGACCAACGTGGTGAACCTGATCGATCCGGCGACCGGGGTTGCGCAATATCCGGCCTTTGCTCCCGCCATCGGCTGGCGCGGCTCCATCGGCATGAGCTCGTACAACGGTCTTTCCGCGGGATTGCGGCGTCCGTTTTCCAACGGCCTGCTGGTGGCGGCCAATTACACCTGGTCGCACGAGATCGACAACGGCTCCAACGGCAGTGGAGATGGTGACGAGATTGACCCGCAGAATCCCTTGTGTCTGTCGTGCGATCGCGCCAGCGGCGCCTGGGACGCCCGGAATGTGGTGAATGGCAACGCGGTCTACGAGCTGCCCTTCGGCCTGGGCAAGCCCATGCTGAACCAGCGCGGCATCGCCGGCACCATCGCCGGCAACTGGGAACTGACCACGACGGCGCTGGCGCGCAGCGGCTTCCCGGTCAACGTGCTGATGCCCTCCAGCTACACCGCGCCGGATGGGGCCTCCGGCACGGAGCGGCCCGACCTGGTTCCGGGTGTTTCGCTCACCCCGCCCGGCGGCAGAACCGTTGCGGAGTGGATCAACCCGGCGGCGTTCAACTACCCGGCCGGAGCCTTCGGTACCGCTCCTCGCGATCTCGTGCGCGGGCCGGGCACATGGCAGGTCGATCTCGGCGCGGGCAAGACGTTTCCGCTGTGGGAGCGCGGGCGGCTGGAATTCCGCTCGGAGTTCTTCAACGTCTTTAATCATCCGCAGTTGGGTCAGCCGAATGCGACGTGTAACCTTTTGGCTCCATCGGCTACAGGCTGTCCGGCAGGGTTTGGCATCTCCACCACGGTGAACCTGAACACCAGCATCGTCAATCCAATCACCCCGGTGGGGTCGGGGACGCCGCGCGAGATCCAGTTCGCGCTGAGGTTCGAATTCTGAGGCCGACTGGCGGACCGAGTCTGAAAGAAATCAGGGCAGACCATGGAGAGGACACATCGCAGTCTGCGAATTCGCCGGGGCATCCTGCTCCTGGCCGCGATCCCCGTTGCTGCCTGGCCACAGGCTGCTCCGGATTTCTCGGGCTTGTGGAAGCAGGACAACGATCGTTGCCAGCCAAAACGCAACGGCGATGTGACGCTGCGTATCGAGCATCGCGATCCCGAACTCACGGTTGAAACGACACTGACGCACGGTTCGCGAAACCCGCGGCATGCAATGCAGAAGTACACGACCGATGGCGAAGTCTCCGTATCGACGGGAACAGACGGAGACGAATTCCATACAGCGGTGACCCGGAAGGATGCGAGCCTCATCTTTTCGATCGAGGAACACGAAGACGGTCGCATTCTCCGTTCGAAAGAGACGTGGACCCTGATCGAGAATGGCGTGACGCTCAAGAGAATCCGCGAACGCGATGATGGCGGGAAGCAGATTCTCATTTTTCTGCGCCAGCAATAGATGTTTTTCGTCGGAGCGATGAACCCGAGCCGGCAATGAAGATCCTGGTTATCGAAGACGAGGAAAAGACGGCCCGATTCCTGAAGAAGGGACTCGGCGAGGCCGGTTACGTCGTGGACGTAGCTTCCGAAGGCCCGGAAGGTCTGCATCTCGCCCGGGAAGGCGAATTCGACCTCATCGTTCTCGACGTGATGCTTCCGGCTCTGGACGGATGGCACGTGTTAGCGCGGCTGCGCGAGGCCGGGCGAAAGACGCTGGTCCTGATGCTCACGGCGCGGGACGCCGTGCACGAGCGCGTTCGCGGCTTCGAGCTGGGAGCCGACGACTATCTGGTGAAGCCGTTCGCGTTCTCCGAGCTTCTGGCGCGGGTGCGCTCGCTGCTGCGCCGGTCGACGCCGCGCCGGCAGGAGACGATCCGCATGGCCGACCTCGAGATCGACCTGTTGCGGCACCGCGCTACGCGCGCGGGGCAGAGGCTCGACCTCACTTCCAGGGAGTTTCTGCTGCTGACGCTGCTGGCGCGGCGCGCCGGCGAGGTGCTATCGCGGACGCTGATCGCCGAATCGGTCTGGGATATGAACTTCGACAGCGATACCAACGTTGTGGACGTGAACGTGCGAAGGTTGCGCAGCAAGGTGGACGATCCCTTCCCCATCAAGCTGATTCACACGGTACGCGGCGCCGGATATGTTCTCGAAGCCGAACGGTAGCCCGCCGGCCGCGGCGCGGCAGCGCAGGACCCTGGCCTTTCGCCTGACGGCAGCCTACACGTTCGCAGGCCTGTTGCTCCTGCTTCTGGGCACGGTCAGCCTTTACCTCGTGCTGCGGGCGGAGCTGGAAAGGAGCACGCAGCTCTTTTTGGACGACAAGCTGCATGTGCTGCGCACCATGTTGCGGGAGCGCCCGAACGACGAGGACGGGCTGCGCGAAGAGATCGAACTCGAGTCCGCGGCGCGCCGCTACCAGCAGTTTTACATTCGCCTTCTCGACGATCGCGGCGCGCCCATCCTGACCACGCCGGGCATGGCCGAACAACTGGATCTCGCCGGGCTTGCGAACCGGACGCGGAGCCGTCCCGGACGTTCGATCTCGATGGCGGGGAAAAATGGCAGGCCTTTCCGGATCGCCAGCGCACCGGCCGAAGTGGGCACGCCGCCCGCGCACAGCGATACGATTGAGATCGCCATCGACATTTCGCAGGAAGAAGAGCTGCTGGCTCGCTACCGTCTCTGGTTCTGGGCCATCCTGTCGATCACGTCGGTTCTTTTCCCGTTGGCGGGATACCGGATCGCGCGCCACGGCATTCGCCCCGTCGAACAGATCGCCGCAACGGCGCGGAGAATCACATCGACCAATCTGCGCGAACGGATCGGCGCGGAAGGCTACCCGTCGGAACTGGCGTCGCTGGCCGGAACTTTCAATGAGATGCTCGACCGTCTGGAAGAATCCTTCGAGCGCATCTCCAGATTTTCGGCCGATATCGCTCACGACCTGAGGACCCCGGTCAACAACATTCGCGGCGAAGCCGAGGTGGCTCTTGCCCGTGCGCGGACGGTCGATGAGTACCGCGATGTGCTGGAGTCCTCGCTGGAAGAAACGGTCCGGCTTTCGGAACTGATCGGCGACTTGCTGTTTCTGGCCCGCGCGGAGAGCCCGTTGACGGAGCTGCGCCTGGAAAAAGTGGACGCCGGGGAGCTGCTGACCACCGTGCGCGATTACTACGAAGCCTCGGCGGCGGACGCGGGAATTTCGCTGACCGCGGTCGAACCGGCCAGGGCCGTGACCGCGAGCCTGGATCGATCCCTGATGCTGCGGGCCGTGAGCAACCTGGTTTCCAACGCGATTGCGCACACGCCGGAAGGCGGTTCGGTCATCCTGGCGGCCACTGCCACCGGGCCGGAGATGCGCATCGAGGTTCGCGACACGGGCAGCGGCATTCCCGCCGAGGCACTGCCCAGGGTATTCGACCGCTTCTTTCGCGTCGATCCCTCGCGCTCCCAGAATTCGGGCGGCACCGGACTTGGCCTTGCGATCGTGCAGAGCATCATGACGCTCCACGGCGGCAGCGCGGAGATCAGCAGCCGGGCCGGCCAGGGAACGACCGTCACGCTGCGCATTCACACGGCTGCAAAGCGATAACAAAACTGTAATCCTCGCGCCATGCCGGCGTCATTTCCGCTTCATTAGACTTTGCACGGGCTTGCAATTGGTCCGCGTTCTGCGCCGGATCGCATTCGGCAATTGAGGAGAGGGCATGGGGCAGTCTCATGTTTCCCTTTCCAACACTTCCCATGTCGATTGTCAAGCGAAGCGCGGAATTGCTGATCTGACGTTTTATCGTCTCTTTTCCCAACCAGTCCTCCTTGTTCAACAAGAGTTCCGCTTTCTTTAGCCGTCGGTCGCTGCGCCACCGGTTCAGGTTGCGCGAGGAAAGACACCCCAAGCAAAAAGGAGAACGAAAGATGTCTGGAAATGATTTACGGATCAGCCGTGTGTTCGCCGGCCTGTTGGCGGCAGCGCTGGGCATTCCGGCGCTCGCTCAGTCCACAGAGTTCCCGACCTACCAGGCCGGCCCGCAGACGAACGGCACGTTCGTCGTCAGCGACGGCACAATCATCACTCCCGCCGGCACCCAGGTCAACCTTGGGATCGAAGTCCGCGCCAAGGCTATCGCGCTCAACCCCACCGGCAATGGAACCGCGGCCGTCATGGTAATGGGCACGCATGGGTCCAATGGGAAAGCCGTCGAGGTGTTCAGCACCACAACCGGCGCCATTCTGCAGACCTTCGAACCTTCCGGCGATCCGGACGGCAGCAGCACCGGCATCGCCTACACGCCGGATGGCAAGTACCTGCTGGTCAGCCAGGACGGCGAATACGGCCCCGGCGGCGTGGTTGGCATCGCCTCGGTCAGTCCGAGCGGCACGCTCTCAAATTACGCGCAAGTCAAGGTGCCGATGGACGTAACCGCCACCGGCGTTTTGAGCAACGTCACTTGCTATCCTCCGAATACCGCCACGGGCCTGCCGTCGGGTCCTCCGGTTCGGGGCGTCAGCCCTCCGGGAACCACCGGCAGCTTTGCCATTCCGTGCGGCTGGACCGTCTCGCAGATTTCGGATGGAACATC
>JASHQQ010000102.1 GCA_030039035.1 Acidobacteriaceae bacterium | reverse complement strand
TCCCGTGTACTCGACATATCCATCGATGCGCCCGGCGACCAGCGCCTGCTGGCAGATGTAACTCCCCGCGAGATAGAACCGCCGGTCGACCGGGAGCCCCGTCTTCGCTTCGATCTCCTGCGCCAGCAGTTCGCCGAGCACGACCTGTTCGGTAAAGTTCTTCGCGCCAATGATGGGATGATCGGCTCGCGGCGGCGAGCACGCCGCAAGTACGCATACGATGGATGTCGCGCCGGCAAGTACCCCTGCGCGCATCATGCCGCCCGGACCTTGAACCAGCGTTCGAGCAGCCCGAGCGCGCCATCGGCGATCAGCGCCAGCGCCGCCGCCGGAATCGCCCCGGCGAGCACCAGCCGGTTATCGACCGACGCCACGCCGCGAAAGATCAGCTCGCCCAGGCCGCCTGCCCCCACTGCAGCAGCAATTGTCGCAATACCCACGCAGGTGACGGTTGCCGTGCGCAGGCCGGCGAGGATGAACGACGCAGCCAGCGGCAACTCGACCTTGAAGAGCCGCTGCGTGCCCGTCAGCCCCAGCGCCAGAGCCACCTCAATCACGGCTCGATCGATGCCCTGGATTCCCGCGTAGGTGTTTCGCAGAATCGGCAGCAGCGCGTAAGCGATCAGAGCAACGATGGCAATGCGCGCCGCGCGTTCGCCCAGCCACGGCAACGGCAGCAGAAAGCCGAACATGGCCAGCGAGGGAATGGTCTGAAGGATGTTGGCCACGGCGATCACCGGCCGCGCCCAAGCCGGCGATCGCGTGAGCGCAATTCCCACCGGCACGGCGATGGCTGTAGCAAAGAGCATTGCCGCTCCGGTCAGCCACAGGTGCTCGACCGTGAGTTCGGCGATCTCGCCGCCGTACTGCGACAGGAAGCCGGCGCTCACGGTTTTCGCGCCTCTTCCGCGCCTCGATTTTGCCTGTCGGCGCGATTGCGGCCGTGATTTCGATCGCCGCGATGAAACGCCCGGATGTACGCCTGCACCTCGGGCTGCTGCGACTGCAAAAACTCCGCCTGCGCCAGATGGGCGACCACGCGCCCCTCATTCAGAAGCACGATCCGGTCGGCCAGATACAGCGCCTCATCGAGATCGTGCGTCACCAGCAGCACCGTCTTTTTCATCCTGCCCAGCAGATCGCGCAGCATGTCCTGCATCTCGGCGCGCGTGAGCGGATCGAGCGCGCCGAACGGCTCGTCCATCAGCAGGATCTTTGGATCCGCGGCCAGCGCACGCGCCAGTCCCACGCGCTGGCGCTGGCCGCCCGAAAGCTGGTTCGGATAACGCCCCCCAAACTCGTCGGGATCAAGCCCCGCCGCCTGCAACAGCTCGCGGCTTCGTCGCGCCCTTTCCGTGCGCGACCAGCCCAGCAGCTCCGGCACAACTCCCACGTTTCGTTCCACGGTGAAGTGCGGAAAGAGCCCCGTCTCCTGGATCACGTAGCCGATCCCGCGCCGCAACACGATGGGATCGAGCGCGGCTACATTCCGACCTTCGATGAGCACGTCGCCACCGGTTGGCGACACCATGCGATTCACACAGCGCAGCAGGGTGGTCTTGCCGCTGCCGCTGCGGCCGAGAATCGCCGTCGTCGTTTCCTCCTTCACGGCGAATGAAATGCCATCCAGCAGTACCCGACCCTGCGGCGTGGCAAACAAAACATTCCGGAATTCGATCGCTACGCTCATTCGCCGGCCATCCGTGAACTTCAGTGTAAGGGCAGCGCTTCGAATTGCCTGGATTCCGCTGGCGGGGAGGCTTGATGTGTACGGGCCCCAGTTCACGGACAAGCTTTCTTGACCGGAAGGAATGAGCCAGGGCACGACTTTACGGCAAAACCAGAGAAGGTATGGCCTGTTTTCTGTCTTGCAGTGTCGCCGCTCCCAGGGGTCGCGGCGACTTGATTGCCCTGGCTTCGGTACACAGCATCTCCGGTTTTGCTATAGTCGTGCCGAAAACCCGTTTTCCATGTAGTCTGGTGATCGTTCCGAAGCCGATTCGCTCGGGCTTGCCGTACGCTGCCGGCGACCGAATCTGTTCCGCAATCCCATGACCGTTGCCCACTTGAAAATCGCAGCCGTAGCTCTCGCGGCCCTCTGTTTCTCGCGGCTGCCCTCGCTTTCGGCTCAAACTTCACAAGGCGTCCCCGCGCAGGATGCGCGCAATGCGAACCTGCGCAACGTCGATACCCATTTGCCGTTGCCGCATTTTGACACCCTGCAGGCTTGGGAGCAGCGGCGCGCCTTTCTGCGCAACCAGATCCTCGTCGCCGCCGGTCTCTCGCCCATGCCCGAGAAGACGCCGCTGCACGCGCAGATCTTCGGCAAGCTCGAAGGCAGGGACTACACCATCGAGAAGGTCCTCATCGAGCCCCTGCCCGGCTTCTATCTCGGCGGCAATCTCTATCGGCCGCTGAACGGCGCGGCAAAGCATCCGGGCATTCTCAATCCGCAGGGCCACTGGCCCTACGGGCGCCTGGAAAACGAGCCGCTCTACTCCGCTCCCTCGCTCGGAATCAGCCTGGCGCGCCAGGGTTACGTCGTCCTCGCATATGACATGGTCGGCTACAACGACACCCTGCAACTGCCGCATCGTTACGGCAGCCCCGTGCAGCGGCTCTGGTCCTTCGGCCCGCTCGGCCTGCAGCTCTGGGACTCGATCCGTGCACTCGACTTTCTCTCTTCGCTCCCCGACGTGGACGCGTCGCGCCTCGGCATCACCGGCGCCTCCGGCGGCGGCACGCAGACATTTCTGCTCAACGCCGTTGACGACCGCATCCAGTTCGCTTCGCCCGTCAACATGGTCTCGGCCATCATGCAGGGGGGCGATCTGTGCGAGAACGCACCGGGCCTGCGCGTGAACACGAGCAATGTCGAAATCGCCGCGCTCTTCGCGCCCAGGCCGATGCTGCTCGTCTCGGCCACCGGCGACTGGACGCGCAACGTCCCCAGGGATGAGTTTCCGGCGATCCAGCGCATCTACGCGCTCTACGGCAAAGCCGATCAGGTCGAAGTCGTCCAATTCCACGCCGAGCACAACTTCAACCGCCAGAGCCGCGAGGCGGTCTACCAATTCTTCGCGAAAAACAATCCTGGCCTTGGTGATCCCCGCGAGCTCATCGAGCACGACATCGACGTCCCGATGGTTCAGCAGCTCGAAGTGCTCGCCAACCGCACGCTGCCTGCCGGCGCGCTCGACCTCGACGGCGTCTTTCAACTGTGGAAGGTTCGTGCGGAAACGCAGAACCGGCAGACTCAGGACACAGCGTTCCTACGCGAACGGCTGCGCCAGACCCTGGCGGTCGAAGTGCCCGACGCGAACGACATCATCGCGGATCGCAATGGGCAGTCGATTGTCCTCAGCCGCGCCACACGAGGAGATCGCATCCCCGGCATCTGGTTCGACGGCCAGGGCGCTCCCGCCATCGTCGTTGATCCCGGCGGTTCGGCCGCAGCTCTCGAATCTTCCGTCGTAAAACGTCTCCGTGCGGAAGGCCGGCCGGTCCTGATGATTGATGCGTTCCAGACCGGCGGCTCCAAAGCTAAGCGCCCCGGCGATCCGGCCGTTATGCCGATTCCCTATATGCCCGCTGGTATGGATGAAGAAGACAGGGCCGACGCGATTGCCGGTTATCCACGCTTCTTCACCTTTAACGTTTCTGTCGACGCCGCCCGCGTGCAGGACGTCGTGACGGCCATCGTGTACGCGCGAAAGGGCAACCCGCCGGTAGATCTGTACGCGACCGGCGATGCGGCGCTGTGGGCTACCTTCGCTGTTGCGGCGAGCGATCTGCCGGTGACGCTGCACCTTGAAGGCGTTCCGTCATTCGATACTGACGCCGATTACCTCAAGCATTTCAACGTGCCCGGCATTCTCCGCGCTGGAGGATTGACAGCCGCGCAGGGGCTCCTGCCCCGAAGGTAGGGTTGGAAAGGCAGCGCATCCTAAAATGGCCTTATGCCGAAAAGGGGACTCTCCAACGGGACGGTGCACGCAGTGCCGGTCGATTTGAGGAAGGCGCTTCTTGCTTCTCCCGCTGCGCAGGCGGCGTGGGAGGACATCACCCCGCTCGCCCGCAATGAGTGGATTTGCTGGACGATTTCCGTGAAAAGACCGGAGACCCGGAAGCAGCATGTAGACCGGGTTTGCTCAGAACTCATGGAGGGCATGCGCAGGCCGTGCTGCTGGCCCGGGTGCCCCCATCGCGAAAAAACTGACTCCTGAAGCAGAGCTTGCAGGACATGTCGGGCGATCCGGCATGGGATCTCAGGCGTGTTTCCCCTTCCACTCCTCGTACGGCCCCTGGAAGTCTTCGATCCCCTCGGGCGCGAAGTGCCAGAGCCGCGTGGCCACTTCGTCGATCAGGTCGTGATCGTGCGTGACCAGCAGTACCGTGCCTTCGTAACGCTGTAATGCGATATTCAGCGCGTTGATCGCTTCAAGATCAAGGTGGTTGGTTGGCTCATCGAGGATGAGGATGTTGGGCTTGGTCAGGATCAGCTTGCAGAAGGCCAGTCGCGCCTGCTCGCCCCCCGAAAGCGCCTGCGTGGGCTTGGCGCCCTCTTCGCCGCTGAAGAGCATCTGGCCGAGAATGCCGCGGATGTCCTCGACGTGTGCAGCCGGGTTCCAGCGATGCAGCCACTCGGCGACCGTAAGGCCCTGTTCGTTGGCGGGATCGATCGTCGAGCCCACGTCCTGCGGGAAATAACCCACCTGAGCTTCGTGGCCCCAGAAGACGGAGCCAGAGTCGAGTACGAAATCAGGGTCCGAGAGCCCTGGATAATTCTGCAGCAGGCACTTGAGCAGAGTGGTCTTTCCCGCGCCGTTGCGGCCCATCAGGCAGATCTTTTCGCCGCGCAGCACGTTGGCGGCAAAGCCATCGATCACCTTGTGTTCGCCGTAGATCTTCGTCAGATGCCTGAACTCGAGCACGTGCTTCCCGCTCGGACGCACCTGATCGAAGCGAATGTAGGGCCGCTGGATGTTGGAACGCGCCAGCTCGTTGGTCTGCAGCCGCTCCACTTCCTTGCGGCGGCTCGTCACCTGGCTGGAACGCGTGCCGGCGGAAAAGCGCGCGATAAACTCGTTGAGCTGCGCGATCTTCTTCTCGCGTTGCGCGTTCTCGGCTTCAAGGCGCGAGCGAATCTGCGTCTTGGCCATCACCATGTCGTCATAACCGCCGGTGTAGGTGATGATGGTCTGGTAATCGATGTCGGCGGTGTGCGTGGTCACGCTGTTGAGGAAATGCCGGTCGTGCGAGATCGCAATAAGAGTGCCGTCGTAGCCGAGCAGAAAATCCTGGAGCCAGTGGATCGAGTCAAGATCGAGATAGTTCGTCGGCTCGTCGAGCATCAGCGCCTCGGGCTTGCCGAAGAGCGCCTGCGCCAGCAGCACGCGCACCTTCTGGCCGCCCTGCAACTCGCCCATCTTGCGTTCGTGCAGCTCGTCGGGAATATCCAGGCCCTGCAGCAGCACGGCTGCATCGCTTTCGGCAGTGTAGCCGTCCTCGTCGCCGATGACGCCTTCGAGCTCGCCCAGGCGCATGCCGTCCGCATCGGTCATCTCAGGCTTCTCGTAGAGTTTGTCGCGTTCTTCGAGCGCAGCCCACAGCGCCTTGTTGCCTATGATCACCGTATCGATCACTCGATAGGCGTCGAAGGCGAACTGGTCCTGGCGCAGCACGCCCATTTTGCGCGGGCGCACGACGGCGCCTTTCTGGGCGTCCAGCTCGCCGGTCAGGATCTTCATGAACGTGGATTTGCCCGCGCCGTTCGGTCCGGTCAATCCATAGCGCCGGCCAGAGGTGAACGTGGTCGTAACCTCCTCGAAGAGCACCTTCGAGCCGTAGCGCATGGTCACATCGTTGACACTGATCATTCTGTTTGTCGCCCCTGCCGGCGAATCCCCGCCGGCCCCGGCCCGCGGAGACGCATCGGCTGCGTTGGCCATCAAGATCTTGGTTGAACCTTGGATGCGGGCCGCGCCGGCACAGGCAGCCCTTGAGGATCGCAACTTGCCGCACTCCCAGTTTCTCACAAGCGGTATTTGATTGAGAATTTCCGTGGCGGAATCGCCTGGGAGGGAGGGTGCGGGCTTCAGCCCGTACGTTTTTGATCCCAAATGATTCCGGGGCTTTACAGCCCTGGAGAGAACCTCATCTGCCACCAAGATTCGGCGCGCACTCTCACCCTCATGTCGTCGGCACAAGCTGGCTTCCTTCGGACGCCGAGGTCTGCAGCAGTTCTCGCTCACGATCGATCGCCTGGAACATCGCTTCGTTTTCGGCGAATCCGCTCGGACTGGCCGGACCCGATTCGAGCGCCCGCCGCTCGGCGCGCGCCAGCAGCGCCAGATCGGGCTTGGTTACCACGCGCAGACCCCTGGCTTCGAGCCGCGCCTGAATCTCGTTCGCGCTCATTGTGCCCCGATCCGGCAGGCCCTTGAGGAATTCGATTGCCTTGCTCGCGCCCACTTCGCCGTCATGCCGCGCGATGCCAACCAGTCCGGTGCTTGCCAGTCGCGCCCATCCGGCCACGAAGCGTCCCTCGACCGCATGCCCGGCGGACGGATCCCAGACCTCGTAGGAGACTTCTTTCGTCGCCTCCGGAACCGGTCTGGTCGCGTAGCCGTCCTTGCCCATCGGCAGCCCGATCCGCGCATCGTGCTTGTCGCCGATCGCGAAGATCAGCGTGTCGATCGCAAGCGTCGTGCGCTCGCCCGTGTCCTTGGCTGCCGTCGAGCCGTCGGGACGCAGCACCAGCTCGTTTTCGGCGATCTCCAGCCCGCGGATGCGGTCGCCGTCGCCTCGCAGCACAGCCGCGGGTGAGGAAAGAAACCGGAACGACAACCGCGGAGGGACGGACGCAAAAGCGGCGTCCTTCAGCCGGCGGAAGTGTTGCTCGAAGACGGTCTCCGGCGAGGCGTCCTGGCCCACGCGCGCGCACCGCTCGCGCACGCGCTCCAGCTCCGCGACGAGCTGCTCGCGGACGATGTGCCGGTCCACGTACTCGATTTCCTTCCTGTCGAACTTGATCTCGGCCGGCCCGCGCCGCGCGACGATGACCACTTCTTCGGTCCGCCGCCCCGGGGCGTCAAGGAGCAGCCATCGCGCAATGTCAATGGCCACGTTTCCCATGCCGATCACGGCGATGCGCTTTCCGGTCGAGAAATCCATCGATGCAAACGGCGGGAGCTGGTTGTAGTGATAGACAAAATCCTTCGCCGCGTAGACGCCCTTGAGATCTTCGCCGGGCAGGCCCAGCTTCTTGGTGCCTTGCGCGCCGCAGGTGTATAGGATCGCCGCGGGCCGCATCGCTTCCAGCTCGGCGAGGCTCAGGTTGTAGGCGTCGCCCACCTGCACATGGCCGAAGTAATGCACATTGGGCAGTTCCAGCACCTTGGCGAACTGCTTGCGCAGGCCGGACTTCATCTTGTCCTTCATGGGGTAGATGCCGTATTCGGCAAGTCCGCCGGGCTTGATATCGCGATTCAACAGAAACACCTCGAATCCCGCCAGGGCCAACTGCCGGGCCGCGAACATGCCTGCCGGTCCGGCGCCCACCACGAAAACTCCGTTCATCGGCACCTCTGTCTGATTCGACTCAATCCTGCGCTTGGCGTATTCGGAAAAATGAGCTGGGGCTGCTTTATTTCATTATCTCAAGAGAAATCTCGGCATTCCGGCACAGCGGACTCCCCATCCGGGAATCCTTTGCGGATATGTCATAAAGTGAGATTTGCCGGTTTCGCCGTGACTGATGTCACCGTGGTTGAACGCCTCCGACCCGTACAAAAAGAGTAGACAGGGAACGGCAATGCAGAGCAGAATCGCTTCACATTCCCTTTCTCAACCCTGGAGGAACCGTGCCCGCCTTCACTCCTCCGCCGCTGCCGAGCGACGACAAACGCTGGAAGATCGTAAACGGCACCATGCGCAAGAACGGCTTCGCCCGCCACGCGCTCATCGAGACGCTGCACACCGTCCAGTCATCGTTCGGCTATCTCGACGACGACTCCATCCGCTTTGTGGCGCAGTCGCTGCGCGTGCCCCTCAGCCAGGCTTACGGAGTGGTGACGTTTTATCACTACTTCAGCCTCAAGCCGCCGGGCAGGCACACGCTCACCATCTGTGCCGGCACCGCCTGTTACATCAAGGGCAGTGACAAGCTGATCGCCTCGGCCGAAAAGAAGCTCGGCGTCGCTCAGGGCCAGACCACGAGAGACGGCAACATCAGCCTCATGGTGGCCCGCTGCGTGGGCGCCTGCGGTCGCGCGCCCGTTGCTCTCGCCGACGGCGAGTTGCAGGGACAGGTCGCCGGCGAACAGATCATGGACCAGCTCGAAAGGTGGGCGGTGGAATGAACATCGAAGAGCTCGAGCAAATCGCCGATTCGGTGCGCGGCGCCAACGCAAGCTTCGACCATGAAGTCAACGTCTGCATGGGCACAGGCTGCCTGAGTCAGCACTCCGACCGGCTGAAAGACGCCCTGGCAAAGGCGGCCGATGCCTCCGGCAAAAAGGTGCTGGTGCGCCGCACCGGCTGCATGGGTCTGTGCGCGGCGGGTCCGCTGGTGCTCGTGGATCGCGAACACGTGCTCTATCAGCATTCCAGGGCCGAATACAGCGAGCGCATCGTCGCCGGCCTGGGCGGCGAGCCGGTCGCCGGCTTGCAATGCAACCTGCGCGAGCACTTCGACGAGCAGGTGCACATCGTACTCGAGAATTCAGGCAGAATCGACCCCGAGAAGATCGACGACTACATTGCCCGCGACGGGTACAAGGCGCTGCTCACCGCCATCACCGAGATGAAGCCCGATGACGTGGTTCGCCAGATCACCGAAAGCGGCCTGCGCGGGCGTGGCGGGGGCGGGTACCCCACCGGCCTCAAGTGGAGCACCGTCGCCAAAGCCGTCGGCGATCAGAAGTACGTCATCTGCAACGGCGACGAGGGAGACCCCGGCGCATTCATGGATCGCAGCGTGATGGAGAGCGACCCGCATCGCGTCATTGAGGGCATGGCTATCGCCGGCTTCGCGGTGAGTGCAAGCAAGGGCTTCGTCTATGTGCGCGCCGAATATCCGCTCGCGGTCTCCCGGCTTTCCACCTGCATTCGCGACGCCCGCCGCCGCGGCCTGCTGGGCAGCGGGATTGGCGGCACCACATTCAACTTCGACGTCGAGATCCGCCTCGGCGCGGGGGCCTTCGTCTGCGGCGAAGAGACCGCGCTCATCGCTTCCATCGAAGGCAAGCGCGGAACCCCCAGGCCGCGACCGCCATATCCGGCTGTCAGCGGCTTGTTCGACAAGCCTACGCTCATCAACAACGTCGAGACCTTCGCCAACATCGCGCCCATCCTCCGCAAGGGCGCCAGGTGGTTCGCCTCCATCGGCTCCGAGCGCAGCAAGGGCACGAAGGTTTTCGCGCTCACCGGAAAGATCAACAATACCGGTCTGGTTGAAGTTCCCATGGGCATCAAACTGCGGCACATTATTGAAGTGATCGGCGGCGGCGTGCCCGACGGCCACACCTTGAAAGCCGTGCAGACCGGTGGACCCTCCGGAGGCTGCATCCCCGCCGATATGCTCGACATCGGCGTCAGCTATGACGCTCTGATCGGTGTCGGCTCCATGATGGGCTCGGGCGGCATGATCGTGATGGACGACACCTCGTGCATGGTCAACGTGGCGCGCTTTTTCATCGAGTTCTGCATGACCGAGTCCTGCGGCAAGTGCATCCCCTGCCGCGCCGGCACGGCGCAGATGTACACGCTGTTGACGCGCATCTGCGACGGCAGCGCCACCATGGACGATCTCGCGCTGCTCGAAGACCTCTGCGCCACCGTCAAGGAAGGCAGCCTCTGCGGCCTGGGCCAGACCGCGCCCAACCCGGTCCTGAGCACGCTCAAGTACTTCCGCGACGAGTACATCGAGCACATCGTGCACAAACGATGCCCTGCCGGCGTCTGCTCCATGCAGGTTCCCGCGGAGGTGATGGCATGAACGACGCCGACGTCAAGACGCTCGAAATCGACGGCCACCAAATCAGCGCGCGCCGCGGCCAGACCATCCTCGAAGTGGCGCGCGAGAACAACATCGACATTCCCACGCTCTGCCATCTTGACGGCCTGAGCGAAGTGGGCGCCTGCCGCCTGTGCCTGGTCGAGATCAAGGGAAGCAACAAGCTGCAGCCCGCCTGCGTCACCGCCGTCTTTGAAAGCATGTCGGTGATTACCGATTCGGACCGGCTCAATCGCCATCGCCGCACCATCCTCGAGCTGCTCTTCGCCGAGCGCAACCATATCTGCTCGGTGTGCGTCGCCAACGGCCATTGCGAGCTGCAGACCCTGGCGCAGCAGCAGGGAGTCACGCATATCCGTTTTCCGTATCGCTATCCCGAGCTTCCGGTCGACGCCTCGCACGAGCGTTTCACCGCCGATCACAATCGATGCATCCTTTGCACGCGCTGCGTGCGGGTCTGTGCCGAGGTCGAGGGCGCGCATGTGTGGGATGTTTCGGGACGCGGCATCAACTCCCTGGTGATTACCGATCTCAATCAGGATTGGGGCAGCTCGAGCTGCACACGCTGCGGCAAATGCGTTCAGGTCTGCCCGACGGGCGCGCTCTTCGACAAGAGCAAGATCGGCTCGGGGCATCCCAAGTACCCCGATTTCCTGGTCAACCTGAACCTGATGCGGGAGGCGCGATGAGCAAACTCAAACTGGCGACGGCCTGGCTCGATGGATGTTCCGGCTGCCACATGTCGTTCCTCGATATGGACGAGCGGCTCCTGGCGCTGGCCGAGCTGGTCGACGTCGTTTACAGCCCCATCGTCGATGCCAAGCAGTTTCCCGACGATGTCGACATCGCGCTCGTCGAAGGCGCCGTGGCCTCGGTCGACGACGAAAAGAAGATCCGCAAGATTCGCGCGCACTCCAGAACGCTCGTCGCCATGGGCGACTGCGCGGTCGCCGGTAACGTTCCCTCCATGCGCAATCCCATCGGTCCGGAGGCGATTCTCAATCGCGCCTACATCGAGAACGCCAGCGCCCAGGCGCAGATTCCTTGCGTCATTGTGCCGCAACTGCTGCGCAAGGTGCGGCCCATTCACGAGTTCGTCAAGGTCGACGTTTTTTTGCCGGGCTGCCCGCCTTCGGCCGACACTTTTCATTCCGCGCTCACCGCGCTCGCCGCCGGGGCGGAGCTGGATGTTTCGGCCCTCACCCGGTTTGGAGCCTGAATCATGAGCCAGGAAATTACGATCGGCGCCCAATCGCAAACCGGACCGGACGGCAAGAGCCAGACCATCGTCATCGATCCCGTCACGCGCCTCGAAGGCCACGGCAAAATCACCATCCGGCTTGACTATAACGGCGAGGTCCAGGACGCGCACTTCCACGTCACCCAGGTTCGCGGCTTTGAGAGATTTGCCGAGGGCCGGCCGTTTTACGAGATGCCCAGCCTCATGGCGCGCATCTGCGGGATTTGCCCGGTGAGCCATCTCATCGCCTCGGCGCGCGCCTGCGAAGCCGTCATGTCGGTGCGCATTCCTCACGCCGCGGCGCTCCTGCGGCGCATGTTGAATCTCGCGCAGATGATCCAGTCGCACGCGCTCAGCTTCTTCTATCTCTCGTCGCCCGACTTGCTTCTCGGCATGGACTCCGATCCGGCCACGCGCCACATTTTCGGCGTGGCCGCCGCCCGGCCCGAACTCGGTCGCGCGGGCATCGGGCTGCGCCGCTTCGGGCAGCACATCATCGAGCTGTTGGGCAAAAAGCGCATCCATCCCGGGTGGGTCGTCCCCGGCGGTGTCACCGAGCCTCTGACCGTCGCCAGGCGCGACGAAATCCTGGCCATGATCCCCGAGGCCTACGCCAACATCACGCTCGCGCTCGACGGGTACAAGCAGGTTGCCGACACCTTCCGCGAGGAAATCGCCGTCTTCGCCAACTTTCCCTCGCACTTCATGAGCCTGATCAACGAGGATGAGTCGATCGAGTTTACGGTCGGCGCGCTGCGCCTCATCGATGAGCAGGGCGGCATCGTCGAAGACGGCATTCTGGCCAGCCGGTTCACCGAGGTCATCGGCGAAGCCGTCGAGCCCTACAGCTATACCAAGTTCGCTTACTACAAGCCGCTTGGTTATCCGGAGGGCACGTATCGCGTCGGCCCGCTGGCGCGGCTCAACATCGCGCGATCCATGGGCACAACGCTGGCCGACAGGGAGCTTGTGGAGTTCAAGCAGCTTGCCCGCGGCCCTGTTCACGGTTCCTTTCACTATCATCACGCGCGCCTGATCGAGATCCTCTACGGCATCGAGCGCATCGAGCACCTGCTCAACGACCCGCTCATCCTCGACAAGCATGTTCGCGCCACCGCCGGGGTGAATCGCCTCGAAGGCTCGGGACAGGCCGAGGCCCCGCGCGGCACGCTGAATCATCATTACAAGGTCGACGAGAACGGCCTCATCACCTGGGCCAACCTCGTCATCGCCACCGGCCAGAACAACACGGCGATGAACAAGGGGGTTCTGCAGACCGCACGCCACTACGTGAAAGACGGCAGATTCACCGAAGGCATTCTCAATCGCGTTGAAGCCGTCGTCCGCGCCTTCGATCCGTGCCTGAGCTGCTCGTCGCACGCGGTGGGGCAGATGCCGCTGGCGCTCACGCTGCTTTCGCCTGATGGCGAAGTGGTCGACCGGCTCGTGAGGTAGCCTTGCCGGGATGTGAATTCGTCCGTCCCACCCTTGCGGCAAAAGACAACAATGCCGCGAGGATGGGGCGCCTGTGAATCTATTGTTATGTGAAACGGGTGCCCCCGGTACCGTATTCCAGGCCAGAATGCATCGTGGGTGCCCCGGTCCTTGATTTGGGACCGGGGATAAAGCACAACGGTTGCCAGAAAACAGAATTGCCCATGGTCCGAGAGGGTGAACCCGGCTTCACCTGCTGAGAACAATGAGTATTCTTCCCATCCGCTGTCTCATCCTCGCCTGCGGCAATACGCTGCGCGGCGACGATGGCGTAGGACCGTGGCTCGCTTTATGGGCTCATGAGCGATTCCAAAGCGACCCGCGCGTGCAGGTAATTGCACGCCAGCAATGGGCACCCGAGCTTGCCGATGATATTTCCCGCGCCCGGGCAGTCATCTTTGTTGATGTCTCGATCGCGTCGGCACCGGGCTGCGTCGAGCTCGTTCCGGTTTCACCCTCCAACGACGACCGCGGACCGGGCGCGCACCACCTCGGCGCGCCGGAATTGCTTGCGCTCGCCCACGGGCTCTACGGTTCCGCGCTGCAATCGGCGAGCCTGCTCACCGTCGGCGCCGGCTCGATCGAAATGGGCGAGCGCTTCAGCGCAGCAGTCGACAGTGCGCTGCCCGAGGCGTGCCGCCTGCTCGAGCAAACGGTCTTGCGCCTCCTTTGCGAATCGTGATTCGCGGCATATCCTAGAAAGCGGCCACCGTCTGCCGCAGGCTGTAGGAGCTGAGCGTCTTGATGTAATTGCCGCGATCGTACGGCGAGGTGTCGGGCACCGAGCGCCGGCTCAGGCAGCCGCGCATCTCGATCACCGACGCGTACTCGCGCTTCTCCAGCCAGTGTTCCATGTCCGCGAGCACGCGGCCAAGGTGTTCGATGCCGTGAATGTGCAGCGCCGAAGCCATCATGGTCACGCTGGCGCCCGCCATAATCCCCTTGATCACGTCTTCGGCGGAATGAACGCCGCCGGAGATCGCGATGTCGATGTTCAGATGACCGAAGAGGATCGCCGCCCAGTGCAGCCGCAACAGGAGCTCCGAAGGCGTGGAAAAGTGCAGCGTGGGGCGAACTTCGAGTGTCTCGATATCGAAATCCGGCTGATAAAAACGGTTGAAGAGCACGATGCCGCGGGCGCCCGCTTCCTCGAGACGTGCCGCCAGGTGCGGCAAGCTGGTATACGCAGGTGACAGCTTCACCGCGACCGGGACTTTCACCGCGCGGCAAACACCGTCGACCAGTTGCAACAGTTGACGTTCAATCCGGGCAGAAGATTGCGCCGGATCGGTGGCCAGCGCATACGTGTTCAACTCGATCGCGTCCGCGCCCGCCTCTTCGATATCCTTTGCGTAGCGTATCCAGCCGCCGCTTGTTGCTCCGTTGAGGCTGGCCAGAATTGGAATTCCAACCACTGTCCGCACGCGGCGCAGAAAGCCCAGGTACGACTCGTTCGTCATGCGGTAGTCGTTGAAGTCCGGCAGATAGCCCAGGGATTCGGCAAACGATTCGGTGCCGCGCGAAAGATCATCGTCGAGCGCTCTGGATTCGAGCGCCAGTTGCTCCTCGAAAAGCGAAGTCAGCACCACGGCCGACGCGCCGGCCTCTTCCATCCGTCGAATGTTCTCCACGGTCCCAGAGAGCGGCGTGGACGAAACCACAATCGGGCCCTTCAGATTCAGGCCAAGATATTGCGTTGCGAAGTCGATCATTCGTCGCCTCCTGCGAGTGCGGCAACCGTATTGTCTTCCGGTTTTTCCTGCGGAGCGATATGTGGTGTCTCTCCGCGGCCGGGCATGGCCGCGCGCGCCGAGTACACGCGCCACTGCCGCTCCACATCGTCCTGCGCTTCCTTCAAAAGCGTCGCGGCCAATTCCGGATTACCGCGCGCCAGCATCGTGTACCGCGCCTCGCGATAGGCGTATTCCTTGAGGCGGATCGACGGCGCCCGCGAATCGAGCTGGAACGGATTTTTGCCTTCGTCGCGCAGCGCCGGGTTGTAGCGCACCAGCGGCCAATATCCCGACTGCACAGCCAGCTTTTGCTGTTCGAGCCCGTGCACCAGGTCGTAGCCGTGCGCGATGCAACTGGAGTAGGCGAGGATGATCGACGGCCCTTCGTGCGCCTCGGCCTCCTGGAATGCCTTGATCACGTGGGTATCGTTGGCTCCCATCGCCACCTGCGCCACATATACGTAGCCGTAGCTCACCGCCTCCATGATCAGGTCTTTCTTGCCGTTGCCCTTGCCGCTGGCGGCGAACTTGGCCACGGCACCGCGCGGCGTGGCCTTCGACATTTGCCCACCGGTGTTCGAATAGACTTCCGTGTCCAGAACGAGCACGTTCACGTTCTTTCCCGAGCCGAGAACATGATCCAGGCCGCCGAAACCGATGTCGAACGCCCATCCGTCTCCGCCCACGATCCAGACGCTCTTGCGCACCAGGGCATCGGCAATCGCCAGCAGGTTGCGCGCGTCGGACGAATCGACGCCATCGAGCCGTTCGCGCAGGATTCGAACCC
>JASHQQ010000101.1 GCA_030039035.1 Acidobacteriaceae bacterium | reverse complement strand
TACAGCCAGCATCCTCAACAAGCCCGAGGGCGTGGCCGTCGACTCCAACGGAAACGTCTACATTGCCGACTCCGGAAACAATCGCGTGGTGATCGACACGCCCGAATCAAGCAGTTACAGCCAGAGCGCCACCGAGTTCGACAGCCTGAAAGATCCCGACGGGGTCGCCGTGGATTCGAACGGCGACGTCTTCATCTCCGACGCAGGCGACAGCCTGATCTACAAGGAGACGAACGAAGGGGACAGTTACAGCCAGAGCTTCGTGCTCACGAGCAACTTGTCTTCCCCCGGCGGCGTGGCCGTGGATGCGAAGGGAAACATCTATATCACCGATCCCGGCCACAGCCGCGTGCTCGAAGAGACTTCGGCCACCGGCAACTTCGGTCAGGTCGCGGTCGGCAGCACCAGCAATCCCCTCCTGCTGCAGTTCAAGTTTCAGACCGATGGCTACATGGGAGCCCCTGTCGTGGTCACCGAGGGCGCGGTTGGGAAAGACTTCGTCGACACCGGCACGGGGACCTGCAGCTCTGACACGGGCCAGCTTTGGAATGCGCCCGGCACCTGTCAGATGATCGTCACCTTTACGCCATCCATCGCGGGAGCGCGCTCTGGCGCGATCCTGCTCAAATCCACGACCGGAGCCGTCATTGGCACCGCGTGGCTGACAGGAACCGGCATGGGCCCGCTCGCCAACTTCCCCCCCGGCATCAACAGCAAGGCTGCGGCGCTGGATTCGCCTTTCGGCGTTACTGTCGATGGGCAGGGCAACGTCTATGCGTCCGATACCGGCGCAAACAACGACGGCATGCAGGGAATTTACAAAGAGACGCCCTCGGCCGCCGGGTACACCCAGACCAAGCTGAGCTTTCCCAACATCGAGGATGGATTTGGGCTCGCCGTGGATCCGGCCGGTGCTTTGGTGGTTGCCGACTACGATGGAGGCAAGATCTTCCGCGAGCTGCCCACATCCAGCGGCTATGCGGAGACGGTTGTCGCTACCGGGCTGAATGGGCCGTACGCCGTGGCCGCCGATGGACAGGGCAACCTGTACGCCGTCACCAGCGATAACAGGCTCTACGAATTCACCTGGAACGCAACCGGATATGTTCAGAGCGTCATCAACACCAGCGCTCTAAGTACTCCTCGCGGCGTCGCCGTGGATGCAGCCGGCAATATCTACATCGCCGACTCGCTCAACGATCGCGTGCTCAAGGAGACGCTTGGCTCCGACTTCACCTACACCGAAAGCGTCATCGCCTCGGGCACCGATTCGTTTGGCAATGCGCTGGTGGGTCCAACGGGGGTCGCCGTCGATCCACGCGGCGTGGTCTACTTCGGCGATCGCAACGGCAACACCTACAAGGAGACGCCTTCGTCGAACAGCTACGTGCAGTCGATCGTAGTCCCCAACATTTCCACGAACAACATCGCGGTCGATGCCGGCGGCAATCTCTATATCGCCGGCTTCGAGAACTCGGCCGTGACCAAGGCCGACTTTGCCGACGCTCCCGTTTTGGCTTTCGCCAGCACCAACGTCGGCGCCACCAGCAGCGACAGCCCGAAGTCGGTGACCGTGGCCAACGTGGGCAACGCCAACTTCAACTGGGAGGTCTTCAAGGTTGGAAGCAATCCCAGCGTCCCCGCGAATTTCGACCTCGTCAGCGGGGCTTCGGAATGCCCCATCGTGAAGTACCCCAGCAACCCTTCGCCGCTCGAGCCGGGCGAATCCTGCACGGTGTATATCAGCTTTGAGCCCACGCAGCCGGGAACTGCGACCGGCTCGGCGGTGCTCAACTTCCAGAACCCACTCAACAACGCCGTCGTCGATGTGGATATCCCTGTGAGCGGCACGGCGCAGCGCGCCACGCCGCTGATCAAGTGGAGCACGCCGGCGCCGGGCACTTATCCCGCCGTTCTGGGCTCAGCCCAGCTCAACGCAACCGCGACAGTGAGCGGGATAACCGTCGCCGGCACGTTTGCCTATTCGCCGGTTTCGGGAACCAAGCTGGCCGCCGGCACGCACACCCTGTCGGTCACGTTCACTCCCACCAACCAGACCGACTATACAACGGCATCGGGGAGCGTCACCTTCGTCGTCGACAAGGCTGTCCTTACCGTGATCGGCGACAGCGCCGAGCGCACATACGGCGGCGCGGACCCGCACTTCTCCTACACCTATGACGGCTTCGTCAACGGCGACACGGCCGCGACCGCCCTCCACGGCGGCCCGGCGCTGAGCACGACAGCCGACAAGTACTACCCGTGGGGCGACTACGACATCGACGTATCCGTGGGAACGCTCTCCGCGGCTAACTACTCGTTCTTCTTCGTCCCCGGCACGCTGTTCATCGAGAAGGCTCCGCTCACCATTACGGCCAACAACGCGAGCGTGGACTTGGACAAGGCGCCGCCCAAGTTCACCTGGACGGCCACGGGATTCGTAAACGGCGAAACCACAGCGGTGCTGACCGGCGCGCCCGTCGAAACCACGACGGCGCATATCGGCTCGCCGATCGGCACCTACCCGATCGACATCATGCAGGGCACGCTGACGGCCGAGAACTACGCCTTCACCTTTGTCGATGGCACGTTGACCATCAAGTCGGCAACCGCGGCCACGCCGGTCTTTCAGCGATCCGAGACCGCCGATTCGACGGCGCAGAAAGTGACCCTCACCGACGCCACGCACGGTGCAACCATCTACTACACCACCAACGGAGAGAAGCCGACGGCCGCCTCGAAGAAGTACACCGTGCCGATCGCGGTGGACAAGACCGAAACGATCAAGGCCGTCGCCATCGCCAAAGGCTACGCTGAAAGCGCCGTGGCGCAAGCAACGTACCGTGTGCCGTAACAGGATTTGAAAGGACCCAGCTTCCGCCGAGTTCGTGCTGGGCCCCTGATCCTCACACGACCGTTCAATTCCGCAAAGCGGAGACGATGTAGTAGCCCACCGGCCCAACCGGCTGGCTGATTAAGGGCAGCAGGATCGGAGCCAGAACATTGTTCCACCGGGCGCGTGTCATCCTGCGCCGGCCCCATACGGCCGTGCACAGGAACTTGAGCGTGACCCAGGGAACATGAAGAAACGAAGGCGCGACGCGCCATTGCGCCGCCTCAACTACGATGTCGCGGAATCCAACGCGAAGGAGTTCGCTCTTGAACTCCTCAATGTCTCCCAACGTCTCAATCACCCAGCATTCCGTGAGCTTTTTGCAGATTGCCTTCTGCGGGCCGCGCCACGAGCCGCGCCCGACAAACCCGTCCGCTACACCGATGCGGCCACCAGGGCGCAGCAATCGGTGGGCTTCGCGCAGGAAGGCGGATTTGCCCGATCCGGCGCCGTAGCAACTGCTTTCGATCGCATACACGGCGTCGAATGACTCGCCAGGCAGACCGGTCCGCTCATAATCGCCGGGCAGCAGCGTGATCGATTTGGCTTCGGAGCACCGCTCATTCAGGGAACGGCCCTGCTCGAGCTGCCACGGGACCAGCGTGATTCCGTAAAGATCGGCAAAGGGCAGCCGGGCGGCGAAACTGCGCAGCGATGCGCCCAGACCGCAGCCCATATCGAGGACCCGCGTCCTGGCCGCCGGATCGAGACGAAGGCGATCGAGCACTTCGACATTCATCTGCTCGAGCATCGCTTCGCGGCTGAACGGATTCATGCCCCGGCGGAAGAATCCGAAGTGCATGTTGTAATTGGGACTCCACGCGGCGTAATCCGGGCCGGCTTCCGCGTAATAGCGCTGAAAGGGTTCTTCCGTGTTGCCCTGCGTGGTTGCCGAATCCAGTTCCAGAATTGCGTTCATTTCAGTCGAGCCTCCTTCTGCCGGCCTTTGGCAGGATGCGCGTGATACCGCTGCCCATCCCGATCAGCGAGCGAAGCGCCGGCGCCGGAAGCTTCCGCACCTGGCAGTACCAGCCGTGGATTTCCTCGAGGAAGTCGCGCATGGCGGCAATCCGCGACCGGACTACCGCTTGCGAAGATCCCCCGCCCCGGGCTGTCGCCACGCAACGGTTGAGCATCTCCAGGGTCGGAACGATCTCGCGCTCGACGCGTTGCTCGACGACCGTCAGAAACAGCGTCCAGACGTCGCTGGAGGTCCTGAAGAAATCCCGCCGGTCGCCGATGCGGCTCTCGACCTGCACCAGGTTCCAGTTCTGCAGTTCCTTCAGGCTCGTGCTCACGTTGGAACGCGCCACCGACAGCGCCTCGCCGATCTCTTCGGCGGTCAGGGCCTGTGGCGAAAGGTAGAGAAGGGCATGCACCTGGGCAACAGTGCGATTGACGCCCCACCTCGCGCCCATCTCGCCCCAGTGGAGGATGAATTCCCGGGCGGCATCGCTCAATTCCATGTGTTCATTGTATCAGAAATTTCTGTATGTACAGAAATAAATGGCAGGAAGGCCGGAATCCTGGTGATTCCGCGCCGCCGCTTTACCGGTTCGGCATCCCGATCTCCGCGTTTTCCCGCCGTGCTGCCATCAGCACCGGGATATCGGTATCGGCATCCTTCCACAGCGCGAGGAACTTTTCATAAGCGGATTTGGCTTTTTCCTTGTCTCCCATGAGAGCGTAAACCCGGGCCAACTGCAAACGGGCAAGCGCACCGACGGGATTGGTGAATACAATCCCCGGGTGAGCGAGCACCTTCCGGAATCCGGCGACCGCATCGGAACCCCGATGGCCGGCCAGATACGCCTCGCCACGCAGGTACGCCGGATCGAGGCTTCCAAAGAAGGCTGACCAGCTCCCTGGCACGCCCAACTCGAGCGGCGTGGCGGCTTCGAGCAGCTCTACCGCTTTTGCCGGGTCCCTGTCATGGAGGGCGGCGAGCGCTCGCAACTCGGGCAGGTAGATCGCTCGAACGAATGTATCGTTGGGGAAACGCTTCTCGAGATCGGCCGCCAGAGTCCGCGAATCGGGGAAGTCCCCCGAGAGAGCATCGGCCAGCGCAGCGCCCCATTCCACGTCCCGCCCATGGGAGAGAGCAAGCGCGGCCAGCGCATCCCGCTTCGCCCCGGTGGCCTTTCCATAGAATGCTTCGCGCACCGCCATTCCGGCCTCGTACATCGCGGCCCTCTCCGGCTGATTTGCCTGCCGGGATGATTGCACCGCACGGCGCAACATCGTCTGCGCCTGTTTCAGGCGACCGGAGAATGCCAGCGCCGTAGCCTGCTCATAGGCAAGCCAGTCTTCCGCTTCGGACAGTCCCCGGCCCTGCGCGGCGGCCTGTTCCATTCCGGCCCGGTCTCCTTTCAGGGAGGCGATGTAGTAGCGCATCACCAGCATCTCGGGCATTTCGAGCTTGCGGTCCGCGGCTCGTTCGAGCGTCTTCTCCGCGTCCTCGGGGCGGTCCGATAACACGTAAGCCCACGCCAGGTTGTTATATCCGGGTGTGAAATCCGGATCGAGATCAACGGCGACGTTCGCTTCCCGTACGGAATCGTCATACCTGCCGAGTTCCTGGTCAGTCCATGCCAGGTCGTTGTGAGGCACCGCGTCGCGCGGATAGGTCTGGGCCCACAATCCGCAGGTCTCCTGCACTTTCTTGAGATCTCCCACCACTCCATCTTCGTAATGCGCCTCGATGAAAAAGCGCTCGCGATCGCTGGCGCGCTGGCGCAGTTCATATGCTTTGCTCATGCTCTGCCGCGCAAGCACAGACTCCCACAAGTCGGCATAAATCCGCCCTTGAAGCGACCAGGCCATGGCAAAACCGGGATCGACCCGGATGGCGCGCTCGAGCAGCAAAATGGCCTCCTGGGGATTCGAGAAGGCGATCTTCCAGGCAGCGCTGTACGCTCTCAGAGCTTCGAGCGACGGTGTGCTCGCTTCGGCGAGCGGAGTGGCGTATTGCTGCACGGTGGCCAGCGATTCTCCGGCGCGGGATCGGAATTTGCCCGCGATCTGAGTCAGGGCCCCGAGGATGTTCTCCTCTTTTGCGACCTGCGCCTGCTCGTCATCCACGGTTTCGCCTGTGGAGCAATTCGTGGCGTGAAGGCCGAGCACATAACGGGTCCCGATCCGGGCAATCGAGCCCTCGATCACGGCGGCGCTGCCGAGCCGCTCGCAAACCTGCCGCGCGAGCTTCGGCGTCAGGCGCGCATCCTCGGGCTCTCCCATCAGCGACAGCGTGTGGCGGATCCGATCTTCCGACACCAGACTCAGGTAGGGCGACTGTTCCAGTTGCACCGCCATACCCTGCCGGAGCGTGTCGTCGAAGACGGGATCGCCGGTCGAATTGGCAAACTCGGCCAACACAATGGTGTCTCTTGCGGTCAATGCCGGCCGATGCTCGAAGACCCTCCACAAAGCTGCCGCGGCCGCAATCACGACAACTGCAGCCACCGCAACCAGCCATTTCAGGGACAGCTTTTCGGTGACCTGCACCTCCACCTTCTGGCGATTCGCAGCAACCAGGCTGAACTCCTCGTCCGGCACCAGCCGCACATTCTCCGCCAGCCGGTAGCCTCTGCCGGGAACGGTCAATATATATTTGTGATCCTGCGGGCTCTCCCCGAGCGCCTTGCGGAGCATGAAGATGTTGCGGCTCAGGTTCGCCTCTTCGACGAATGTGTCGGGCCAAACAGTCTTCAGCAGATCGTCTTTTGTGACGATCTCCCGGCTGTGCCGCACAAGGACCAGCAGGATCTGGAATGTCTTCGGAGTCAGTGGAACCGGCTCGCCGGCCCGCAGCAGGGTTTCCTTCTCGGGATCCACTCGAAAAGGGCCAAATTCATAGAGTTCTTTGAGCCTTTGCGTCTCCGCCAAGGAGTTCCTCCACCTTCCGGCTCTGCGCAGAGACAGCCAATGTAACACGGGATTCAAGTGCGGGCCTAATTCCGGCGCGAGCCTTCGCCCTCCGCAACCCGAGTGTCTGCAATTGCTTGCAGCCTTGCGAGAAATTATCAGAAGTTTTCAGACCGTCTGGAAGGACATTTCTCCGCCCTCGCGAGCAATCTGCCCTCGTTTCAGCCCGCTGAATGCGCTGAAACGAGGTCGCAATGACAAAGCAGACCAAAATCACCATCCAGTCCGATTCGCTCCTGCTGCTTCGTGGCCGCAGCTCCACTCGTGCGCGCTGCCCTGCTTGCGACGCCGAATCCGAAGTGGTCGCGCTCGAAAACCTTCAGGTCATCTCCAACTTCGACCGCTCCGCGCTCGAGGAGTGGATCAACTCCGGCGAACTGCACCGGCTGCAGGGCGACGATGGCTCGCAACTCATATGCCTCAACTCCCTGCTCGCCCGCATCCGCAACACCGCAACCCTCTGACTCGGCACATCACAAGGAGACCGTCATGAAACTCAATATTGGCACAGCCCTGAAAACCTTCCCGGCAACGATCGCAGCCTGCAGCTTTGCCGCCGCCGTTGCGACAGCGGCCGGCCAGCCCCGTTTCGGCGTCACCGACCTCGGTCCCGTCAATAGCCCATTTTCCCAGGCGATTGGCGTGACCAATTATGGTCTGGTGACCGGGCTCAATACCGTAACCGGCGGGGCGCAACACGCAGTGATCTGGTACAACGGGTCGATGCTCGACATCAGCCAGCCGGGGCTGGGCGGGGGAAATAGCCAGGCCGGCGGCGCCAACGACTTCGGCCAGATCATGGGTCAGGCGGAAGCGAAAGCCAAAAGCGACGAAAACTTCTGTGGCTATGGCACCGGGCTCGCTTGTCTGCCGTTTCTGTGGCAGGACGGCGTGATGACTCCCCTCGCCACGCTGGGCGGCGCCAACGGTTCATACGGCGCGATCAACAACTGGGGCGAGATAGCAGGTTATGCCGAGAACAGCCATCAGGACCCGGACTGCCGGACAAAAGCCTCGGTCAATGGCACAGGTCCTCAGCGCTTCGACTTTGAAGCCGTGATCTGGGACCCCGCACAGGGAACCATGCGTGAGCTTCATCCTCTTCCCGGCGACACCGTCGGCGTGGCGCTGGGCCTGAACGATCTGGGCCAGGCCGTGGGCGGGACGGGTACTTGCGGCAACACCGTGATTCCTCCGTTTACCGAGACTCCTCATGCCGTTCTCTGGGACGCCGATGGCACCGTGCACGACCTCGGAAGTCTCGGAGGAACTTCCAATCCGGATGTGGAAGCAGTGGGGACCGTCGCCTTCGCGATCAACAACGAGGGCCAGGTTTCTGGCATTGCGGCAATCGCCGGGAACAAGACTGCCCTGCCTTTTCTGTGGACCCGTGAATGGGGCATGCAGGCGCTGCCATTGCTCCCGGGCGATGTCATCGGCGCCGGCCTGGGCATGAACAATCAGGGAGACGTGGTCGGCGCCTCGATTTCGGCCGGCGGGCCGGCCTCGGGCACGCCCAGCGCTGTGTTGTGGCACGAAGGCAAGGTTTACAACCTTAATACGCTCGCCTCCGACTCGCCGCTCCAACTTCTCACCGCATTCGCGATCAACGACTCCGGCGTGATCGCGGGCTTCGGCGTGAATACAAAATCCGGCGACCTTCACGCCTTTCTCGCAACTCCATGCGACCTGACTCCAACCGCGAAAGCGTGCCCGAGCGAAAATGTCATCCCGGCCGTCGGGCAGGGCGATGAACCAAGGGCAAAGCTCAGCCCTGTTACGCGCAAGCTTCTCCTCGAAGCCGGCTTCGGCCATCGATAGACGGACATGTCCTGGGTGCCCCATCCTTGCGGCGATTGTGTTTTTGCCGCAAGGGTGGGATAAGCGCAGACGATTGGTGCAAATAGAGGTCTTGAAAGAGCGCGGCTTGCCGGGGTCCCGGAAGGCATCGGACATCTGCGCGATCCAAGGCCCGCGAGATCATGGAGCACGGGCCCCATCTAGCGGCTGATCAAGATTTGAAGAACCTCCTTCACGGATGCAGGCAGACTTATGCCCGAATAAGCCAGGAGGGAACCGCCGATGCTCGAGAACAGCTTTCGCCGGCGCGCAATGCCGATACCCTGCATCGCGTATACGGCTCGACTGATAACGGGCCAGAACAAGTGATGCAATCCGAAGAGCAGGCCGGCACCGAAGAACAAGCACGCGGCTACCGCATTGCCGAGGTTCGACCCGCCAATGTCGAGCCCCGCCGGTTGAATGGGATCGAATATGGGGTCATGGAATTGACCCAGGACACCAGGCGGCACGACGACCAGCGCAACGGAAAGCGCGAGATTGAAAACCAGCACCATGCAGGAGAGGAACGCGTGTCTGCTCGATGCGACCCAGCGCAGGAGATACCGGGTAAGAATCAAGAAGATGGTGCTGGAAACAAGCGCGATCACGAGTGTTACGAAGGCGATGACATAATCCGACGCCAGCCCCACCTGCTGCTGAAATTCCCCGCCTTCCTCTACGGGCAATCGCGGATAGAATGTGTGCGCCCACCCCGCGGTGCTCTGGGGGATCAGCGGCATCGCAATGATTGCCGCGATCAAGAGCGCCAAAGATAAATAGGGGCGCAAAGCGGCCGGCCGGATCAGCAGTGGCAACGCAGCGAATGCAATTACCGAAGCGATGAAGCAGGACCTGACCAGGAAGATATGTGGAATTAACTCGAAGCGGCTATACAGGATCAAGAACAGCACTTCGCCAAGCGTCAGGAATACGCATGTGCTTGCAATCGCCAGACAGGCTGACATGAACAGGGCCTGGAAGGAGACGAAGCGGGGGCCGAACAGCCGGTTGAGCAGCCGTGTTGTCAGCGAGGCGACCGATCGAATGAACCGGCCGGCGGCGGAGGAATACCGGATGCGAGAGTCATCGACCTTCAGCCAGTATTCTTCCAGCTTGTTCTGGATCTTGCGTTCCTCGTCTTCATAGAGAAACACGGCCGCGTAAAGAAAGGCGGCACCGAGGAAGCCCGCAAGAACGGTAGTGATTGACCTTGGCATTTGGCCGGGAGCAGCAGGATTCTATCAGCCGCTTGTGTCCGCCGCAATCGCCGCCACATCCGGTAAAATTGCCACGGCAATCTCCGGGGGCCGGATATGGATGCAATGAGCCGGCGGAATGTCGCGCGCAGTGCGCTGCTCGGTGGAGCATCGTTGTTGACCGCTTCGCTGGTTTCGCCGGCACAGGCGGGCGCGCACGGCACCATGCTCGATGCGCGGGCGCTCGGCGCCAAAGGCGACGGCAAAACCGACGATACGGCGGCGCTGCAAAAAGCGCTCGACGCCGCGGGCGAAGTAAGCGGCTGCGTATTTCTGCCGCCCGGCGTCTATCTCACCCACGAGCTCCACGTGCGCGGCGGCACGGCGCTGACCGGCATTCCCGCATGGAACTACGGCCGGGGCGGCGGCAGCGTGCTCAAGCTGGCCGGCGCCGGATCCAAATGCCTGCTGAACCTGACCGACGCGCGCGGCGCTACCATCGACGGCCTTTCGCTCGAGGGCGGCCAGCTCGGCGCCGGCATTCACGGCATGATGACCGACCGCAACCAGTACGAACGTGAAGACAGCTTCCGCATCGAGCGTTGCCAGGTGGCGCACTTCACCGGCGACGGCGCGCATTTCGACTGCATCTGGTGCTTCAGCGTCCGCCACTGCCAAATCGCCTATAACCAGGGCGACGGGATCAACATGCGCGGCTGGGACGGCTTCATCATCGACAATTGGTTCTC
>JASHQQ010000100.1 GCA_030039035.1 Acidobacteriaceae bacterium | reverse complement strand
ACCTGGCTCATGCGATCTTCGATCGCGTGGACTGGACGTGGCTTTCGGAGGACACCAGTCTGCTGCCGCATGGATGGACGCCGGAGTCCGGTTTTCTGCCCTACAAGTGGGATTTTTACAGCGAACTGATGATGATGTACCTGATGGGGATGGGATCGCAATCGCACCCGCTGCACAGCGAGGCGTGGTTCGCATGGAAGCGCACCTGGTTCGAATACGACGGGCTGCGCTACATCGGCTGGTACGCGCCGCTGTTCATCCACCAGTACTCCCAGGCGTGGTTCGATTTCCGCGGCAAGCACGACCGCTACACGGATTATTTCCAGAACTCGGTGATCGCCACCGACGTGCACCGGCGATTCTGCCTGGAGCTGAGCGAGCGGTTTCCCGACTTCAGCAACGCGCTGTGGGGGATTACGGCGTCGGATTCGGCGAAGGGTTATGTGGTGTGGGGCGGTCCGCCGGCCATGGGACCGATCGACGGAACCGTCGTCCCGGCCGCGGCGGGCGGCTCGCTGCCGTTTTTGCCCGCGGCGACGATGCGCGTGCTGCACACCATTCGCGAGCACTATCCCAAGGCGTGGTGCCGCTACGGCTTTGTCGACGCCTTCAACCCGCTCACCGACTGGTACGACAGCGACGTGGTCGGGATCGACACGGGCATTATCATGATCATGGCCGAGAACGCGCGCACGGGACTTGTCTGGGAGACGTTCATGAGGAATCCCGAGGCGCAGCGCGGCATGGAGGTCGCCGGCTTTCAACCCAATCAGCCCGCGCCGCCCGCCGCCCGGTAGCCTTGCTGCCACAAACAACGATGCCGTTGAGGTTCGCATCGAAACTGCTAGACGCGGTGGCGCAGCAGACTGCGCCCGAGTCGCTGGAGGAGATTTCCGCTTTCCGGAATCATTGGCGTTTGCCTTATTCCTTTGAACGATTTGCAAGCCTTGGGCCGGCATGACTCCGACGCGGAAAACACGCGCGATAACGATCTGGACTGCCTGGACCCGGATGGCGGCCGATGGATCGAGGCTGATCCGGGAACTGTGCGCGGATCCCGCGAGCGCGGAACGGCAGCTTCGCGGACTCGTCTGCCCGGCAATCGGTAAAAGGGGCCCATGCCTGCAACTGTCGACGACGCGAAAATGGCTGGCTCGCCCGCCGAAGCATCTGCGAACTCGCCGGACGGCGCGCGAAGCGCGTGGGGCGACCGGCTCCGCGCACTGAAAAACGTTCCGCCCGTGCTTCGCTTCGTGTGGGAGTCGGGGCCCTCGGTCGTCTTCTGGAATCTCGCCATCCGCATCGTCGTGGCCTTCTTGCCGGTCGGAATCGGCATCATCGCGGGGCGCTACATCATCAATGGCATCAACAACATTGGCTTTCATCGCCCGCTGCCCTGGTACTTCTGGTATCTGGTTGCCGGCGAGGCGGCTTTGGCCATTCTTGTTGGCATCCTCTCGCGCGCCGTCGATTACTTCGATAATCTTCTCGCCGATCGCTACACGCATCATGTGAGCGTGGAGGTGATGCGCAAGGCAGCCGCGCTGGACGTGACGGTCTATGAGGATCCCGTTTTCTACGACCGGCTGGAACGCGCGCGGGTGCAGGCCACCGACCGGCTGGCCATGATCCAGCAGATGGGCCGGCTCATCCAGCAGACCGTCTCCGCCATTGCCTTTTCCGCGGTGCTCCTCTGGTATTCGCCGCTGCTTCTGCTCCTGCTTGTCGTCGGAATCATCCCCGCTTTCCTCGGCGAGAGCCACTTCTCGTTTCTCACCTACGCCAAGAATTTCCACCAGACGCCCATGCGCCGCAAGATGGATTATTTGCGCCAGGTAGGAGGCAGCAAGGAAGCAGCCAAGGAACTGAAGCTCTTTAACCTCAGCGAGTATCTGACGCGCCGCTTCGAGAGAATCTCGCACCGCATCTATGTCGAAGATGTGACTCTCAGCCGGCGGCGGCTTTTCTGGGGCGGTCTGCTCTCCATCCTCGCCCAGGCCGGCTACTATTCCGCCTATTTGCTCAGCATCTTTCGCACCATCGGAGGCCGTTACAACATCGGCGATTTCGCGCTGATCACGACCGCCATCATGCAGGCCATGGGCAACATCCAGCAGGCGTTCTCCACGCTTTCGGGCGTGGCGGACCAGGCGCTGTTTCTCACCGATCTGCTGGCGTTCTTCGAGATGAAGCCGCGCGTGCAATCGAAAGTTGGCGGGCTGCCGGCGCCGTCGCCGATCCGCGAGGGATTCGAGTTCCGCAATGTGTCCTTCGTCTATCCGGGCACGGAGCGGCGCGTATTGAGAGACTTCGACTTTACCCTGCAACCCGGCGAGCGCATCGCGCTGATCGGCGAAAACGGGCAGGGCAAGACCACAATCGTGAAGCTCATCACGCGTCTCTACGATCCCACCGAGGGCCAGATTCTGCTGGACGGCGTCGATCTGCGCGAGTACGACCTGGAGAGTCTCCATGCCGAGATCGGTGTCATCTTCCAGGACTTCATGCGCTACGAGATGACGGCGCGCGAGAACATCGCCGTGGGCCGCGTCGAGGTCCCGCATACCGATCGGGAGATCGAGTTCGCGGCGCAGAAAAGCCTGGCCTCGGAAGTGGTGGCGAGGCTGCAGGAAGGCTACGGCCAGATGCTGGGACGGCGGTTCGAAAGCGGCGTGGATCTGTCGGGCGGCGAGTGGCAGAAGCTGGCCCTGGCGCGCGCGTACCTGCGCGATGCGCAACTGTTGATCCTCGATGAGCCGACCGCGTCGCTCGATGCACGTAGCGAGCTTGAGGTCTTCGAGCGTTTCGCGGAGCTGACCGACGGCAAGATGGCGTTGCTGATCTCGCACCGGTTCTCGACGGTGCGCATGGCCGACCGGATCGTGGTTCTCGAGGGCGGCCGGCTTGTGGAAGAAGGAAGCCACTCGCAATTGATGGCGTTGGGCGGCCGCTATGCCGAAATGTTCGAGATGCAAGCCGCCAATTACCGGTGAAATTCGATGACCCCTGTCTCCTCCCCTATTTACGATTTACGCCAGGATAACCCCGGAACCCTGTTCGACAGGCTGCGGGACGCGGCCCGCTCCTCCGCCAGATGGGATGTCGTTCTGCGGCCCAGGACGCGCAGCACCTTTCCCGCGCGCGTTGCCGCGGCGCGAAGAAGGCTGCGGCAACTGGAGTACGATTTGCGCGCCAGGGCGGCAAAGTCGCCGAAAGATGTCGCCCCGGCCGCGCCCGCCGACGCCGCATTGCAGCAGATTCGGGAGAATCCGCGCCCGCTGCGCTCGGCCGTCGCCGCGGTGTCTGAGAGTCTCAGGCTGGTGGCGCGGTTGCCGCGCGTAGTGGATGCCCGGCGCGGAGAAGAACCGCGCGTGGCAACCATCGGCCGGATGTACTTCGATGTGCTCGATGAGCCGTTTTCGGTCGGCACGTTCACGGCCTTCGTCCGTGCGGTGCAGGAACATGAGCCGCTGAATCTGGACGAGATGTGGAACATCGCCGCATTTCTCAAGTTCGCGTTGCTGGAGATGATCCTGGACGAGGTGGAAGCTTTGATGAACGCGGGGCCGCAAGCGCCAAACCGGATCGCGACCCGGATGGCCAGCCTGCGCGGAGTCGGCAGCACCGACTGGGCGCCGACGATCGAGCCGCTGATCGTTTTCGACTCCATCCTGCGCCAGGACCCGGCGCGGTGCTATGAGGCGATGGACTTCGAGAGCCGCGAGTACTATCGCAAGCGCGTTGCTTTCATTGCCGCGCATTCCGATTGCACAGAATCGGACGTGGCGCAGAACGCGATCGACCTGGCGCGAAGGGCGGCCGAACATCGTGACGAGAACGATCGCATACAGCGGCGCAGGATGCACGTCGGTTACTACCTTGTGGACCGTGGCTTCGCCGGTTTGCAGCCGCAAATCTCTTACCATCCGCCGTTCAGGGAGAAGGTGCGTGAGCTCGCCCGGCGCAAGGCGGATTACTTCTACATCACGGCCATCCAGTTGCTCACCGTCTTCTTCATCGCGGCGCTGCTGCTGGCGCCGTTGCCGCGATACAGTTTCCTCGATTGCCTCATCGTCGCCTTCCTCCTCATTCTTCCGGCATCCCAGTGCGCCGTGGACCTGGTGAACAACACCATCACCATGCTCCTCGATCCTCGCCCGTTGCCGAAGCTCGACTTCAGGAACGGGATTCCCGCCGAGTTCACGACCCTCGTCGCAGTGCCCGTGCTGCTGATCAACGAGGACCAGGTCCGCGAGCTGGTCACGGATCTGGAGGTTCGTTACCTGGCCAACCGCGATCCGCATCTGCACTTCGCGCTGCTCACTGACCTGCCCGACTCGGTAACCCGGCCGCACGACCGGGATTCGCACCCCCTGGTCGGACTTGCCATCCGCCTGATCGATCAGCTCAATGCCAAATACGCCCCGCAGGAACGGGGATTTTTCCTGCTCCTGCACCGTCATCGCGTCTTCAACCGCAAGCAGGGCGTTTGGATGGGCTGGGAGCGCAAGCGGGGCAAGCTGCTCGACCTGAACAAGCTGCTCTTCCGGCAGTTCGATGCCTTTCCCATCAAGGCGGGCAGGCTCGATGTGCTGGGCCAGATTCGCTACGTGCTCACGGTGGACTCCGACACGCAACTGCCGCGCGGCACCGCAGCCAGGCTCATCGGCGCCATGGCGCATCCGCTCAACCAGGCGGTCATCGACCCCAGGCGGCGGATCGTCACGGAGGGATTCGGAATCCTGCAGCCGCGCATCGGCGTCGCGGTGCAATCAGCGTCGCGCTCGCGCCTGGCGTCGATCTACTCGGGCCAGGGCGGCTTCGACATCTACACGCGCGCGGTTTCCGACGCCTATCAGGAGCTCTACGGCGAGGGCATTTTCACCGGCAAGGGCATTTACGAGGTGCAGACGTTCCATGCGGTGCTCGACCGCCGCTTCCCGCGCAATGCGCTGCTCAGCCACGACCTGATCGAAGGCGCGTATGCGCGGGCCGGCCTGGTCACCGACGTCGAGCTCATCGACGATTATCCGTCGCACTACAGCGCCTACACGCGCCGCAAGCATCGCTGGGTTCGCGGCGACTGGCAGATCGCGGGATGGCTCTTCGCCCGCGTGCAGGAGGAGTCGGGACGCCGCGTGCCCAATCCCATCTCGGAGATCTCGCGCTGGAAGATTCTGGACAATCTGCGCCGTTCGCTCGTCGAGCCGATCACGTTCATCCTCTTCGTGGCAGGCTGGCTGGGGCTGCCCGGCGGGCCGGCCTACTGGACCGGGGTGGCGCTGTTTCTGCTGTTCTTTCCCACGCTCGTGCAGCTCGTCTTCGGAGTGGCGCGCGCCATCGACAGTCCGCGCAAGGGCGCGATGAGCCAGGCATTTGCAGGCTTTGGCCGGGCGTTCCTGCTCACCCTGCTGAATCTCGTCTTTCTGCCGCACCAGACGTTGCTGGCGTTCGACGCCATCATCCGCTCGCTGGTGCGTGCGTTCATCACCGGCGAGCGGCTGCTCGAGTGGGAGACCGCGGCCGAGGCGGAATCGAACGCGAGGCGGCGAACCGCGGTGGATCGCTACCTGGCGCTGACGCCGCTGGTGGCGATCGGCGTCGGCATTCTCGTGTACCTTGCGCACCCGCACGGAAAGCACATCGGATTTGCCGCGCCGATTCTTCTCCTTTGGGGATTTGCTGACGCGATTACAAGCTGGCTGAATGCACCTCCGCGCGAAGAGCAGAAGCGGCTGGCTCCGGCCGACCAGAGCTTTCTGACCGATCAGGCGCTGCGCATCTGGCGATACTTCAACCAGTTTGGCGGCGAACGGCACAATTACCTGATTCCCGACAATGTGCAGGAACAGGGGCTCACCGGGGCGCCACGGGTGTCGCCGACCAATCTGGGGCTGCTGCTGAATGCGCGGCAGGCGGCGTGCGAGGCGGGATTCCTGACGATGCCGGAATTCGTATCCCTGACCCTTCGCAGCTTTGAGACCATCGCAGGCCTCGAAAAACATCGCGGCCACCTCTTCAACTGGTACGACACGCAGACGCTCGCGGCGGTGGGAACGAGGATGGTCTCTTCGGTCGACAGCGGCAATCTTGTGGCGTCGTTGTACACGCTGCACGCGGGGGCGCTCGATCTTTGCGAGCGGCCGCTCCTTTCGCCGGCGCTGATTGCCGGGTTGCGCGCCCACTGGAGGCTCTTGCTGTCGCTCGATCGCAAGGCCGCGTCGAGGCTGAAATTGTCCCTTCCCCGTTCGACGGCGAGCGCGGCGGAGTGGATCGCATGGATTCCCATGGCTGCAAGGGCGCTGTCGAAAGCAGGCGAACTGGAGATCAGGGACGAAATCGCAAGATGGTGGCTTGCCGAAATCCGGCGCCGGGTGGCTTCGATGCTTGCCCTGCTTTCCGACTACGTTCCCTGGCTGCTTCCCGAGTACGGCGAGTTGCGCTCGTTGCCTGAGCTGGAAATGGACTCGCCGATTGAAGGCCTCACCATCGGGAATGCCCTGGAGCATGCACGAGGGCTTGAGCGACGCATCGCCTCCGGCTCGGGTTCGATTCCGGCGGAGTCCGCGCAGGCGGCCACGGCGGAACAATTGCGCGCCGCGCTGGCAAAGGCGCAGGAGAATCTGCGCTCATTGCTGGATGGATTGCGGAGAGTCGCCTGGCAGGCAGAGAAGACAGCCGAAGAGACGGAGTTCTGCTTCCTCGTGCACCCGGGAAGCCGGATGCTTTCCATTGGTTACGATGCGGACGCCAGGAAACTGCATGAGGCGACTTACGACTTGCTGGCATCGGAAGCGCGCATCGCCACGTTCATCGCTGTGGCGCGCGGCGACCTGCCGCAGGAAAGCTGGTTCAGGCTGGCCCGCGATCACACTTCCGCGTTCGGGCATCTGCTGTTGCTCTCGTGGACAGGCACGATGTTCGAGTACCTGATGCCGGCGCTGTGGATGCGCAGCTATCCGCACACGCTCATCGCCAAGACGCTCACGGCGTGCGTGGCGGTGCAGCGGGAGTTCGGCGAAGCCAACAGGATTCCGTGGGGAATCTCGGAGTCGGGCGCGGCGAGGAGGAACGAAGCGGGAGACTACCATTACGAGGCCTACGGCGTGCCGCAGATCGCCATCAAATCCGACGCGACCGCCGGACCGGTGGTGTCGCCCTATTCGACGTTCCTTGCCCTGGGCGTGGACTCTCTGGCAGCGCTCAGGAATCTGCGCCGGATGGCAACTGCGGGATTCGTGGGAGCGTTCGGGTTCTACGAGGCGATCGATTACGCGCTCCACCCGGGCAAGGCCGTGCCGGTGCGCGAGTGGATGGCCCATCATCAGGGCATGTCGCTGCTGGCGATTCTGAACCTGCTGCGCGAAAACATTGTCCAGCAGTGGTTCCACTCGAGCCCGCTCCTCCAGTCGGCCGAACTTGTATTGCACGAGACGCCCATGAGCGATGCTTTTCTGCGCGCCAGGCTGAAAGAGTTCGACGGCCCGACCACCGCGGCGGCGTAATTCCCGGGCGGAAGTCTGCATCGTGAATCGCAACTGTCATCCTGGGTGGAGTCTGTCCGCCGCGGGCGGACAGACGCAGTCGAAGGATCCGCGCCTTGTCCTCCGGCATCGAACCTCTGCGCATCGGAAATACCGGCGCGGACCCAGGGCTGCGCCGGCATTCACTGCGCACGAACCGTGACAAGCACCAGCGCGTTGGGCGTGAGAGCCAGCTCGAGGCGATTCTCGCGCAGCGGCGCTTCTTCCGGCGGCGGCAGCGCCGTATCGCGATTGAGTTGCTCGACCTGCTGCGGCGTGGGATCGAGCGGGCTGCCCATTGCTCCATATTTCGGCAGCACGTTGCCGTGGCCTGAATCCACGCTTTGAATCGAGACCCGCGCACCGGCGGGAACGTCGCGGAAGACCAGATCCATCGTCTTTGTGTTTCCGGTCTGACCGGGGTCGACCAGATTCCACGAGGCAATGACGAGCGAGCCGTCATCTCTCCTGGTCACGATGACATCTTGCGACGGATTCGCCAGCCGCTTTTCTCCAAGCTGGTGCAGCAGTCCGAACGCGTAGTAGCTCGGCTTGTTGATTCCGCCCTTGGCGCGCAGGCCGAACATGCCCACGAAAGGCTTCGGGATCGGGCCCTGCTCCTCGAAGACGTCCGAGAACGTCCAGAACGACATCATGCTCGCCAGGCCGTCACACTCGCGGATGGTGTTGGCGAGCGCCGGGCCGACGAACGTGGTGTCGCGCGAATTGTCCATGCCCTGCACGTTCCACTCCGACCAGATGAGGGGAAGATCCGGATCGGGCGAAGCCTTGATCTGGTCATGCACTTTCGCCACGGCCCTGCAAACGCGATCGTCCATGGGAATGTCTTCGTTCTTTCCGAACAAGTCGAGCGTGGTGTCGTCGGCGTAGCCGTGCGTGGAGACGAAATCGACAGGGACTTGGTTGTCCCTGGTGAATTGGAGAAACTCCGGAATCCATGCCGCCGCGGCGGTCGCCGGTCCTCCCACGCGCAGACGATCGCTCACGCTTTTCACGTCGCGCGCGGTGTGTGCATAGAGATCGAAATAGGAACGCTGGCGGGGAATGCCGTTCCAGAAGTCGATATTGGGCTCGTTCCACACTTCGAAGTACCACGTCGCGACCTCATCGATTCCATAGCGGTCGACGAGGTGCTGCACGAAGTGCCTGATCAGGTCGTCCCATCGCTCCATGCTTTTGGGCGGCGAGACATTCTGCTTGTACCAGAACGGATGCAGCGCATCGGGATTGAAGGCCAGCTTTTTCGGCATGAAGCTGATCTCGACAAACGGCTTCACGCCGTTCTTCAGCAGCCCGTCGTAGACCTGATCGACGTAGGCGAAGTTGTAGACAGGGTTGCCGTGCTCGTCCTCGTTGTAGACTCCGAGCTCGTCATGAAAGATGGCGTGGAAGCGGACGTAGCGGAAATCCGCGACCTCCCGGACGGCGCGAAGATCGTTGCGATAGCTCTCGCGCAGCGTTAGAATGGCGCGGCCCGAGCCGAACATCTGCTCCCAGAAATGGGGAAAAGGCGTGGTGGGCGCGTTCGCATCGACGGTTACCGTCTCCTGCGCGCGAACGGGCGTATCGGCCGCAGCCGCCGATGCAAGAAGCAACGCCAGCCCAAGACAACACTTTGCCTGCGGCATTTGAGCTCCTGGGAAAAGAGTCCTTGTCATTTCACCCGGGTTGGTCTGTGCCCGGCAAATTGCAGGCAGCCGATTCGACCGGTTCTCGAAATACGACGAAGCATTTCGGGTTCGATTCAGGTGTGGCTTTTTCTTCAGGAAAAAGCCACCTGGCGAACTCGCTGCGCCCTGATTCTTTCGAGAACCGGTGTGATCGAACGAACCGGTTGCCCGCACAGGAGGAGTGAGAGTCCGGGGCCCGATGATGCAGAAAGCAATTGCGCTCAGAAACTGAACCTTGCCTGCAAATCGATCATGCGCGAACCGAGAGCCGCTGTGGCCTGGCCGAAGTTCGGCGCGGTGATGGAGTTGGCGATGCTTCCCACGTTCAGGTTCACCGTGTTGAAGAGGTTGAAGGCGTCGGCGCGAATCTCGAACGCGGCGTTCTCGCCAAGCACCGGCATCTTCGGCAGGCCGAACGCCTTGGTGATCGTCGCGTCCAGATCGCGATAATTCGGACCGTCGAGGGAGTTGCGTGCCACGCCGGGAGCCTGGGGTGCCGGATACTCGGCCGGGAAGGAAGCCGTCACGGTCGTGTAGGTCGGGACGGTAAAGTACGCCAGGCCGCCGCGGGAGTAATTCAGGTTGGGCGAGTTGGGCGCGGATTCGAACGCCTTGTTGCTGGTGTCATTGCCCGCGCCGCCAAGGTAACTCGCCGGCCGCAGCGAACCGTAGCCGCTGCCGGAGTAATAGAGATTGCCGTCGGTGATGCTGGTGTAAAGCGGCGTCCACGGGAAGCCGGTGTGCAGGTTGAGAATGCCGCTGATCGACCATCCGCCCACCACCTTGTCGAGCCAGTCCTGGCCGCCGCGGCGGAAGACCGGCTGCCACAAGCCGTAGATCTTCATTGCGTCGGTGATGTTGAAATCGGAACGGCCGTACGCGAGGGCGGGGTTGTACGGATACGGATCTTCGTAATACGGCTGCGATCCGGTGTCCATCGACCTCGCCCAGGTGTACTCGATGTCGGCGCTGAATTGGCGCGAGAAGTTGCGCTTCAGGGTCGCGAGCATCGAGTTGTAGTTGGAGTAGCCTTCGTTTCCGTAAAAATCGACGCTGTCGACGATCGGGTTGAGCGGGATTCCATTGGCCGCGCCCACGGCGTTCTGGTTCCATTGCGTGATGATGTGCCTTCCCGTGCTGCCCTGATATCCGAGTGTAGCCACCCAGTTTCCCGCAAAGTTGTATTCGGCATCGAGCGAATAGTGGTAGAGATACGCGGTGGGAAGGTTCAGGGGAAATCCGGTGACCGAGACCTGGCCGGTGGTGGGCAGGTTGTTGGAGTTATAGCTGACGATCGTGTTGGGGTTGGGAGGATAACCGAGCAGCGAGTGAACGTCGCTCGGCACCTTGTACACAATGTCAGGATTGATCGTGGCTGGCGAGGGGCTGGAGAAATTCGGCGAAACCACCGCCGGAGGGTTGCCGATGCCGTTGGCGGCGATGGCGATCTCTTCTTCGTCGTAGTTGAGCCCGAAGCCGCCACGCAGCACAACACGGCCGTTGCTCTGCGCGGGAGTCCAGGCGAAACCGACCTGCGGTCCGAAGTTGTATTTCTGCGGCTGGTAGAGACTGCCTCCGACGCGCAAGCGAAGGCTGGAGAAAAATCCCGATCCGGTCCCCGGCTGCACCACGCTCAGATTGCCTTCCTTTGAAGCCATCGATCCGTAATAGGAGTAACGCAGGCCGAGATTGAGCGTCAGCGTGGGCCGGATCTTGTAATCGTCCTGCACGAAGAATCCCCACAGGTCTTCGCGGTCGTCTTGCCGGTTGATTGTGGGCACGCCGGTCAATGGGTCGAACGTTCCCCCTTCGGCTTCGGGAGCGTCGTTCAGGAAATCCCAGATGTTGAAGAAGGTAAAGCTCGGCCGCGCGGAGTAGGGGGCCTCGCTCAGGTAGTAGAGGCGCGTCACATCCCCACCGAATTTGATGTTGTGATTGCCCGCGACCTTGGTGACGACGTCCTTGTAGCCGTACGTCCACTGGTCGAAGACGCTGGGGCCGGGAGCGCCGAAGTAATTGAACGTAAGACTGGGAACGGAGTTGTTCAGGCTGCCGATCTGCGTAATGCTGTCGCTGGGCAGTCCGAAGGGCTCCTGGGGGTTGCTGGCGATCTCGTTCCAGCGCCAGCCGGCGGCGTTGGCCCGCGCCTCGTTGAACCAGGTTGGGGAAAAGGTGTGGTCCCACAGGCCGGTGAAGGCGTCGTTGATGGCGGAGTGATGGTAAAGGTTATACGACCGTGCCGGCCCGTTGTAGAACGTCGTCTCGACCGGAACCCAGTAGATCATGAAGCTGGCCCGGTCTTTCGCTCCCAGGTTGGCGTCGAAGCGGCCGTTGTACTGCGCCTCTGTGATCTCCGAGGGGCTGCTGGTGGTGTATTCGCCGATATCCGGAGTCGTGCCCAGCCCGCTGCCCACGCCGGGAGTGGTGCTGCTCACGTACGACGGATCCTGCGTGCCCAGCGGCGTGGTGAGCGGCGAGCCGATGTTCAGGCCGCCGGGAAGCGTGCGGCAGCTCACTCCTTCGGCGAGTCCGGCCGTGGCGCAAGTGACCGGGATCTGGCCAATGGAAGCAACCTGCGCGCCGGAAATGGTCAAAAAGCTGGAGGCGATGCTGTTGGACGGCGCCAGCTTGTCGAACTGCGGCGTGTCATACCAGCCCAAGCCGGTGGCGGAGGTATTGTTGCGCAGCGTCTCGTAATTGAAGAAGCCAAACAGATGATTCCTCCAGAACGGACCGCCCACGCTGCCGCCAAACTGGTTGAACCGGCTTGTATCCTCGAGCAGCCCGCGCGCCGCCGGAGTTCCCGGGCTGAAGGAACCGGGCCCGTTCCACGCCTGATACGCGTTCAGTCCCGGCCGCTCGCCCATGATGAAGGCGCTGCCGTGCAAGTCGTTCGTCCCCGATTTCGAGATCACCTCGATCTGCGCGGCGCTGAAGCGCCCGTACTCGGCGTCGTAGTTGTTCGAAACCACCTTCACGTTGGCGACGGAATCCTCGCTGGGCGTGATCACGCTTGAGCCGCCCCACACGGCGCTGACAGTGCTGATGCCGTCGATGGAGATGCCGTTGGAGTTGTTCTGCCCGCCGTTGGCCACGATCTGCGGCGCGTTTTCCGTCTTGAAGATGCCGTCCGTGGCCCCGGATCCGGCGGTATTCGAGCCCGGCAAGCTGTAGCTGCCGCCGCCGGCGTTTTGCGAACCGTCACCCTCCGTGCCCGGAGCCAGTTGCGCCAACTGGAATGTGTCGCGGCCGAACGAAGGCAGGTGCTGGATCTCGTTGCTGCTGATCGTGCCGCTGATGGTCGCGGTTTCGGTGTCCAGCAGCGGCGTGGTGGCGGCGGACACGATGACGGTCTGCGCGGCCGCGCCCACCTGCATCTGCACGTTCATCGAGTTGGCCTGATCGGGGACGATCGTGATATCGCTGAGGTCCTTCTTCTCGAAGCCCTCGTGCTCGACCACCAGCGAGTAGTGATCGGGCGCCAGCGCATTGAAGGTGTACAGGCCGCTGTCGTTGCTCGTGGTCTTGAGCACCTGGTTGGTCTGCAGGTCAGTGAGCGTGACAGTCGCTCCGGGAATGATGGCGCCGGTCGGATCCGTGACTGTGCCCTGGATCGAGGCCCGATATTGCGCGTGCGCGGTTGTTGTGACAGTGAGCGCGGCAAGAACGAAGACAACGAGCAGCCGGGCGGAACGGAAAGACAAAAAAAACCGGGCAAAGAGCCCCGCCGGGGCTTCCTGGGGGAGGTACATGTTCTGGTCTCCTTTAAAAGTGCTTCCGTGCAGAACTTTCGATCTGGTCCCAATTCCGCTGGGACGTTGGATGCGGGCGAAATCCCAAATGTTGGGTGAGACGCAAGACGTTCGCGCGCTTTTGACGGTCGCTCTTCGACGAAGCTGCAACGCAATCGCTGCGATTCCCGATCCGTCGCGAGCCATGGGGGCGCGAATCCCGTTGTGAATCCGGAGCGAGGCCGTATCGCACATCGATGAGCCCGGATTTCCTGGTCCCGGTCGCACCAGCGCCGACCGGCGAAGCTCAGGCTGCGCTCAATGCAATCGATCGGCGCGAGATTGAGGCGCCACTACGCGCGATTCAGCGTATTCCGGCGCGCAGGTCGTCGGAGTATCCGGCCGCCAGGCGCGGCCACTGGGCGATGGGACGACCGCCCGGCCATTCCGGTTGCCAGGTGGGCGGGCCGCTGCTGGTCCGTGTGATGGTGCAGTGTTGCGGCCAGCCGGAGGGCGGGTCCTCCCACGATTCCTGACGTCCGTAGACGGTCAAATCGGGCAAATGATAGTTGTTGTCCATCACTTCGACGCCGCGCGCCGTCGTCCAATAGGTCTCGAAGACTCTGGATCCCTGGCGCAGATAAGAAACGAGGTGCATTCTGCCGATCCGGCGCCCGACGAGCAGAGCCTCAAGGGATGAGCCTTGCGCGGAGTACCACGGCATCTCCCATCCCATGAAGTCGCGATAGCGGGCGCTTTCTTCGTACGGTCCCTGGCAAAACACGGCGAAGGTGACATTGCGAGAGTGGAGGTAGGACAGCTCGCGGACCTGCGCAGTGACCCATGTGCAGCCCTCGCACTGCTCCGGCGCGGGATGGCCGGTGTGCCACATGAAGAAGTAGGCGATGAGCTGTTGACGGCCTTCGAACGCGTCGAGAAGCGGGACCGGGCCCCGCGGGCCAATGAGCGGGACGCCGGAGTCCATCGGTACCATAGGCAGCCGGCGGCGCGCAGCGGCGATAGCGTCACCTTCGTGGGTGTGCGCCTTCTCCCGGATCCGCGGCGCATTGAGTTCCGCTTCAAAGGAGCTTCGATCGACGACCTGTGGAGCGCAGGGCTCTCCTCTTGCGACGTCTGTCATCGTTTCCTCCCTCATTGCCCGGTTTCCGCGCAGATGTCCCGCTCATGAGCAGGCACATCCTTTCTGCTCTGCTTCGCGCCTGCGGATGGCCGCTCCAGCGGGATCGGTCAGGATATCGACCCAAAGCGGGTGAGGCACCGGTTCGGCGTCGTAGTTGTCGTGCCAGTTCCACCATTTGTAGGGCGCGGTCTGCGGATAACCTTCGGGCGAGTCCTCCCAGGTCTCCTGGCGGCCGAGAGGCGTGATGTCGAGATAGCTCCAGGTGCTGCCCATCGCCTCGTCGCCGCGGCTGTTGATGAAGTAGGTGCGAAACACCTTGTCGCCGTCGCGGAAGAACACGTTGTGGCCGTGCCACTCCTCCACACCGAAGTCCTTGTCGAAGCTGTCGGTCAGGGTGTACCAGGGAATCTCCCAGTCCATCCGCGCTTTCAGGCGCGCGATGTCGGCCTGCGGCGCGCGCGAGGCCCAGGCGAGAGTGGTGTCGCGGGCGTTGATATGCGCCAGGTGCGCAACCTGATCGGCGCCCAGGGAGCAGCCGCGGCAGGCGTGCTCCGGCCAGCCGAAGACTCCGGGCTCGAAAAACGCGCGGTAGACGATCAACTGCCTGCGGCCCTCGAACAGATCGGACAGGCTCACCCTGCCCTTGGGTCCGTCGAACTCGTATCTCTTCTCCACCGCCATCCACGGCATCCGCCGTCGCTCGGCGGCCATGGCGTCACGGGCATGGGTCAACTCCTTCTCCTTGACGAGCAGTTGCTTGCACGCTGCCTCCCATTCCTGCTGCGACACGATCGGGGGTCTCTTCATAGCGGGATGTCCTTGTTCCTTGTTTCTCTCCTCGATGGCTGGTGTCTGTGTCGTCATCGTCTCCTGCTCCTTTCGCCGGATTTGGGTCTTGCGTTTCGTCTCCGATTATGAACCGGGCATCGCGGGCATTTACAAGTTCTGATGCGGAGATCGAATAGACTCGATCATGATGGGATCAAATAGCAGACGGAATTTTCTAAAGTCGCTTATCGCCTCCGTTTCCGCACCACTCCTTGTCGAAAATTGCCGGCCGGAATCGCAGGGCGCCGTCGTTGCCAGGCAGCCTCCCCGCTGGACGAAGCCGCTCGACCGGTTCATCGATCCTCTTCCGGTCCCGCAGCGGATGCTCGCAAGCGGAAGGCGCGGCGACGCGGAGTACTACCGGGTCCGGATGATGCAATTCGAGAGGCCATTGCACTCGAAGCTTCCCCCCGCGACGTTGTGGGGATACGAAGGCCAATATCCGGGCCCTTCGTTCGAGGCGATGCGCGGCAAGCCGATTGCGGTCGAATGGGTGAACCAGCTTCCTCAAAAGCACCTGCTTCCGATTGACACCGGGATTCATGGCGCGTCGGCCGCAGTGCCCGCGGTGAGAACGGTGCCCCATCTTCATGGCTCGCGCACCGATTCGCGAAGCGACGGCTTGCCGGAGAACTGGTTCGTTCCGGGGCAATCCGCCTTGTACCACTACCCGAATGACCAGCAGGCGGCGCCGCTCTGGTATCACGATCACGCACTCGGCATCACGCGCCTGAATGTTTATGCGGGACTTTCCGGCTTTTATTTCCTGCGCGACGCGCAGGAACTCCGGATGAACCTGCCGCAAGGCGATTACGAGATTCCGCTGGTGATACAGGATCGCACGATCGGCGAACGGGGAGAGCTGATCTACAACCCGTCGCTCGATGACGGCACGGAAGTTGCTCCCGGCCGCTGGGCGCCGCAGTTTTTTGGGGAACTGCCGGTCGTGAACGGCGCGATCTACCCCTATCTCGACGTGGAACCGCGCCGCTACAGGCTGCGCCTGCTGAACGCGGCGAATAC
>JASHQQ010000010.1 GCA_030039035.1 Acidobacteriaceae bacterium | reverse complement strand
TGCGCAAAAGCTCGCCGCAACTGCTTCAAGCGCGCATTCTGCTTACTCTGTACAATACGGAGAGGCATCTCAAGTCGCTGCAGCGATTTTACGGTGTTTTCGTGGTGCGAGCGGGCTGGCAGGCGGACCCGTTCGCCTTGCACCGCCATGGGTGCTGTGATAGCTTCCGTCATTGTGGCGTCCGCATTTCGGGTACCGAGGTAGAACTTCTTGTCCGCGGAGATCCTGCGCGTCCATCCCGATGAACCTCAACCGGACCGGGTCGACTACATCGTCCGTTGCCTGCGCAAGGGAGATGTCATCGCATTGCCCACCGACACGTTTTACGGTCTCGCCGTGGATCCGGTGAACCTGCGCGCCGTGGAACAGATTTACCAGATCAAGACGCGGCAAAAGCACAAGCCCCTTTCGCTGCTCATCGCCTCGGTGGAGCAGGCCTACGAACTGGCGCGCGGCACCGATCTGCACTTCGACCGGCTGGCCGAGCGCTTCTGGCCGGGCCCGCTCACGATCATTGTGCGCGCCGGAAGCAAGCTGCCGCTGCGCTCCACGGCACACACCGGCAACGTGGCGATGCGCGTGCCGGACGCGGCGATTCCGCGCGCGGTGGTGGAGCGCTTCGGATTGCCGGTAACGGCCACCGCCGCCAATCTGCAGGGCGCCAGCGAGTGCACCAACGCGGCCTGCGTGCGCGACCAGATCGGCGACCGCATTCCGCTCATTGTGGACGGCGGCCCCACCGCGCACCCCCAGCCGACCACCATCGTCGATCTCTCCCTGGGGCCGGGGCGCTGGGAGATTCTGCGCGAAGGCGCGATTCCGACCCACGAAATCGTGATGATCCTGCAAAGGTAAGGCGCCGCGCATGGAGCACCCGGAGATTGCGAAGCGTCGCCGCTGGGTGACTCGAGGGGCGCTGCTCCTGCTGCTGGCGCTCGCCGTGGCGCTGGCGGCGTGGTTCCGCTGGGTCTACGTGCAGATCGAGCACTACGCCACCCTGGACCAGGCCGCGCCGGCCGATGCCATCGGAGTCTTCGGCGCTGCCGAATACGACGGCCATCCCTCGCCGGTGTTTCGCGCACGCCTCGATCACGCGCGCTCGCTGTATAACCGCGGCATCGCGCCGATCATCATCACCATGGGCGGCAGCGGCGGAGACCAGTACACCGAGGGCGCCGTGGGCCGCGAATACCTGATGAGCACGGGCGTTCCCGAGGATGACGTCATCGCCGAGACCGAGAGCACCGATACGGAACAGTCGGCCAGGCGCATCGCCGTGATCGCCCGCGCCAACGGGATGCATCGGCTGCTCATCGTCAGCGACCCCACGCATATGTTCCGCATTCACGCCATCTGCGCCGCCGACGGGCTCAACGTGCTGACCTCGCCGCGCCCGCGCACCGCCGGAGAAGACGAGTCGCAGGATGCGACGCGGATTCTGCACGAGATGTTTGCCTACACGCTGTGGAAGATGCACTTGCATTGAAGCGGAGATAGCCGGGTCAGCGGGGTTGGCGGTGTCAGGCAATCTCTGAGGAAGTCGAGGTTTTGAAAGGGCACGGCTTTCAGCCGTGCCGCGAGCGGCGCAAAATGAGCGCGGCATTAAGGCAGTTTAAGAAATCCTGTAGACGAAGAGAGATCCCTGAGTCGACGCGACCAGCAGGGAGCGGCGACCTTGGGCAAGGATTCAAGGTACACACTGTTTCTTGAACTGCCCTGGCCGCTGGGCTTCGGAGTGCTCCATGGCCTCCCAGGTCTCAAAATCGGGATCTGGGGCACCCGGATTCTGTACATTCATGCGGTCATCGTCCGGGCAAGCTAGCGGCGAAAGAGCAAATACATGGCGCCGAGGGCGAAGGCCGCGGCGCTGGCGGTGGAAATAAAGTTCACGAGGTCGTTATTCAGCCAGCCACGTTGCTCGAGCGTGGCGCCGAGAAGGCTGTCGAAAAACAAGCCGAAGATTCCCCCGGCGCAAGCGATCGCAAACAGAATCGCGTCGCCGCGCAGCGCAATCGCGCCCGAACCGGCGACAATGACGGCGCCCGCGATTCCGGCCAACGTGCCGGCAAGCGTGATGGCGCCATCGGCGCCGGGTTCGGCCCGGCGAAGCGACGTGATCATGCGCGGCCGGCCGCCGAAGACCTGGCCGATCTCCGAAGAGAGCGTATCGGCCGCGGCTTCGGCCATCGCGGCGAGCATGGGAGCGAGAAGGATTCCCCGCGCCATCCCGGCTGGCGAAAACCAGCCGGAATCGGCCAGCCAGGATTGCGCAACCTCGGAGCAGGCGAGCGACGCCACGCCCAGGTTGGCCGCGACCTGCGCAGCGGATCGTCCCTGGCGGTTTTCGGCGAGGCCCAGCCGCTCTTTTTTGGCGCGGCCCAGCCTCGTGGCAAGCGAGGTGAGCACCAGCAGCGCGATCACGGGGACGAGCGCGGTGCGCCATGGCTCGTAGGGAACGATGGCGGTCGAATACATCAGGCTTGCCGTGATGACCGCTCCGGTGGCTGCCGCTCCCACGGTAGCCGAGCGCGACCTGAAGGCAACCAGGCCGAGCAGGGCGCTCAGTCCGATGGTCCAGATAGCGAAGGGTGGCGAATGTTCCGCCCACCATGGCGTTTCCAGCACGACCAGGGAGGCCGCGGCGGGAATGACCGCCAGGAGCACCAGCTTCGATCGCCAATCCGGATTGGTTCGCGGCACGCTTCATCGTATCGCGTGCGCGATGTGGGCAAAGAGACGCGATCCTTCGCGCGGGATGGCGGTTGAACCGGTTTACACTCGACTGCGGCAATCTATTTTCATTTCGCGGAGCTCTCCATGAAAAGGGATGCAGCCGTTGTCGTGTTTCTGGGCGGGTTCGCCCTTGCTTTCGCACAGGCGCAGCCTCGCAACTCCAGCGCACGGATCGAGCTCGACCGCGCCGGAGAGACGATCGTGCTCGAGCCCTACGACCAGAACATCGTGCGCGTGACGCTGAGCCTGATCAAGGATGCGGCGCTGCGCGGGCCGGGCTACGGCATCGTCGCCCAGCCGGCCGATGGGCAGGACTGGAAGGTTTCACAAACCGGGTATCAGGATATTTATGCGTCGCCGCGCATGGTGGTCGCGGTCGATCGGCCGGGGCCGCCGGGACCGCCGCCGCTTGCGACGATGACCGACATCGGCAAATACTTTTCGGGGTCGGCGCCGTGGGCGCACATCGCCTTCACGACGCCGGATGGCAAGAAGCTGCTCGAGATGAACGGATGGATGCAGTCCGAGCCGAACCAGAAAGACGGCACGGCGGGCCTGCTGCATGACCGGCGGCCGAGCGATCCGAAGTCTTACGTTGTCGGGGCCACGTTTGCTTCGCCCGACGACGAGCATTATTACGGGCTGGGGCAGAACCAGGAAGGCTTTCTCGATCATCGCGGCCACCCGGTGCACTGCTGGGCCGACTACAACGCGCCCGCCGGGCAGAGCTTCTGCGTGCCGTTTCTCATCACGAACAAAGGCTACGGTCTGCTGTGGGACAACCCTTCGAAGACGACGATCGCGGCAGGCTTCAACGAGCAGACGCGCTGGACGAGCGAGGCAGGCGACCGTGTCTCGTTTTTCGTGATCGCCGGCGCGACGGCGGACGAAATCTTCGCGGGCTACAAGCTGCTTACCGGGCCGACGCCGATGCTGCCCAGGGCGGCCTACGGCTACATCCAGTGCAAGCAGCGTTATGCCAGCCAGGATGAGTTGATGGCGGTCGCCAAAGGCTATCGCGATCGGCACCTGCCCGCCGATGTGCTGGTGGTCGACTGGTTCTACTTCACAAAGATGGGTCAGTTCGATTTCGATCCCGAGTACTGGCCCGACCCGGCGGCGATGAACAAGCAGCTTCACCAGATGGGCTTCGAGACCATGATCAGCGTGTGGCCGCGTTTTGTGCCGCAGGACCGCTATTACTCCGAGCTGCTCAAGAATGGCTGGCTGATTCATCTCGCCGACGGCACGCCGATCAACGGGCTGCCGTATGATCGCGCCGGCTCCGATATCGATACCACCGATCCGGATGCGGCCAAGTGGTATTGGCAGACGATCCGCGAAGACATTCTGAGCAGAGGCTTCGATTCGCTGTGGGCCGACGAGACAGAGCCCGATCTGCCTCCGAACGGAGCCTACTTTCACATCGGTCCGGGCACCGAGTACTTCAACATTTATCCGCTCTTTCACACCGGAGCGTTGTATGACGGCTTCCGCAAGGACGATCCGGAGCGACGCGCGCTGATTCTCTCTCGCGATGCCTACTTGGGCTCGCAGCGCAACGGGACGATCACCTGGTCGTCGGATATCTCGCCCACGTGGGACGCATTCAGGCGGCAGATTCCCACGGGTCTCGATTTTGCGGCCTCGGGATTCACCTATTGGTCGAACGATACCGGCGGCTGGCAGTATCTGCCGCGCGTGCATCATCCGGCACATCCGCCGCTGCTCGATCCATCGGACGCGCGCGCCAATGTGGGCGACTACGACGATTATCCCGAGCTCTACACGCGCTGGTTCGAGTACGCGACATTTCTTCCCATCATGCGCACGCACGGCAGCCGGCGCGAGAACGAAGTCTGGTCCTACGGCAAGCAGGCCGAGCCGATCCTCGAAAAGTATCTTCGCCTGCGCTACCAGTTGCTGCCGTATATTTATTCGCTCGGCTACCGCGCGTGGATCACCGGCGCGCCGTTCATGCGGGCATTGCCGCTCGTCTTTCCCAACGACCCGAAGGTGGCCGATCTCGGGGACGAGTACATGTTCGGCCCTGCCTTTCTTGTTGCGCCCGTTACGAACCAGGGCGAAACCAGTCGCGAGGTCTACCTGCCTGCCGGAGCCGACTGGTACGACTACTGGACGCGCGAGCGCGTAAGAGGCGGCCAGACCATCACTGTTTCTGCGCCCATCGGCACCATTCCGCTCTTTGTGCGCGCGGGCTCCATCGTTCCGCTGGGAACCGGGATCGGGAATACGCATCAACAGCAGTCGATCGCCAGGGTGCTGGTCTTTCCGGGCGCGGACGCGGAGTTCACGCTGTTTTCCGACGACGGCACGACCTACGCGTATGAGAAGGGAGCCGGCTCCATCACGCATTTGCGCTGGGACGATGCGGCGCGGAAGCTGACGCATGAGGGCGCGGCGGCATGGAGCGGGCCGGACAGTGCTGTGGTGGAAGTGGTTGGACGGTGAACCCGCACCGGGGCCACCGCACCTCCAAACTGACCTGCTGGCCTGACGATGGGTTGGATACCGAAGCGCCATCCGGCGCAGTCTAACCCATGGCCCTGATTTACAATCACCAACAGCGGTTCCACAGTTGCTTTACGTCGGAGCCACGGAAGTCAAGTGGCTCTTTCCACAAGAAAGAGCCACCTCGAGCAAAGCCTTAAACCGGGCACAGTGACTGTGAAACCGCTCTAGTAAGCAGAAACGGGTTGAATGCGCCTTTTTCCCATGCGTTTTGGCACGGCGCGCTCCATGCTGGTATCGGCGGGCGCGGCACTTGCGATTGCGATTCTGGCGGCCGGATGCGGCAGTACCTACCGGCCGGTGGTCACGCCCATCACGCCCAGCGGTCCGGCGCCGCAGCCGTCGTCTTTCGCCGCTGTGGTTTCCGATCCTTCGCCGACCGCGCCGGGCATCGCCACCATCATCGACTACTCCGGCGACGCGGTCATGGCGGAGTCGCCGATCGGTCCCGGCCCGGTCTCGTTCACCGTTGATGCGGTGGGCGCGACGGGCTACACGGTCAACAGCGACGGCACGCTGACCAATTTCCAGATCTCATCGCAACTCCAGGCGAGGAACCTGCAGTATTCCACGCTGCTTGCCGGAACGCAGGCGGTCAATCTGTTTTCGCCATCGTCGGGGCTGTGGCTCGCCGATCTGAACGGCAACGTGACCGACGTTCTGGCCGGTTATCCTGAATCGTTCAAGCTCGCCGTGCCGGTGGCCACCACTCCGGTCATGATTATCGGGCCAGGCACCGTCGGCGAGCGCAATTACGCCATCAGCCAGGATTTCGACGGGCCGGCCACCACGAGCGATCCGACGGGCGGCGTGAAGTGCAATATCTCGCCCACCACCGCGCCCGTGAACGGCGAGGCCGACGCCATCGAGACCGCGACGGACACGGTTTCGGCGCAGATTCCACTGGGTCCCTCGACCGGTCCGTTGCTGGGCCAATGTCCCGTCTATGCGGTCCCCACCGCCGATACCCGGCGGACCTTCGTACTCAACCGCGGCAGCGATACGGTGACGGTGATCAACAGCCAGAACAATACGCTCGACGCCTGCACGCCGTTCGTCGACCAGACCGGGCAACTGGTTACGTGCCATCCCACCCTGCCGCTTTCGACCACGGCGGTGACCGCTTCCGGCGTGACGCCGCCCAACGGGACAACGGGCATGGGCACGATCGCCGGTCCGGTCTACGCCGAATACAACCCGGCAACATCGCAGCTCGTGGTGGCCAACTACGACGGCGGGACGATCAGCGTCATCGACGTGAGCCTGGACGAGTACGGCAACGACAGTTCGACTTTTGGCACCACCTTCACGATCCCGGTCGGGCGCTATCCGGCCAGCGTGACGGTGCTGGCCGACGGCAGCCGCGCGTATACGGCGAACCAGGCCGACGAGACGGTGACCATCGTCAATCTGTCCAGCCACACGGTCGAAAAGACGCTGCCGGTGACGGGCCATCCGCGCACGGTGGTGTCGACGGAGAATTCCCTCTACGGCAAGGTCTATGTGGCTTCGCCCGACAGCCCGTATCTGACCATTCTCCGCACCGATCTGGATATTGTCGATACCACGGTGCTTGTCGAAGGAAACATCATCGACGTGCGCGTGAGCACGCAGAACGGCGTCAGCGGCAACAGCAACAACACCAGCCGCGTGCCCGGCTACGGACAGCCGTGTTATCTGCCGCCGACGTTGCTCGACCCGTCCAGCTCCGGCTTCAATCTGGCAGCGTGCCAGACCTTGCCGACGGCGCCATGACGGATCATTCGTTCCAAAACTGTTCACGCCGTTCCAGACGTGATTTGGAACACAGACCCTCCGTGCCTGCCGCGCAGAGGATGGGCCCATGGAGCCTTCGTGAACGGTCGGGTGGGCTCCGTACGGAATGCCATACGATCCAGGGGAGCTGACGATGCTCTCGGGCTCGAAGTCCGCTTTGGTAACGAGGCGGCAGTTCGTTGCCGCCGGAGTGGCCGGCGGCGCAGCCGTCGCCATCGGTTGCAATGCGACCGATCGCGGCAATTGGGAATTCCTGACTGTCGATCAATCGCGGACGCTGGCGGCCATCTGCGATCAGATCGTACCCGCCGACGATTTTCCCGCCGCCTCGCAGGCCGGCGTGCCCGACTACATAGATCGCCAGCTCATTCGCCATTATCGGCGCTACCAGGACGAATACCGTCGCGGTCTGGAGCAGGCGGAAGCTCTGAGCCGCAGCCGCTTCGGGCGCGAACTGGCCAGCCTCCCGGCGCGGCAGCAGCTTGAAATTGTCGCCGCTCTGGAGCAGCAGAAGCCGGAGTTCTTCGCACTGGTGCGCAACCACACGATGGAAGGCTATTACGGCTCGCCGCGTCACGGCGGCAACCGCGACGCCGTGAGCTGGAAGATGCTGGGCTTGCCCGAGCCGCCGCTGCTGGGCCGCGCGCAATATGACTTGGGAAAAGGCGAGTCGCAGTGAAACGCGTGAACGCGGTTGTCGTTGGAGCCGGGGCCGCGGGGGGCATCGTGGCCAAGGAGCTTGCCGTCGCCGGCCTGAGCGTGGTCTTGCTCGAGCGCGGCAAGTGGTACACCGCCGCGGATTGCCGCAAGGACGACCTGCGCAACCAGCGCACGACAGTGCTGGGCAACGCCTTCGGGCCCGAGGATGAAGGCACGCCGCGTGTCTGGGTCGACGCCCAGGGCGCAACCCACACGGTGCTGGCCAGCGAAGGCGGATACAACAACAACGCGGCCTGTGTGGGCGGAGGAACGCTCAGCTACGGCGCGCAAGCCTGGCGTTACATGCCGCAGGATTTCCGCATGCGCTCGACCTACGGCGCGCCCGCGGGCAGCTCGCTCGAAGACTGGCCCATCTCCTACGACGATCTGGAGCCGTTTTACGAACAGGCCGAGTACGAGATCGGGGTTTCGGGAGACGACTCCGGCACGCCGTTCCGTGGCCCGCGCCGGCGGCCGCTGCCCATGCCGCCGCTGCCGCCGGGCCGCGAGTTTTCGGTCCTCGAGCCGGCAGCGAAGCGGCTCGGCCTGCATCCCTTCCACATCCCCATGGCGCGCAACAGCGTGCCCTACAATGGGCGCGGCCCGTGCATGCGATGCCGCTGGTGCGTGGGCTTTGCCTGCGAGGTCGACGCAAAAAACGGCTCGCAGAACACGGTCATTCCCGTCGCGCTGAACACCGGCAACTGCGAGCTGCGCACCGGGTGCATGGCCAAAGAGATCCTCACCGACGAGCGTGGCCGCGCCCGCGGCGTGGCCTACTTCGACGAGCGCGGACGTTTGCGGGAACAGTGGTCGGACATCGTCGTCGTCTCCGGCTGCGCCACGGAATCGGCGCGGCTGTTGCTGAATTCAACAAGCGGACTCTTTCCCTACGGGCTGGGGAACCGATACGACCAGGTGGGCCGCCATCTGCAGGGCCACCACTACACCGGAGCGCTGGGCTACTTCGATTTCGAAACGTATGACGATATCGGTCCCGGCGCGACCATCGCCATCAGCGATTACAACCACGGCACGCCGGACCTGTGCGGCGGCGGCATGCTGGCCAACGAGTTCATCCGCCTGCCCATTCACATGGTCGACCGGCTGCCGCCGGGAACGCCGCGCTGGGGACTGGCCCACAAGCAGGCGATGCGCCACTGGCACAAGCGAACCATCGTCATCATGGGGCCGACGCAGCAGATTCCCACGGCCGACGCGCGCGTCACCGTCGATCCGGCGGTGCGCGACAAGTGGGGCCTGCCGGTTTGCCGGTTTTCGGGCAATGTGCATCCGCACACCTTCGAGATCGGCGAAGTACAGGCCAGGCGCGCCGAGGCGTGGCTGAAAGAGGCGGGTGCGATCCATACGTCGCTGATGGCCGGCAAGCCCACGATCGTTTCCGCGGGACAGCATCAGGCCGGGACGTGCCGCATGGGGAACGATCCGCGCACCTCCGTCGTGAACAAAACCTGCCAGGTTCACGATGTCGACAATCTCTTCGTGATCGACTCGAGCGTGCACGTGACGAACGGAGGCTTCAATCCCGTTCTCACCATCATGGCGGTTGCGTACTACGCATCGGCCGCGCTGGTGCGCGAGTGGAAAGGCACGGGATTCCGCTCATGAAGCGCTGGTGGAAGCTTGCCGGCTGGGTCTTCGCGTTCGCGGCGCTCGTGTCGATCGGCAGCGTCGAGGGCGCTTCGTACTACTACACCTCGCAACACGGGCAGGGCTGCGCCAGTTGTCATGAGATGGCTTCTTACGTGAGCGCCGTACACGGATCGGCGCATCGCGCCGTGAACTGCATGCAGTGCCACACGGCGAGCCTCGCTACCAGGCTGCGCCACATCCGCGTCCATCTGGAGCGGAGTTGGCCCGAGCAAATCCGCCTTCGCGACGTCGATGTACTGGAAATGACGCCCAACTGCCAGAACTGCCACCAGCAGGAGTACGCGACGTGGCACGCGGGCCCGCACGGCGCAACCTGCAGCCAGATCTTCGCCAACCCCGCGCACAACACGCAGCGCCGGCTGATGAACGATTGCCTGCGCTGCCACGGCATGCACTTCAATGGCGATATTCGCGATCTGGTGCAGCCGCAGAACACGCAGGGGCCGTGGAAGGTGATTCGCGCCGACCTTGCCGATCAGCCGGCGATGCCCTGCGCCGCCTGCCACCAGATGCACCGCGAGGGAACTCCGTCGACCCGGCCGCCAGGGCGCATCTCTGTCGCCGGGCTGCCGGTGCACGATACCCTGGCTTTCTTCGACCGGCGCGAGCAGATGCACTTTACGGCAGTTTCGCTGGCGATTCCGGAGATGCACGACGGCGCGCGCCTGGTGACGGTGAGCCAGGATCCGCGCGGAGCGATCTGCTATCAATGCCATGCGCCGCGACAGCCGGAGGCGGGCACGGCTGCGGCGGCGAACGGCTGGGACCGGCAGGTGGGCTCGGGCGACGACCGCACGCCGATGGGTGTGCACGAGGGGTTGAGCTGCCTCGCCTGCCACGACGGACATAACGAGAATGCGCGCGCGTCGTGCAAGACCTGCCATCCGCGGATGTCGCACTGCGGGATCGATGTGGAGAAGATGGATACGAGCTTCCTCAGCGCCTCGAGCGCGCACAACATTCACTGGGTGAAGTGCACGGACTGCCATCGGAAAGGCGTGCCGAAGGCGAAAGCGCCGACGAGGGCCAGCGCCGGGGTGCGGCCTCCCGGAAGAACCGGATGATTCGACTCCGGCCGCGCCAGCGACAATCATCTCGTTTTGAGCGTCCGATCCGGACCGGGGGGAACCGAACAGCTTCGCCCAGGGGCCACTGAGTGCCGCAAAAGACCTGTCCACTTCGCGAAAGAAGGCAAACCGCAGCCGACCATGGAACTGGGTTCCACCCGAGAGCATGAAAATGCAAAGGCGGATACCTCGCCTTCGGCTCGGGATATCAAGCCGAAGAGTGGCGAAGGCTGTTTTCAGGACACATCCCTTCGGCCCCGTCCCGCTGCGCGGGACTTCGCTCGGCATAACGAGCGGACACTATGTGTGCAGCCTTCAGTGACGCCTGCGCGTTTTTTCGGGCAAGTTCGTACGGGCTGAAACCCGTACCCTCCCGATGGACCAGTCGAGGACGGCTTTGCATCTACATTCGCATGACGGGCAGAGCAAAATCTCGTCTCGATCTTCTTCTGCAGGACCGCGGTTTTGCGCCCAGCCGCGAGCGCGCCCGCGCGCTCATCCTCGAAGGCAAGGTTCTGGTGAACGAGCAGAAGATCGACAAGCCGGGAACGACCGTAGCTGCCAATGCCGCGATCCGGATGCTGGGCGGGGACCTGCCTTACGTCAGCCGCGGCGGCCTCAAGCTGGCCGCCGCGCTCGATCGCTGGCGGATTGCGGTTGCCGGGCGCGGATGCGTCGATGTGGGCGCTTCGACCGGAGGGTTCACCGATTGCCTGCTGCAGCGCGGCGCCACGCACGTTACCGCGATCGACACCGGCTTCGGGCAGATTGCGCTGAAGCTGCGCAACGATCCGCGGGTCCGGCTGCTCGAACGCACGAATGCGCGGTTTCTTGACCCGGGTGCCCTGGAAAAAGGCCGTTCCGCTCCCGCGCTCAAGCTGCTGGCGATGGATGTTTCGTTCATCTCCGCCACGCTGCTGCTGGAATCGGTGTTTGCGGCTGCTCCGCACCTCGACGAAGCCGTCATTCTCGTCAAGCCGCAGTTCGAGGCCGGGCGCGAGCACGTGGGCAAGGGCGGGATCGTCCGCGATCCGGAGGCGCACAAGATCGCCATCGATCGCGTCGCTGCATGCGTCGCGTCGCTGGGTTGGGAAGTCGCGGGCACGATTCCATCGCCCATTACCGGCGCGCAGGGGAATCGGGAGTTCCTGATGTATGCGCGGAAGCAGTCCCTTGGTCCCTCAGTCCCTTAGTCCCTCAGTCCCTCAGTCCCTTAGTCCCTTAGTCCCTCAGTCCCTTAGTCCCTCAGTCCCTTAGTCCCTCAGTCCCTTAGTCCCTCAGTCCCTAATTCCCACGGTCCCTGCTTTTCATCAACGGAAACAGAATCACATCGCGAATCGACTTCGAGCCCGTGAGCAGCATGGTCAGCCGGTCGACGCCAACGCCTTCGCCGCCGGTGGGCGGCAGGCCGTAGGCCAGCGCGCGCACGTAATCTTCGTCCATCTGGTGCGCTTCTTCGTCGCCGCGGCCGCGCTCGTCGAGTTGTTGCTCGAATCGCTTCTTCTGCTCGACGGGGTCGTTCAGCTCGCTGAAAGCATTGCCCAGCTCGAAGCCTCCGGCGAAGAACTCGAAGCGCTCCACGTGCGCGGGGTCCTCGGGTTTGGCCTTCGAGAGCGGCGAAACTTCGGTCGGATAGTCGTAGATGATCGTGGGCTGAATGAGAAACGGTTCGGCTACGGTCTCGAATAGGTTGTAGACAGACTTGCCCAGCGGCGCGCCCTTCATTGAATCGTAGTAGATCGCCGACATGGCTTCGCGGATGGTCTTGAGCTCCGCAATGCGCTCGGGAACGAGGCGCGTGGTCTCGCAAATGGCCGATTCGAGCGAGCCGATGGCGGCGTGAAGCCGCGCCTGCAGCACCGGCGCCGATTCGAACGCCGATAGTGCGGGCCTGGGACCGGCTTCCTCGGGCCAGTGCTCGCGGACAGCTTCATTCAACGTGAGGCGGCGCCAGCGGCCGAGGTCGATGGTATTTCCGTCGAACTCGACCTTGGCCGTCCCGTTCACCTCGCGAGCCACGAACGCCATCAGCTCCTCGGTGATCTGCATCATGTCGAGATAGTTGGCGTAGGCCTGGTAGAACTCGAGCATGGTGAACTCGGGGTTGTGCTGCGTGCTCACGCCCTCGTTGCGGAAGTTGCGGTTGATCTCATAGACCCGGTCCAGGCCGCCAACGACCAGGCGCTTCAAATACAGTTCCGGCGCGATGCGCAGATAGAGGTCCTGGTCGAGCACGTTGTGGTGCGTCTTGAAGGGGCGCGCCGCGGCTCCGCCGGGAATCTGCTGCATCATCGGCGTTTCC
>JASHQQ010000099.1 GCA_030039035.1 Acidobacteriaceae bacterium | reverse complement strand
ACGGCCCTCAACGGCGGCCCGGACCACCAGTTCAACGAAGCCGTTTCGTTCGTGGTGCGCTGCGACAACCAGGAGGAGATCGACTATTATTACTCGAAGCTGCTCGAGGGTGGCGGCAGCGAGATTGCCTGCGGCTGGCTGAAGGACAGGTTCGGGCTTCGCTGGCAGGTTGTGCCGGCGCACATCGGCGAGCTCATTCGCCATCCCAAGGCGATGCAAGCCATGATGCAGATGATGAAGTTCGACATCGCCGCGCTGGAGCGGGCGGCGCGCGAGTAGCTTTCAGCCGTCAGCTATCAGCCATCCGTTCTCACGCGTCGATCAACAACTGAAAGCTGAGAGCTGATAGCTGATAGCTCCTAACTGATCTCCGATCTCCGATATCTGATCTCCGATGCCTGATCCCTGATCCCTGACCCCTGTTCCCTGCTATGACTCCTTCCGACTTTCGCCGCATCGCTCTCAGCTTTCCCGGCGCCGAAGAAGGCTCGCACATGGGCGCAGTGGACTTCCGCGTCGGCGGCCGCATCTTCGCCACGCTGGCTTCGGCGGCGCAGGGCTACGGCAACCTGATGCTCACGCCCGAGCACCAGCAGGCCTTTGTCGAAGAGCAGCCCGACGTCTTTCTCCCCGTCCATGGCGGCTGGGGACGCATGGGTGCGACCCATATCCGGCTCGCTGCGGCGAGCGAAGATGTGCTCAAAGGAGCGCTGCACACGGCGTACAAGCTGCGCGAGGAAATGAATCAAAGGTCAGCGAAGAAGTCGCGCCCCGCCAAACGAAAACCGGCAAATCCGAAATCCGCGCGCCGAGGGTAATCAGCCTGCTGCGAATAACCAGCCCCGAGGCGCGAGCCCGCTGCGAGTAAGATGGTGTCTGCCATGGCGGGCACGCGCGACTTCAACGGAAAGTGGGCGCTCGTGACGGGCGCGAGCGCGGGAATCGGCGCGGCGCTGGCGCGCGAATTGGCGAAGCATGGCGCCCGGCTGGTTCTCACCGCGCGGCGCAGGGAGCGGCTCGACGCGCTGGCCGACCGGTTGAGCGCGAAAGGCGCCGAAGTTCGCGTCGTGGTTGCGGACCTGAACGATCCGGATGCTCCGGACGGGATCTATAACGCCACCGAAGGCGCGGGCCTCGCCATCGACATTCTCGTCAACAACGCGGGCCTGGGCCAGTACGGCGCATTCGCAACGAGCCGCACGGAGCAGGAGCTGAGCCAGGTGCGCGTGAACTGCGAAGCCGTGGTGCGGCTGTCGCGGCTCTTCGTCCCGCGCATGGTTGAGCGGCGGCGCGGCTGGGTGCTGGTGGTTTCGTCCACGGCGAGCTACCAGCCGCTGCCGTATCTTTCCACCTATGCGGCAACGAAGGTCTTCGATCGCTTTTTTGCGCTGGGGTTGGCCGCGGAAGTCGCGCGCTTTGGCGTGACGGTGACGGCGCTTTGCCCGGGACCGACGGAGAGCGAGTTCGGCGTAGTGGCCGGCACCGCGAACCTCGTCACGCGTTCCGCGCAGTCGGCCGAAGACGTTGCGCGGCAAGGGATCGCTGGCCTCGCGCGCGGCCGTCGCGTCGTCATCCCGTACTTTGGGGGCAAGTTCACCTCGCAGCTCGTCCGCATCGTTCCGGTGGGATGGATCACAGCTTTTGTCGAGAAGTTCGCGCGGCCGCGGGCTTCGGCTTCTTCCTGAGACATCGAATGCCCGCACCTGATCCGGCAGATGTATAAAGGCATGGAAAGGAAATCAATCGAATGACAATGGGCAATCCCCCACGTTTCCGCTTCCTCGCTTTGCTCACGTTGGCGTCCATCACCGCTTCCCTCGCGGCGCAAGAACAGGCCAAGCCGAAACCCGAGGACACCGAAGTCTGGACGCCGGTGCCGAAGATCGTTACGCCGGGCGCGACCTGCAATGCACCGCCTTCCGACGCCATCGTCCTCTTCGACGGCAAGAATCTCGACGAGTGGGTTTCGGCGCAGGATCACTCCCCGGCGCAATGGATCGTGCACGACGGCATCGTGACGGTTGCCAAGAAGGCGGGCAATATCGAAACGAAGCGCCGCTTCAAGGACTACCAGCTTCACCTCGAGTTCCAGATTCCCGCGAACATCACCGGTAGCGGACAGGCGCGCGGCAACAGCGGTGTCTTTCTCGCCTCCACTGGGCCCGGAGACGACGGCTACGAGCTGCAGGTGCTCGACTCATTCAACAACACGACCTATGTGAACGGGCAGGCGGCCAGCATCTACAAGCAGAGCGCCCCGCTGGTCAATCCCAATCGCCCGCCGGGCGACTGGCAGACCTACGACGTGGTGTGGACCGCGCCCACCTTCAACGAGGACGGTTCGTTGAAGACGCCCGCCTACGTCACCGTCCTCTTCAATGGCGTGCTGGTGCAGAATCACTTCCAATTGCAGGGCCAGACGCTCTACGTCGGCAAGCCATTCTACAAGGCTTTCGACTCTGCGCCCATCAAGCTGCAGGCACACGGCGACAAGAGCGAGCCCATCAGCTTCAGGAACATCTGGGTACGGGAGTTGAACTAGCCATGCTTCCCTCCATTTCCAGAACCGGACTTGCAATCTGCTCCGGTCTTGCTTTCGCAGCGGCGGCCTACGGCTTCGCACAGCGGCCCGATTACTCGAGCCGCACCACGCGCGGCGCGGGGCCCGGCGGCGTGGAGGTGGCCACGTTCTTCGTCCATCGGCTGGGAACCGATCACGCCGAAGGTATCACCACCATGGACATGAACGGCGACGGCTACGACGACCTGCTCAGCGGCGCGTACTGGTACGAAAATCCCGGCCCCAGGGGCGGCGAGTGGAAACGCCACCAGTACCGCACCGTCTTCACGCAGGACGAATTCGTCTCCGACTGCGGCGAGTGGACCATCGACGTGAACCATGACGGCAAGCCTGACGTGGTCACGGCCGGCTGGATGACGGACGGCATCTTCTGGTACGAGAACCCTGGCAAACTGGGCGCGGAGTGGAAGCGACACTTCATCACTAGCAGCCGCGACACCGAAGGCGGATGGATGGCCGACATCAACGGCGACGGCAAGCCCGATCTTGTCTTCGGCCACTACGGACACGAGGGTGTGTTGTGGATCGACTTCTCGGGCCCCGAACCCAGGGTGCATCACGTGGGCGGGCGCGCCGAGGACGGCCACGGCATCGGCGTGGCCGACATCGACGGCGACGGCAAGGCCGACATCCTGACGCCTTTCGGCTGGTTCCGGCAAATCGACGCCGACAAGGATCAGTGGGAGTGGCACAAGGACTGGGATCTTCAGGACGCCGGATTTCCCATCATCGGCTACGACGTGAATAACGACGGCAAGATGGACATCATCTACGGTCAGGGCCACGACTACGGAATCTACTGGCTGGAGCAGCAGGTTGACGAGCAGGGTCAGCGCCACTGGATCAAGCACACCATCGATGAGTCCATCTCTCAGGTGCACGCGCTCAAGCTCGTCGATCTCGACGGCGACGGCGAGCCGGAGCTGCTCGTCGGCAAGCGTTATCGCGGCCACGACGGCAACGATCCCGGCTCCTACGATCCGCTGGCAATCTATTACTACAAAATCGATCGCAAGACCGGCACATTCACGCGCTACGCAATCTCGGTGAATGGAACGGCCGGAGCGGGGACGCAGTTCGTCACCGGGGATCTGGACAAGGACGGCGACATCGACATTGCCACGGCGGGAAAGACGGGAGTTCACTATTTCGAAAACCTGAAGATCGATCATGTTCCCGCTGAACAGCGCGAGAAGGAACTTTTGCTCGACAAGAACTGGCCGTTCCCAGGCGAAAGTATGGCGACAAAGCCCGGAAAGGAGCCCGGCAAGTAATCGGGACAGGTCGATTTCGCCGGTGAAGGAGGCGCGACGGCGGGCGGCGCCTGCGGAGTGCAACGAATTGAAGGCAAAATTGCCGGCAGAAAAAAATGGTGAGATTTTTTCCCGGAGCGGCCTCGCAGGGGAGCAACCTTCCGGGCAGTCTTGCATCTGATTAGGTAACAAGCAGAGGCTTCCCCGAATTGCCAACCTTCCAAGAAAGGTAACAATCCCTTCTTGCAGGTCCATTTTCACGGACCCCTCCCTTAACCCCCTGGACCCCTTCCATTCGATGCCTCTCGAGCGGGCCTGCCGGAAGGCAGGCCCACCTGCTCCACTCCAGGTGCCGACGCCTTCTACAATCGATGGAGCCATGGTGCCCTCGCCGACCGCAGGAACCAGGATTCGTTTGCTGGATGAGCAGCTTGACCGCGCAGGTCTCGCTCGGGCGCACTCGCGCCAGGGTAAAACCGGGGAACGTACGCTTCCCGATCGATTGAAGCGGTCGACGCCTGACGAACTGCCCGGTCCCTGCAAACCAATGCCGGAGGGCCGGATCGCCTCGAACGGCGTCCATTGGCTCCAGATGACGGGTCGGGAAAAGATTGGCTGGCTCTGGCACGGGTTCAGCACGCGCGTGGGTGGCGGCAGCTTGGCCTATGCCGGGGAGCATGGACAAGGCGAATTGAATCTTGGCTTTACGCCGGAAGATGACCGCGAACTCGTCTGCCGGAATCGCCAATGGCTGGCCGAAGCCGTCTCCGGGTCTGCCGAGACGCCCATTGTAACCGTCCGCCAGTTCCACTCGAATCTCGTTGTCGTTGTCGGCAGAACCGACGCCGGCCGCGCTCCGTTGCCGAAAGCCGACGGCCTGATGACGGCCGAACCCGGAATCCTTTTGGGCATCCAGACGGCGGACTGCACTCCGGTGCTGGTCGCCGACCGCCGGCGGCGGGTCGTCGCTGCCTTCCACGCCGGCTGGCGTGGAACGATCCGGCGCATCGTCGAGGCCGGCATCGGCCGCATGCGGCTCGAATTCGGCTGCCGACCCGAAGATCTGGTGGCAGCCATCGGTCCTTGTATCGGCCTGTGCTGCTATCCCGTTGGCCAGGAGGTGCTTTCGGCGTTCGAGTCGCAGTTCGCCTACGCTCGCGAGCTGTTCGTCGAGGTCGACCCGACGGATCCCGTACGCGCCCGCTACCCGATGATGTTTCTCAACCAGCGCGCCCCAGGCCACGGGGCCGACGGGCCTCGCCTGCATCTGGACCTGGTGGAAGCCAATCGACGTCAATTGCTGGCCGCCGGAGTGCCGTCAGGTTCCATCCGTGTCGTTGGCGGCTGCACAAGCTGCCACCCGGAGCTCTTCTTTTCCCATCGCGCCTCGCGAGGCCACACCGGGCGAATGATGAGCGTGATCGGCGTCCGGCCAGCACGCTGACAGTTCGGCCCGATGGGCGCTTCGCGTCCGCACCCGGGCTTCTCAACGCGGCCAAATGCGGAAGATTTCTCCTGGGAGTCGAAGAAAGTTGTCTGGGATCTGTCGATTCAGTGCTCGGGATGCGTAGCCGTCGCGGAGGCTTCCGGGGCCTTCGCGGCCTCCTGCGGGTTCACCAGGTCGCGCAGCTCCTTGGAGGGCTTGAAATAGGGCACCCGCTTGGCGGGAACCTCGACCCGCTCGCCAGTCTTCGGATTCCTTCCTATCCGGGGATTCCGCTGGCGGATGCGGAATGACCCGAAGCCGCGAATCTCGATCTTGTCGCCCTTTTGCAGCGCCCCGATCACCGACTCGAAGATGGTTTCCACGATGACCTCACCGTCGCGGCGAGTCAGGTCGCCCAACCGGGTTACCTTCTCGACCAGGTCTGCCTTTGTCATTTCCGCTACGCCTCCGCACACAGCATAACCGGATTCGATGCCTCAAGGCTCGAAAAAGAGACAGGGGTTGTGGAGAATTGTTCTTTCGCATCAGCAAGTTGGCGGAAATGGTGCCGCTGCGGCGGCCCCAGCCGCCCGTCCCAGGGCGACGGGTTATCATGGCGAGAGTCTTCCCCTCGAACCCTGGAAGAATCCTCGACCCCAGGGTCAGTGATCGCTGGCGTGACAGAGAATCCGGCCTACAGCATCGTCATTCCCGCCTATAACGAGAGCGCGCGCATTCCGGCCACTCTGCGCAGGGTGGTGGATTGCCTGCGCTTCCGGGGCTGGAGCTCAGAGGTCATCGTGGTCAACGATGGCTCGATCGACGGCACTGCCGCGGTGGTCAACGAGTTTTCCCGGCAGGCGCCCGAGGTGCGGCTCATCGAAAATCCCGGCAACCACGGCAAGGGCTATAGCGTGCGCGCCGGCATGTTGGCTGCGCATGGCGGCATTCTCGTGTTCACCGACTCCGATCTTTCCGCGCCTATCGAAGAAGCGGACCGTCTTTTTGACGCCATCGCCGCCGGCGCCGACATCGCCATTGGCTCCCGCTGGCTCGAAAGCGGCCGGCAAACCCACCGCCAGCCGCTGTATCGCCAGTTCTTCGGCCGCTGCTTCAACTTTGTCACGCGCCTCGTCATCGGCCTTCCCTTCGCCGACACGCAATGCGGATTCAAGGCCTTCACGCGTGACGCGGCACAAACGGTCTTCCAGCTTCAGACCATCGAGGGCTGGGGATTCGACCCGGAGATTCTGTTTATCGCGCTCAAGCGCGGCTATCGCGTGCGGGAGGTGCCCGTGACCTGGGCGCACGACGAGCGCACGCGGATGCGCTATTTGAAAGACGGCATCAAGATGCTCAGGGAAATGGCCATCATCCGCTGGAACGCGCTCACGGGGCACTACGACAGGAAGATTCGCGCGATTCAGACTGGCAGCGGCAACCGCTAGGTGGTTGACCGTTCGTATCGGGTACCACAGGGGTGCCCCATCCTTGCGGCGCCGTTGTTTTCGCCGCAAGGGTGGGATGAGCGAACTCATGCCGTCATTGACTTGGTCGTCAATTCAGCTTGGATCCGATCGCCAAGTCGATTACACGCAGGTCCGCGTCGCGGTCGCCATCGATCACCAGGATCTGGCAGACGGCCAAGCGCATGGTCCTCTGCGCCTGCGCTGCGGCCGGGATCGCCGATGCCAGCAGCAACGAAAATGCGATGGCAGACTCCAGGTTGTTCAGGCAAAACCTCCCGCTTTCATGAGCAAGCTGCTACGCATGAGAACTTTCACGCGACGCGCTTGAAAAGCTCGATTCGCGGCCGTCTTCTGCGGCTGGCGCGCCACAGGTCATATTGCGTTTGCAGATCGATCCACAGCGTGGGGCTTGTTCCCAGGGCATCGGCAAGGCGCAAGGACATGTCCGCCGAGATCCCCGCTTTGCCATTGAGGATGCGCGAAAGCGTGACCCTCGAAACATGGAGCCGAGCCGCGGCTTCGGCGATCTGCATCTCACCGAGCCATTCCCGCAGCACACCTCCCGGATGGGCAGGGTTGTACATTTCCGCCATTGTTCGATCCCTCCTCAGTGGTAGTCCCGGTAGTCGACCAGGACAGCATCTTCGCCCTCAAAACGAAAAGTCAACCGCCAATCGCCATTTACCTTTACTGACCAGTGCCCCTCCAGGTCCCCCTTGAGGGGGTGTAGATTCCAGCCCGGAGCGGCCATATCGACTGGGCCCCTCGCTCGGTTCAAGGTGGTGAGCTGAAAATTCAGCCTGGTCGCATGGGCCGGCTGAATTCCCGCTTTGCTGCCGGTGAGAAAGAACTTCTCGACTCCGGCATGGCGGAAGCTCCTGATCACGTGAGTAGGGTAACGATACGCGATACACGCTGTCGAGCAAAATGTGCGCAGCAAGGCAGCCCCAAATGGGCCAGATGGCAGTCAGAATCATTGCGCGACTATCATCGATGTGGGGAAAGTTATTGCGGACACAAATCCATGGCAGACAGCATCTTCATCTCGGCAGGCGAGGCCAGCGGCGAGCAGTACGGCGCGCTGCTCGTCGATCGTCTCAAATTGCTGCTGGCGTACACCGCTACAACGGCAAGCTTTTTTGGCATGGGCGGTCCGCGCATGGAGGCCGCGGGCGTTGAGTGCGTGGTGCGCGCCGAAGAGATGGCGGTAATGGGCATCACCGAGATCGTGCACAGCCTGCCGCGAATCTACCGCGGTTACGCGCGGCTCCGGCAGGCGATTCGCGACCGGCGGCCGGGCGTGGCCGTCCTCATCGACTTTCCCGATATCCATTTCAAGCTCTCGCGCGAGCTTCACCGGCTGGGCATTCCCGTCATCTTCTTCGTCAGTCCGCAGTTGTGGGCGTGGAAGAAGTATCGCATCAGGCTTGTGCGGCGATATGTCGACCGCATGCTGGTGATCTTTCCTTTCGAGGAGCCTTTTTATCGCGAGCGCGGCGTCGCGGCCGAATTTGTGGGCCATCCGCTGGCCGATTTGCCGCCGCCTTCGATCGGCCGCGAGCAGTTCGCCCGCGAAAACGATCTCGATCCGGCGGCAACCTGGATCGCCCTGCTGCCGGGCAGCCGGATGAAGGAGATCCACGCCAACCTCCCGGAGATGCTGAAAGCCGCGCGCGGCCTCGCGGAACGCGCTCCGGAGCAGCGCTTCGAATTCCCGCTCCCCGTTGCGCCCACCCTCGACGCTGCGCAGCGGGAAAAGCTGCGCGCGCGGATCGGCACGCAAGGCATGGGTCCTGCGGTGCGCCTGGTTCACGATGCCCGCGCCGCGCTGCTGCACGCCCGCGCGTCGGTGGTTGCCAGCGGCACGGCCACCGTGGAAGCCGCGCTGACCGGCAATCCCTTCATCGTCGTCTACCGCGTCTCTCCGCTCACCTATTCGATCGCCCGCCGCGTGGTCAGCGTGCCCCACGTGGCCATGGCCAACCTCGTCGCCGGTAAGCGCGTGGTTCCGGAGCTGATCCAGAACGGCTTTACGGCGCGGAATGTCATCCTCGAACTGGAGCGCCTGCTACCCGACGGGCCTCCCCGGCAGTCCATGAGGATGGAACTGGCCCGGATTCGCGGGCTGCTTCTTTCCCCGCGGGCCGCCCAGGGTGAAAGCGGCGCGGAAGCGATCGGCCGGGTGGCGGAGATTACCGTGGAATTGCTGCATTCGCATTCCCCGGCTCCGGTCGCCGAGACCGTGCGATCCTGAAGAGTGGAAGACCGCAGGGGCATTGCGTTTGTTTCAATTCCGCGGGCAAGGTCAGCGAAGCATCTATTGTTTGCAGTTCGGGCAGTCGTCGCGGGAGCCGGGAGGCTCACCGGACCGGAATGATTGGGCCCATCGACGAACGACGAAATAACCGGGAAGACCCGTCCAACCGGGCAGAGATGGAAACGGATGGAATTCAAATGCTGACAGAGACGAATTCGCGGATCGAACGAGCACGGAAACTTTCGATTTTGCCGGCCGCTGCACTGGCCGGCGCGCTTCTGGTTGCCTCGCCGGTCAGGGCGCAGCGGCCCGAGCGTCCCACGCTCGACGTTACCGGCTACGTGATCGATGCCGAGATCGACACGGCCACACATCATCTCACGGCGAAGGCCACTGTGACTTTTACCGCGCCTGAGAACGCCGAGCAGGTCAGCTTCGGCTTTCACCCGGCGCTCAAGGTGGAAAAGATCACCGATCAGGACGGCAAGGTGCTCACCGGCGAGCGGCTGGCCGACGGCACGATCCGCGTGACGCCGGGTGCGCCGCTTGCCAAGGGACAAGCATCGCACTGGACCTTCGAGTACGACGGAATCATCACCGGCAACGAGGACGGCCCCATCGAGGGCTTGAAGCTGGCCGCGATCGAGGAACCGATCACCTACCTTCTTTACCCGGCCCGCTGGTTTCCCATGACCGGCTTCATGACCGACCGCTTCACGGCCGAGATGCATATCCGCGTTCCGCAAGGGATGCGCGTCTTTGCCAGCGGCGCCCATGGCAAGTCACACGCCGTTACGCTGACCGGCGGCAAGCCGGGCGACGAGTACGATTTCGACTGGACCAAACCGGGGTTTCCCGGCACGGTGATCGCCGGCCGCTACATGGATCCGGTCTCGGTAGGCGCGGGGAACGTGAAAGTGTATCTGACACTGGCTCACCAGGCGGCGGCCAACCAGTTGGCGCAAACGGCCACGAAGGAGTTCTCGTTCTTCACCGACAGCTTTGGCGAACCGGAGACCGCGCACCTCAACGTGATGGAGATTCCCGACGACACCCTGCCTGCGGCGTGGGCGCCGGAGCTGGCCGCGATCCAGGCGGCCCGGGTGAGCGACAAATCCGGCATCCGCCTGCTGGCCAACACCATCGCCCACCAGTGGTGGGGCTCCGAGATCAGTCCGCGGACGCTGAACGACGCCTGGATCACCAACGGCATGTCGCGCTACGGCGAGCTGATGTATCTCGAGGACCAGGAGGGCGCGACCGCGCTGCGCAACGCCATTCTCGATGTGTCGGCCGGAGCGCTGGCCTACGACACGGTTCCGCTGTCGAGCATCTCGCGGGTCGCGCAGGAAAACGCGTTTTCGCCGCAGTTCCAGTCGATGACGCTGGAAAAGGGCGCCATGATCTTTCACATGCTGCGCTGGGAGGTCGGCGACAAGCCGTTTCTGGCCATCCTCAAGGGCGCTCTGAGCCAATATACCGACCAGTCCATCACCGCTGGAGATTTCTACAAGGTGGCCGAGGCACAGAGCCAGCAGAATCTGACGCCGTTCTTCTCGCAGTGGGTCGACGGCACCGGTGCGCCGCAGTTCAACGACAAGTACGAAGTCTTCCGCCTGGGCAACAACAAGGGTTTCCGCACCATCGGCGAGATCAGCCAGGATCTCGATCTGTTCAACATGCCGGTCGATCTGCGCATTGAGACCGACGGCAAGACCGAAAACCAGCGCGTCGACGTGGTCGGCACCGATTCGCATTACGTGGTCGATACCTTCGGCCGGCCGCGGCGCATCAGCATCGATCCCGGCGACTGGGTGCTGAAGACCTCGTCCGACCTGCAGGTGCGAATCTCCATCCTGAAAGGCCAGCAACTGGTGGCGCAGGGCGACCTGGTGGGCGCGCTGAACGAGTACCAGAAGGCCCTCCAGGCCAACCCGCAAAGCTCTCTGGCCAGCTATCGCATCGGCGAGGTGCTGTATACGCAGCGCAACTATCAGGCCAGCGTGAATTCCTACCGCGATGCGCTGCGCGGCGACGACGAGCCGCGCTGGACCGAGGTCTGGAGCCACATCGCGCTGGGCAAGATCTTCGACATCACCGGCCAGCGCGACCGCGCCGTGAACGAATACCGCCTCGCCGTGCAGACCAACGACAACACCCAGGGGGCCCTCAACGAGGCGCGGCAGTACCTGCAAAAGCCTTTTGTGCGCCCCGCGGAACAATAGCGGCCCCGGGCTCGCGATCGAACCGCATCAACCTGGGGTGCCCGGGATCCCGGGGTCGCCATCGGCGGGTTTTTCGTCGATGGGACAGAGGTCCCGCCTTTGGGACCTGGGAAGCTGTGACGCGCGGTACGTACCCGGAGACCCGGAGCACGGGTAACCATCCGGCGGCTGCTGGTAATTCCCTTCGCGCATAACGAATGCGACGTTTCGCCGTTGCAACTTTTGTGGGAGGATACTGTTCAATCCTGCCGTGGCCAGGCGCTGCCCGTCCGGCGGGAACCTACATTGACCTAAAGGAAGATAAAGATGAATAGCTTGCTGCTGAAGCTGCTTGCCGGGGTTCATTCTCCCGTGTTTCGCGAAGAAGGCCAGAGCATGGTGGAGTACGGGCTGATCGTCGCGCTCATCGCCTTCGGTGCGACCGTCGCCATGGGAAGCCTGGGCGCGGGGCTCAACTCGGCCTTTACCAACATCAGCTCGACGCTTGCCGGCAGCCTCACCTGATCCCGGCGATCGCAGGGCCGCGGGCCAAGCTTCCCTTCGGAAACGCGTGGTCTCTTCTCGCGCCCGATTTCCGCATCGCTTCCGGGGTCGGGCCGCACACCGCCTTGAGTTGCGAGTTTCCGGCTGAAGTCGCTCTTACGCGCCCGCCGGCAGCACCGGCATCTCGCCCAGGTTTTTGGCCTGGTCGACGACGGCGTCGAGGTGCTCCAGCACCTCAGCCACGCTCATGGTGTAGACCTCGCGCAGCGAGTCGAAGCCTTCCTCGATGAGTTGCTTTAGATAACGCCCGGCGATCTGCGCGGCCAACTGGTCGGTGATCACCTTGCCGGCGCGCTTCTTCTGCTCCACCCACGCCTGGCAGGGCAGGGCGATCCACATCGGGCGTCCGTTCACGTCGAAGCGCACATCGACGGCGTCGGCGTGGCGCGTGGCAATGGCGACAATAATTGCCTTCCAGCGGCAATGCAGGTCTTCGCCGCTCCAGCGGTCAGCGACATGAAAGTCTTCGTACATGATTCAAGCGTATCGCCCGGAGGTGCCGTCGGCAAGCGACTGCCGCCCGGTTCGTCCTGCCCTTGCGGCAACAACAAAATCGCCGCAGGGATTGGGACCGAAGATCTTCGTCAGAGCGAGACGCCGCGCTTCCAGGGAATGAAATCGTTCTGGTCGAGCAGTTCGGCCCTGGTAAGGGTGCGGCCGCTGGCGACGTCGAGCGAAAGCTCGAGCAGCTTGGCGGCGCATTCGGGAATCGACGTCTCGCCCGTGACGATGCCGCCCGTGTCGAAGTCGATGTTGTCGGGCATGCGCCCGGCGAGCGGCGAGTTGCTCGAGATCTTGATGACCGGCGCAATGGGATTGCCCGTGGGCGTGCCGAGTCCGGTGGTGAAAAGAACGAGGTTCGCGCCGGAGCCCACCTGCGCGGTCACGCTTTCCACGTCGTTGCCCGGAGTGCAGTGCAGGTTGAGGCCGGGAGTCGTGGCGTATTCCGGATAATCGAGGACGCCGCGCACGGGCGAGACGCCGCCTTTGCGCGCGGCGCCGGCGGATTTGATGGCGTCGGTGGTCAGACCATCGGCGATGTTGCCCGGCGAGGGATTCATCTCGAATCCCGATTGCACGGCTTTGGCGCGCGCGGCATAGGCGTGCATGAGATCGGAGAAGCGCCGGGCGAGCTCGTCGGTGGCGCAGCGATTGATGAGCTCCTGCTCGACGCCGTGCAGCTCGGGAAACTCGGAAAGCAGCGTGGTGCCGCCAGAGCCGGCGACGAGATCGGAGACGAAGCCGACCGTGGGATTGGCCGAGATGCCGCTGAAGCCGTCGGAGCCTCCGCACTCGAGGCCGAGGGTCAGTTTCGCCACCGGCGCGGGCGCGCGCTCGGCGCGATTGGCTTCGACCAATCCTGCGAATGTGGCGTCGAGAGCATCGGTCATGAGAACCGTGTCGCGGCCGGAGCGCTGGTGCTCGAAGATCCGCACGGGCTTGGTCCTCCGCGGGTCGCGCGCGCGTAGCTCGTCCATGAGCATGGAAACCTGCGCATTCTGGCAGCCCAGGCTGAGCACCGTGGCGCCGGCGACATTGGGATGATGGATGTAGCCGGCGAGCAGGCCGCAGAGAGCCTGTGCATCCTGGCGCGTGCCGCCGCATCCGCCGGTGTGGGTGAGAAAGCGGATGCCGTCGATGTTGGGGAAGACGCGCCCGGCTTCGCGATGTGCGGGAGATTCCGAAGGCGCGCGGCCGTTCGACTGCTTCTCGACGAGGCCACGCACGTGCTGGCGATAGCTGTTGGCGGCGCCGTAGCCAAGTTCTTCGTCGAGCGCTTCGCGCAGGCGATCGACGTTGCGGTTTTCGCAGAAGACCAGCGGGATAACGATCCAGTAATTGCGCGTGCCCACCTGGCCGTCGGCGCGGTGATAGCCGAGGAAGGAGCGATCGCGCCACGGCGTGGCGTCGGGAGGGTGAATCTCGACCGGCTGGCGCAAAGCGGTGTACGCGCCGGCGCGATGACGCACGTTGCGCGTGGAGATAGCTGCGCCTCGCGGGATCGATTCCGTCGCTTCGGCGACGACCATGCCGTAGAGATAGACAAGATCGCCGGGCTTGAGATCGACGAGAGAAAGCTTGTGCTTGGGAGGAACATTTGTGGCTATGGTGATGGAGTTGGCGCCGTAGCGCACGACATCGCCGGGCTGGAGCGGCTTGAGCGCGACGAGCACGTTGTCGCGCGGGTCGATTTGCAGGACGGGTTCGGGCATGGCGTGCGGCCTTATCGCAATTCCTGGGTTACTGTATCCCGAAGCCGCCGCGCTCAGGTCGACGCGACACCAAAGGAGCGGCGACCCTATGCAGACTCCGAGCGGCCACAGCAGCTCGGGAATTGCCGTAGAGATGAGGATACAACGCGGTTGCGAGGGCGCGGCATGATTCCCCGGTCCCGACACAGGAACCGGAAGCGCCCTTAGATGGGTCATTGACGAGCGTCGAAGCGATGGGAGTCACAGGTGCGCGTAGCGCAGCAGCAGCCCGACGAGCGCGCCGCCGGCGAGCGGACCGAAGACGGGAATCGGCGCGTATTTCCAGTTCGAGCCGCCCTTGCCGGCGATGGGCAGGATAGCATGCGCGATGCGCGGCCCCAGATCGCGCGCGGGATTGATGGCGTATCCGGTCGTTCCGCCCAGCGAAAGGCCGATGCCCCACACAAGGCTGCCGACGAGCCACTGGCCCACGCCGTTGGCCGGACCGTTCTTGGCCACGCCGTGCGAATAGATGGCGCCGGCGACCAGTACAAGCACGCCCGTGCCGACGATTTCACTCACGACATTTGCCCATGGACAGTCGACGGCGGGGCCGGTGCAGAAGACGCCGAGTTTCACGGCCGGCTCGGGAGTGAGGCTCCAGTGCGGCGCGTAGTGCAGGGCCATGAGCGCGGCTCCGCAAATCGCGCCGAGAAGCTGTGCGGACCAGAGGCCGAGAAGCTCCGACCAGGCTCCGGTAGAAATCGCGACGGCCAGCGTAATGGCGGGATTGAGATTGGCGCCGGGACTGCCGAAGGCCTGCGCGACGAGCACGCCGCACAGCACCGCGAGCGCCCAGCCGGTAGTGATGACGATCCAGCCGGAAGCAGCGGCGTAGGATTTGCGCAATGCCACGCCGGCGCAGACGCCGTCGCCCAA
>JASHQQ010000098.1 GCA_030039035.1 Acidobacteriaceae bacterium | reverse complement strand
GGGGTGCGAGATGAGGCAGTGCCCACCCTTTGACCTAACTATGCGTCCATCAGCCGGCCTTCCGCCTGGGTCCGCCTCAATCCTGTCAAGCCCAATCTCTCCGTTGATCGCACCTAACTCCCTCAAAACACGGCTCCGAAACGTCCCGACGCGTTGCGTATTATTTCCCGCACTTCGCTAACCTGAAACAAACAGTGAACCCAAGGAAATGCCGAACCTCTCGTCACTTGGCCAAGCTCCCGGAGGGAGCAGCGTGCAGCGTAGCGAAGCGCTGAGGAAGAGCGATAAGTGGATGGAGAAGCCCCTAAGGGCGTTCGGGAACCAGGGGGACGCGGAGAAAGATGAAATCCCAACCGTGTTTTTCCCGGCCAAAACATGGCCCAAACAGCGGAATTCCGTGCCCAAACGAACCAAAATGCGCCAAAAAGCGCCAAAAAATCACCTGCGTCGGAGACCCAATCGGCTCCGCATCAACAACTTGCTTGCATCTCTCGCAGCAAAAAATTTCACACACTGTAAAAATGTGAGATGACCGACAAACCCGAAACAGACAATCCGGAAGAAGGGCCGCCAGACAAGCCGCAAGACAAGCCCAAGCGCGTCCGCGGCGACGCGCTCAAGCGGCTGCGCAAGGCCGCCAAGCGCACGGTGCGCGACAACAGCGCCCAGATCGCCAAAAAGCTCCTCGACAACACGCTCGAAGGCGACATGCCTTCGGCAAAGATGCTGGTCTCGCTGATCGGAAAGCCGCAGCCGAAGGGGAAAAAGCCCCCGAAGTCCAGGCGCGGGTACAGCCTCGCGCTCGATCTCGCCTCCGACCCGCCGGTCCGGCCCGAAGAGGATGAGTGGAGCAAATGCGAAGAGCCTGACAAGCCATTTTCCTGAAAATCCGATCGTCGCATTCGGTGTTGGTGGTCTCCCTGAGGGGCCAAGGTGTTGGGATGAGAACTCTCGCCAGGCCGGTTTCAGAAGGCCCGCGGCTAAAGAGGCTGCGGAGAAAGGGCGAAGCTGAGACGAATTGCGTCGATGGGCGTCTCGCAGGGGCTAAGGCCCGCGATGAAATTGGGCGATTTTTCGGCTGAATCCAGCAGCCTGAAGGCTGCTGCTCCCTCCGCGTCGCAGGGGTACCCACGTTGTCGATGTCCCGGGTCCCGGAATCGGGACCCGGGGCACGCATCTTTGCAGATTTCCCCGGTCTCAAAAGCGGGACCGGGGGCACCCAGCGTTTTGCTGCTCCCTCCGCGTCGCAGGAGTGCCCACGTTGTCGATGTCCCGGCAACAACAAATACGCCGCAAGGATGGGGCAACCAAGGCGGATTGCAGATATCCCAGGCTTGAAAACACAGATCTCCACCCCAGCAAGCGCAAATCGCTTGCCGGCACCCCGGACCTGGGACGCCCGCGAACTCTTTCCCTGAAAGAGTGAACTAACTTTTTTCATCGGGTTGCATCTAACATCTCGCGCCGTCAGCGCGGCCGGTTCCGGTCAGCGCGAGAGTCGCGGCGTTTTTCTTCAACGCTCCGGTCTTTGCATCGTGGATTCCCAGGCCTTCGGTTCTTCTTCTGGAGGTCGCCGTGCAGCTTTCCCGCTTCGTTCTTCTTTTCGTCCCGATTTGCATGCTGTGTGTCACGCTGGGCGGCTGCGGAAGCGGGATGACAACTTCCGGCACGGGCCCGGAGTCCGGCGCGGGGCCCGGTTTTGGGGTCGGCCCGGTGACCGGGTCGGGGCCTGCGCCCGTGGTGGTCGGGCTGTCGGCCCAGGCCGGCGACGTGGCCCCCGATGGCAAACTGGAAGCGCAGTTCAGCGAGGCGATGGACGCGGCGACGATCGATGCCACGAGTTTTACGGTGACCGATTCGGCCGGAAAGCCGGCGCCGGGCGTTGTGAGTTACGATCCGGCCTTCGATATCGCCAGTTTTCTTCCCCATCCGGCGCTGAAAGCGGACGAGAGTTACACAGCCACGATCACCACAGCGGCAGCCAGCGCCGACCGCGCACATCTGAAGAGCGCGTACCGTTACAAGTTCACCACACGGTCCAATTCCGGCGCCTCCGCAATCGCCGTAAAAACCGTGGCTCCCGCCGCGAACGCGACCTGCGTCGGGGCAACCGCGCCCATCACCATCACATTCAACCAGGCGCCGGATGCCGCAACACTCACTTTCAATCACCTCATCGTCAGCGGGCACGATGGCGCCATCGCCGTGAACATCAGCACCGACGTGACGACCACCCAGGTGGTGCTTGCGCCCGCTTCCCCGCTGCCGTCCGGCGCCATCACCGTGCTGGTGAGCAACGTGGGCGATCTTGCCGGCAATCCGATGACCGCCGCGTACACGTGGAGTTTCTCAACCGCCTGCGGCGGAAGCGGCGCCGGCAAAGAGTATCTCTATGCCAGCACGGCGGGGACGACGAACCTGTATGCGTATGCGATCGACCCGGCGACGGGGATCCTGACTCCCGTCTCCGCGTTGCCCTTCCAGTTCAGCACCGGCGGGGCGCCGACCCAGTGCGGCACGAGCTGTTCGGCGCCCATCCTCGCCGATCCGCTGGGGCGCTTTCTGTTCTATGCATTCACGTGGAGTACGAGCTCGGGTTTCGGCACGATGAAGGTCGATGCCACCAGCGGCGTTCCGACCAACGCATTCGTCCTTCCCACCACGGCGGACAACTACGGGGCGCCGCAGGGCGGCCTGTCCATCGACCCGCAAGGGCGGTTTCTGTTCGGAGCGGTGGAGACCAACCATGCCGCGGCCGGATTGCAGAGCTGGCTCCGCTCGGTCGATGTTTCTTCGGGCGGGGAATTGCTGCGTGCGCCCGGCGAACCGTTCCTGTTCGAGGGGTCGACCAACCCCGGATCGTTCGAAGGGACAGCCAATCCCGGACCGCCCGCGGCATCGGACTCGTACGTGTACGTCTCCGGCACCCTTCCGGGCGCCACGAGCGAGGGGTTTCTGACGGGGTTCTCGATCAACCAGACGAGCGGCTTTTTGTCGGAGGTGGGCATAACCGGCGACGGACCCGCGGCCTACGCACAGGCGATGACTCCGTCGGGCAAATTCCTCTATTCGGAGCAACTGAACACCGCCACGAACGGCTTGCAGGTTGTCGGCTTTCGCGTGAATGCCGACGGGTCTCTCACGGTGCTTCCCCAGGCGCTCGAGCAGACCCCCGACCAGCCCCCGTCGAATCTGATTATTTCTCCGAACGGAAACTTTCTTTTCCACGTTGGAGAGAACTACACTTCGGGATCCGCGAAAGATATTCGCGTCTATGCCATCGATCCGAATACCGGTTCGCTGCTGCCGAGGGCGACTTACAGCGACATCCCGTTCGCCAGCACTGAAGCCTTCGCCATCGACCCTTCGGGGCAATATGTGTATATCGTCGAGGAAAGCTCCGCGACGCAGCACTTCGCCATCGAAGGATTCACCGTGGAACCGACCTACGGATTCCTCATACCGACCGGGCAGCAGACTCCGTTCCCTGCTCAGCCGGGCAGCGAGGCCATTGTCCGCCCGCAGTGACCGGAAGTTACGTACGGGCCAAGGCCCGTACTTTCCCGGATGCACCACTGCCCTTTCCGTCGCCAAGCCTCACCGATGCTAGACTGGGGATTTGAGGGCCAACCATGCTCGTCGTCATGAAGGCGCAGGCAACGCCTGAGGAGATTCAGGCGGTCTGCGACCATATTGAAGCCCTGGGGTACCGAGCGCACCCGATGCCCGGAGCCCAACGCACCGCCATCGGGATCACCGGCAACCAGGGCGAAGCCGAACGCGGCGGTCTCGAGGAGCTCTCCGGCGTCTCGGAAGTCATTCGCGTCTCCAAGGCCTACAAGCTGGCCAGCCGCGACGTGAAGGAAGAGGACACCGTCCTCCGCTTTGCGGGAACCGACGCCGCCATCGGCGGGCGCGCGCTGGCCATCATCGCCGGCCCCTGCTCGGTGGAGAGCCGCGAGCAGGCCTTC
>JASHQQ010000097.1 GCA_030039035.1 Acidobacteriaceae bacterium | reverse complement strand
CCGGCAGCCCGGCCGACACGCAGAGCGCCAGGGCAGCCAGCCGGCGGAAGATGGAGCCGATGCGCATTCAGCCTGATCGGGTGGAACGGGAAACAATCCGATGGTATCGTATGCGCCACGTGAGCGAGCGAGGACAGAATCTGATTTAGGTCCGGGAAGGCAGCGATTAGAGTGGATGCATGAGTTTTGAGCGGGCTCTTCCTGTTTGGCTCACAATCGCTTCCTTGCCATTCGCGTCGCTCTGCGCCGACAGCCGATCCGCGGCGCAGCCCTCCGCAAAGCCGCAGCTCGTCATCATCGACACCGATATCGGCGACGATATCGACGATGCCTTCGCCGTCGCTTTGGCGCTGCGCAGTCCGGAGCTGCACATCCTGGGCATTACGACCGCATTCGGCGACACGGAGCTGCGCGCGCGGCTGCTCGACCGCTATCTCGCCGCGGTGGGCCGCACCGATATCCCGGTGGCGACAGGCGTTACCACGCCGCATAGCAACGTCTTCACGCAAGCGGCGTACGCCGAGCGGGAGCCGGACCACAAGCACGCCGACGGAATTCAGTTTCTGCTCGATCAGACCAGTCGCCATCCGGGCGAGATTACGCTGATCGCCATCGGCCCGGAGAACAACATCGGCGCGGCGATCCAGCGCGACCCGGCAACGTTTCGCAAGCTCCAGCGCGTGGTCCTGATGGGCGGAAGCATCGATCGTGGCTACGATGGGCCGAACGGCGAGCGCCGCCCGCCCGATGCGGAATGGAACATCGCCCGCGATCCGGCGGGATTCAAGGCACTGCTCTCGTCCGGCGTGCCGATCTTCATGATGCCGCTCGACTCGACGCAGATCCATCTCGAAGAACCGGGGCGCGACAACCTCTTCGCCTTCGGCTCGCCGCTCACCGATCAGCTCACCTTGCTCTATCACCAGTGGAAGGCGAACACCGAGAACCATTCGCCCACGCCCACCCTGTTCGATCCCGTTACCGTCGGATACATCGTTCATCCCCGGCTTTGTCCAGTGACGCCGATGCACATCGAGGTCGATGACCGGGGATTCACGCGGCGCGGCGAGGGCGCACCGAATGCGCAGGTGTGCCTGAAGTCGGATGAGAAGGGGTTTCTGGAGCTGCTCGAAGACAGGATCGAGAAGTGATGGCGGAGTTGGCGGAGCCAGCGGTGTTAGCGAGAAAGGCCGAGGTGAGGCAGACGCGAACTCCGCTAACCCCGCTGACACCGCTAGCCCCGCTGATCCCCCATTGACATCCCTCCCCGGTGCGATAAAAATGTCGCGTCGAGAAAAATCCGGGATTTTTGGCGTTGAAGAACGGAGGAGTCGTGAAGAACGCTATGACGAGAAAGGTGTTCGCAGGGTTGGTTGTTCTGGGTGCGGGACTGGCACTGGCTGGCTGCAAGTCGACGCCGGCGCTGAGCGCGGACGATGCGCAGAGGCTGATTCAGGCGAAGTACGACCAGACGCCTCCCTCGGGCGCGCTGGTTCGCGTCGACGACCTGGGCATGCGGCAGGGGGTGACGGCGAAGTACTGGGACCGATCGAAGTCCTATCCGGTGCGGTGGTGGGCCGATTTCAAGTTGACGCCCGATGGAAAGAAGGCATTGACGCTACCCAATGGAGGCGACACGATCGAGTGGCGACCGGCGAACGCCGACGACAAGACGTTCGCGGTCAACGTGACCACCGTCGCCATGAATCACCGCAAAGCCAGGGACGTGAAGGACCCTGAGGACCAGGGAGATGGGACCAAAACCGTGGAGTTCAACGAAGCGGTTGACCTGACCGGCGTTCCGGCCCCGCTTCAGGACATCGCACATGACCCCGGCAACCAGCTAAGCACGCATCGCACGGCGACCTTTGCTCTGCAGGGCGGAGCCTGGGCGTTGCAATCGATCAACTAGCGTCGGTTGGGGCGGCATCTGGCACGCAGGCTCCAGCCTTTGGCCAGGGGTCGCTTCGGGCTGACGGGATTCAAAAACCTTCGCGGCTGGGTCAGTTTCATTGACCCCGCCCCCGTTTCTTGATATTGTGGATAGGGTTTGCAAGAGAGCCCCGCCTGCCGTGTGGCTGCCGGTGCGGGGTGCTTGGGGCACCCGCTCGCCGCAAGGCCTGCGAAATCGCCCGGGTCAGGCGCAGTCAGCCGGCCAGACAGGTCCCGAATATCGCTCTTATCTTGCGGAGGGCAGGGACAAAGCAGCTTTCGCGCTGTTCGGTGAAATCTGCTGGCAATCGCGACGGAGCCCGCGCGTTTCTCCACCTTGGAAAGCTATGCGGGCCGGAACCGGCGAAACGGAGTTGGCCCCGCCCCCGGCGGGCGCCCGATCACCGTCCCGGTTCTCGTCTGAGACGGGAAGAGGGCAGACGCGAAGCAGCAATCTGAGGGCTTCTGTGCGTTCTTGCGGTTCATTTTGAGCCGGGCGACCAGAGCGCCGTCGAGAGCTTCGCGCGGCCAGGAAGATTTGAGGGTTTTCAGGTAAGGAGTTTCGGTTTGCCGACTTTTAATCAGCTTGTCCGCAAGGGGCGCACGGCTCCCCGTTACAAAACGGCGTCGCCGGCGCTGCAGGCCTCGCCGCAACGGCGCGGGGTTTGCACCCGCGTGTACACGCAGACGCCGAAAAAGCCCAACTCGGCGCTGCGCAAGGTGGCGCGCGTGCGGCTGACCAACGGAATCGAGGTCACCACCTATATTCCGGGCATCGGCCATAACCTGCAGGAGCACTCGATCGTGCTCATCCGCGGCGGCCGCGTCAAGGATCTGCCCGGCGTGCGTTACCACGTGGTGCGCGGGACGCTGGATTCGGTGGGCGTGAACGACCGCAAGCAGAGCCGGTCGAAGTACGGCGCCAAGCGCGCCAAGGGCGGCGCGGCGCCTGGGAAGAAGTAGGCTCGTTCGTAGTTCACGGTTCGTAGTTGTCAGTTGCCGGCGCCGATTGCCCGAAGCGGCTGGAAACAATCACTGTGAGCTGAGAACGAAGAACTGTGAACCGTTTTTGAGGATCTATGCCACGAAAAGGGCACATTGCGAAGAAGGAACTGGCGCCGGATCCGGTCTACGGATCAACGCTGGTCACCAAGTTTGTGAATTCGATGATGTGGGCCGGAAAGAAGTCGACTGCCCAGTCCATCTTTTATCAGGCGATGCGCAACCTCGAGGAGAAAGGCGGAGGCGAGGAGGCGATCAAGCTCTTCAAGAAAGCTGTGGAGAACTGCAAGCCGCTGCTCGAGGTCAAGACCCGCCGCGTGGGCGGCGCCAACTACCAGGTGCCGATCGAGGTCAATCCCGAGCGGCGCACCTCGCTCGCCATTCGCTGGCTGATCACCTACGGGCGCAGCCGCGGCGAGAAGGGAATGATCGACAAGCTGTCCAACGAACTATTGGACGCTGCCAATGGACGCGGCGCGGCGATGAAGAAGAAAGAGGACGTACACCGCATGGCCGAAGCCAACAAGGCCTTTGCCCACTACCGCTGGTAGACGCCGGGGACGAAGGGACGTAGGGACTAAGGGGCTGAGCGGCATTTCACGCAATGGCCGCCGCCGCGCTCGAGACTGATAGCTGACGGCTGATCGCTGAAAGCTCGTAGCTAACCGCGGGCCAGGAGCCCCGCAAGAAAGAAGTTTGCCGTGCCTCGCACCGTACCGTTAAATCGTTGCCGGAACATCGGGATCATGGCGCACATCGACGCCGGGAAGACGACAACGACCGAGCGCATCCTGTTCTATACGGGCATCACGCACCGCCTCGGCGAAGTGCACGAAGGCACCGCGACCATGGACTACATGGAGCAGGAGCAGGAGCGCGGCATCACCATCACTTCGGCGGCGACCACCTGCACCTGGCGCGACATTCGAATCAATATTATCGACACCCCCGGCCACGTCGACTTTACCGCCGAGGTGGAGCGCTCGCTGCGCGTGCTGGACGGCGCGGTCGCCGTCTTCGACTCCGTTGCCGGCGTCCAACCGCAGACCGAAACCGTGTGGCGGCAGGGCGACAAGTACAAGATTCCCCGCATCTGCTTCGTCAACAAGATGGACAAGAACGGCGCCGACTTCGAGCACGTTCTCGACACCATTCGCAAGCGCCTGGGCGCGCGCCCCGTGGCGCTGCAGATTCCCATCGGACAGGAAGCCGGATTCAAAGGCGTCGTCGACCTGGTCGAGATGAAGGCCGTCATTTGGCACGACGAGACTATGGGCGCCGAGTATTCGGTCGAGGCCATTCCGGCCAGCCTGCAGAAGAAGGCCGAAGCATTTCGCATGCAGTTGATCGAAGTGATCGCCGAAACCGACGATGTGCTGCTGGAAAAGTTCCTCGAAGGCGAGACACCGTCGATCGAGGAGCTCAAGGCCGGCATCCGTCAGGCCACCATCGATATGAAGGTCTTCCCAGTGAT
>JASHQQ010000096.1 GCA_030039035.1 Acidobacteriaceae bacterium | reverse complement strand
GCGCTTCGGGGAACGGGAGCGGCCGCAGGATCAGCGTATCCACGACGCTGAAGACGGCGACATTGGCGCCGATGCCTAACCCTAGTATCAGCACGGCGACCAGCGTGAAGCCGGGGTCGTGCCGCAGCGTGCGCACCGTGTATTTCAGATCCTGCAGAAGAATGTCGACTCGCATCAGTCCTCTCGCCTCCCGGTGTTTGTGCCGCGCCATCTCCACGCCCCCAAAACGCACCAGCGCCAGACGCCGCGCTTCCACCGGCGGCAGCCCGCGCTCCAGGTTCTCTTCAATCGCCATCTCCAGGTGCGACCTGAGCTCGGCATCGAGCTCCGCATCGAGAGAACGCCTGCGGAACAGCGCGCCTGCGCGCCGCGTCGATTGCAGTACGCGGCTCATGCCGTCTCCCCGGTTTTGCCCATCGCCATTACGCGATCCATCACGCCCGTCAGCCGCTCCCAGTAGCGTGCGTCCTCGGCCAGCCGGCGCCGCCCGGCAGCCGTGATCGAATAGAACTTCGCTTTCCTGTTGTTCCCGGAAACGCCCCAGCTCGATGCGATCCAGCCGCGCTGTTCCAGCCGCACCAGCGATGCGTAGATCGTTCCCTGGTTCAGCAGCACTTCATTGCCGCTCACCTGCTCGATGCGCCGGGCGATGCCGTATCCATGCTGCGCACCCATGGCAACGAGCGTCTGCAGCACCATCACGTCCAGCGTTCCCTGCAGCAGGTCAAGCTTCGATTGACTCATCCCGGCTCTCCTGTGGTATCACCACATCAGATTGTCATGGATACCTGTGGCATCGCCACAGGAAATGCGCCAAGAGCAGAAATATAGATGTGACGAACAGCAGACGGCTGCGACTCCCAGTCCGCTTCGCGAAGGTTTGCCCGCCACAGGTTGAAAATCGGCTAGGATTCAAATGAACGGCAGTTCAGTCGCGGATTTGAGGTGAGGGGATGCATCCTGCGGCGCCGGAAACAACAGGCGGATCGCCTTTTCGCAGGGTTTTGGTCCCATTGGCCTTCGCTGCCGCGCTTCTGCTCGTGTCGGGGGGCGGAGACAGCCGGGCCTTCGCGTTCCGGTCGACGGCGACGGCTGCCGCCGCCGCGCCGCAGTTCTCTCCCGCAGCCGGCGTATACCACCTGCCTGTTTCAGTCACCATCACAGACTCGATCCCCGGCGCGACCATCCATTACTCCCTGCACGGAGCGCCGTTGAGCGTCTATTCGCCCGTATACACGAAGCCGATTTCCATCCAGAGCACGACGACCGTTCGCGCGATGGCGGTTGCAAAGGGCTACGCTGAAAGCGCCGTCACTTCGGGCAAATACACCATCGATCTGCTGCCCGCCGCGACTCCCACCTTTACGCCTCCGGGTGCGGTCTATCCTTCCCCGCAGAAAGTCCGCATTGCCGACGCGACGCCCCAGGCAACCATCCACTACACGACCGACGGTACGGCGCCAACCACCGCGTCGCAATCGTACGCCGGGCCGATCCGCGTATCGGGCCGGGAAACGATTCGCGCCCTGGCGACCGCAAAGGACCACACGGCATCGGCTGTGGCGACGGCCCTGTACGATATCGTCGTCAACGCGGCCACGCCGGCCTTTCATCCCGGCGGCGGGATTTATTCATCTCCACAATCGGTGAGGATCACCGATGCGACCGCGGGCGCTGCCATCTTCTTCACCACGGATGGAAAGACGCCGACAACCTCGTCGACCCGATACACAGCTCCTGTCGAGTTGCCGTTCTCGGAGGACATTCAGACTCTGAAAGCCCTTGCCGGAGGACGGGGATTCAATTCGAGCGCGGTCGCCTCGGCCAGCTACACCATCACGCCACTGGTGGCGACCCCCGTCTTTTTCCCGCCGTCGGGAACCTACTCCGACCCGCAGTCGGTGACCCTCACCGATTCGACGGAGAACACGACCATTCACTACACGACCAACGGCCGCACGCCGACGGCGCAGTCGTCCAGGTACACGTCGCCCATCGATGTTCAGGATACGGAGACGATCGAGGCCATCGGCGTGGCGAACGGCGGCGCGGTCTCCGAGGTGGGTTCGGCCGCCTACACCATCACGACGGGAGCGACGGCGCCTCCGGTTATTTCCACCCGGCCCGCACTGAATGGAGCGGTCGTGGTCAGCCTGGGCGCCACGACGCCCGGCGCGACCATCTACTACACGCTCGACGGCTCGACGCCCACCACTGGCTCAACGGTCTATCTGGCGCCATTTCTGGTCTCTTCGCCTCTGGAGCTCCGGGCCATCGCGGCTGCGCCGGGGTATTCCGGCAGTCCCGCGACCCGGCAGGAATTCACCACCCGGATTGCGGCGGGAACCCTGGTATGGAGCGAAGAGTTCAGCAACACGACCGGGCACAACGCCCAGCCGGATCCGCGGGTGTGGACCTGGGACACAGGCAACAGCGGCTTCGGCAATCACGAGCTCGAGAATTACTGCGCATGGGGCTCGAATACACCCCCGTGCAGCACGGCCGATCCCAATGCCTACGTGGGAACCGACGGCGATCTGCATATCGTGGCGCGCGAGCCTTCCACCGGTGTTTACACCTCGGCGCGGCTCAAGACGCAAGGGCTGTTCAGCTTCCGCTACGGGCGCATCGAGTTCCGTGCAAAGGTCCCGGAGGGACAGGGATTCTGGCCGGCGGGGTGGCTGCTGGGCAACAATATCGCCACCGTGCATTGGCCGGCCTGCGGCGAGCAGGACAATCTGGAGCGCGTGAACGCCGCCGCCTCGCCCGACTGGAACGAGGGATCGATCCACGGGACCGGATTCACCGGCGAACCCCTCGGAACGGTTTATCACTTCCCCGCCGGGCAAACTGCCGCCGAATGGCACACCTATGGCATGATCTGGAGCCCGGGCAAGGTCGCTTATTACATCGACGATCCCACGAAGCCCTATGCCACCTATACTCCGGCGAGCCTCAAGGAACTGACCGGCGCTGTGTGGCCGTTCGACGCGGGACAGGCCAACTTCATCCTGCTCAACCTGGCCGTCGGCGGCGACTGGCCCGGCCCTCCCAATGCCACCACGATCTTTCCTTCGGAGTTTGTGGTGGATTACGTGCGAATCTACACGAACTGAGCGCGACACCGGTCCTACAATTGCTGTACCCCGAATCCACTTCCGCGACCGAAACGCACGACAGGCGAGATCATCACTGATCGTCAATACCTGTGTTGGGTTTAAGGTTGCGTCCAGTAATGCGCCAACCGCACGTGTAATGGTTGCCTTCCGTTGCCGGGCAGATTGGAAATGTGCGATTGTCTTTCGAGGTCAGGCTGAGCTTGAGAGTTGTTGACTTGCACGCTTCGTCGTTCCTGGATTGAGGGTCGAACGGCTTTCGTGAAGTCACTGTCAGTTCCGCTGTCGGTCCACTGTTTTCCGGCTCAATGTAAAGGCAAACGGCTTGGCCCCCTATCAGGGGCAGGTTGTAGTCCGCGGCACGAATCCAACTTTCCACAACATTCATTGCGCCGTTGCTTTCCGGCCTGACAAAACAAAGGCGGGCCTGATCGTAGCGCCACGTTTGTGCGCAAGCGGATGCCGAACCAAGACAGGCAAGGAACCAGCACATCAAGAACCCTTTCATGGCGGCCATATTAATCCGTTTCGAGTGGATCGTCGCCTGTTCGGAAGTTTCGAGATTGAGCGGGAGTGGCGATTTGCTGAAAACTGCTGAACGGAATGGGTGGGAGGCCAAATCTGGAGATCAGCTCAGCCGTGACATCACCAGCATCCGCGGCTCCGTCATCTCATCCATGGCGTAGCGTATGCCTTCGCGGCCCAGCCCCGAGTCTTTCACGCCGCCAAAGGGCATGGGATCGAGACGCCAGCTCGGCGTATCGCCCACAATGAGCGCACCCACCTCGAGCTCGCGATATGCAGTGAGGATGCGGTTGGCGTCGCGCGTGAGCAAGCCGGCCTGCAGGCCGTATTTGGAGCGATTCGCTTCGGCAAGGGCTTCCTCGAAGTCCTCGTAGGGCTCGATGGCGACGACCGGGCCGAAAGCTTCTTCGTCTCGCACTTTCATGCCGGTTTTTGTGCCGGTCAGCACAGCCGGGGTCAGCACAGGACCCCTGCGCTCGCCGCCGGCCAGCAGCTTGGCGCCGCCTTCGATCGCCTCCTTCACCCAGGCCTCGACGCGATCCGCCTCCGCCGGCCGGATCATCGGACCCACATCGGTCTTTTCATCCGCCGGATCGCCGAGGGCCAGCTTGTTGGCCTGATCGACCACCTTCCACAGAAACGTCTGGAAGATGCTCCGCTCCACAAAGACACGCTGCAAGCCGATGCACGACTGGCCGGCGAATCCGAAAGCGGCATGTCCGGTGCGCTCTGCGGCCGAGTCCAGATTGTGCCAGTCGCCGTGCACGATCAGCGCCGCATTGCCGCCGAGTTCGAGCAGCACGCGCTTGCGTCCCGAGTGCGCCTTCAGCTCCCATCCCACTCTTGCCGACCCGGTAAAGCTGATCAGCTTGACGCGATCTTCCTTTTCGGCGAGCCATGCGGTGTCGGTGTTGCCCAGCGGCAGCACGGCCAACGCCTCCTCGGGCCAGCCCGCCTTGAGAATCACTTCGCCCAACGCCAGCGCGGTGAAGGGCGTCTGCGGCGCGGGCTTGACGATCACCGGACAGCCGGCGGCCATTGCCGGAGCGACCTTGTGCGCGACAAGGTTCAACGGAAAGTTGAAGGGCGTAATGGCCAGCACCGGGCCCACGGGAAAGCGCTGCACCAGTCCCCAGCGGCCTTCGTTGCCTTCGGTCAGGTCCAGCGGCAGGCTTTCGCCGCCCGTGCGCGAAACCTCCTCGGCGGCCGTCTTGAAGGTCATCACGGCGCGATCCACTTCCGCGCGAGCCATGCGGATGGGCTTGCCGGCTTCGGTGAGAATGAGCTGCGCGAAACGCTCTTTCTGCTCGATGAGCGCGGCGGCCACGTCCTCGAGAATCTCGCGGCGCTTCCAGCGCGGCAGCGCGCGCGTGCGGCGCAGGCTGGCCACGGCGTGATGCACCGCCTGGCGTGCGTCGGCGCGCGTGGCCAGGGTCACGCGCCCCACCAGCCCCTGGTCCCACGGCGACCTGACCTCGAAAGCATCGCCGTCGTTCCACTCCTTGCCGCACAGCAGAAAACCGGTCGGTGCTCCGGGACGCATCTTCATGGCTTGGGTGCTCCTGTTTCAACCTGCCTGCTCTTGATGGTAAATAGGCGGAGCGGTCGGAGAATGTACAGGCAGCAGAAGTATTGCGCCGATGGACCGAAGCGGAACCTGAAAGGGCGAAAGATTCGGCGGCAAACAGGCGCCGCTTCAGGCGGCTGACGCAACCACCCCGTTTCGCTGTATGCACACCACGGTGATGTCATCGGACTGACCAAATTGCCTGGCGGCATCCGCAATGGCCGCTGCGGGTTGGGTTGAGGTGGCCTTGCCGCGTTCAAAGCCGAACAACTCTCCTTGCTGGTTCTGTGCCTCGACCACCCCGTCGGAGTAGAAGGTCAACCGGCTGCCCGGCGGCAGGTTGAACCCGGTGGTCTCGTATCTTGCGCCGCTCAGGATGCCCAACGGCAAAGCACCCGGCAATTCGACCTCGCGTCCGTTGAGATAGGGTGACAAGTGGCCGGCGTTGGCGATCGTGACCCGGCCGTCCGCGTCAATGTGAGCGGCGAGAGCAGTCGAGAATCCGCCGTGAGTGCGGCCAAGGAGCCGTTCGTTGAGCTGGGCCAGCACCTCTTCAGGAGCCTGGCTGTAGGCAGTCGCGGTGCGGATAGCGCCTACCAGCACAGAGACCAGCATGGCCGCGGGTAATCCCTTTCCGGCCACGTCGCCGATGACCAGCAGAAGGCCGCCTTTGCCGGCAGGCAATACCTGGAAGAAATCACCGCCCACCTGTTGCGCGGGCTGGTAGACGCTTTCAACCGTAAAGCCGGGGACCGCTTCGACCCGCTCGGGAAGGATGACCTGTTGCACCTCGCGGGCGGCGGCCATTTCGCCTTCAAGAATCCCCTGTTGGCGGCTCATGCGGGCGGAGCGCAGAACGATGATGATTGCCAATGAAAAATAGAAAATCAGAATGCCCAGCTCCCTCAGTCCAACGGTGACTATCCCGAGGGGGATTCCGAAGACGAGCTGCTCGGCGCGGAGAGCGGCGCTGCGCAGCGGAGGAATTTGCTGTAGCAGCCTGGCGCCAATGAAGCCATAAACCCCCAGGGAATAGAAAAAGAACGGTATGAGCAGAATTCCCGCTTCGCGGTCGCCGCGGCGCAGTTGCCGGATAAGCAGGATGGGAAGAACGACTGCAAAGACAATTCCGATGGGGATCACTTCGAAGACTGCAAAGGAGTACGGCAGAGCGCCATACAGATACGCAATTTCAAAGGCGTAGGTAATGAAACACCCGACAGCGGTGCACAGCAACAGGAGCCATCCGAACGGCTTACGCAGAAATGCCCGGACCATGAGGATCATGGCCGCATTTGTCGCGAACAGGAGAATCTCGTAGAGAATAAACCAGTTCGCCGGAAGGTTGCGGTTGATTGAAATCACCAGCAGCGGCAGAATGGCCGCGTGGATGATGCCCAGGACGAAGATCCAAAGATACTCCCTTCGCTGCCTCTGGCTGAGGAACAGTGCGAGCGCCACCAGGCCAACTCCCGGCGCGAGCAGGTCGGCAATGACGGTCACCGCGTTTTCGCCGATCATGCTGAGCAAATTCTTGTCTCTGAGCGCGCTCTCGTCTCCCAGAATGAGCGTCGCGCCTTTGAATCCGGGTGCAGCACTTGTCCACGCGGTGAGCGGAGCGCGAAGGCGGATGGCGATGACGAGTGTGCCGGCGCGGAGCTGTTCTTCCGGGATGTGCGCGATGAGCCGGGCATCGCGGGTGTACGCGACGTAGGGATCGACCTGACCGGATGCGATGAGCTCCTTGCCGTTGACGTAGATCTCAAAAGCCCGGGAAATGTCGTAGGCTTGCAGTGCCAGGCCGGTTTGTCCCGGGTCCACCTTGACGTGGATGCGCCGCCAGACAATTGACGAATGACTGTGGGGGAAATACTCCCGGAGCCGGGTCTTTGGGTCCACTGGAAGCCACTTCGAGTCGACGAAATCCGGTCGTGCGTATGCAGGGTCATCTCCGTCCTGCACCACGCCGGCGGCCCCGATCCGAACCGGTTCACGAAGTCCGGTAGCATCAAGACTTTGGGCGTTGAGGGAGAGTCCGGTTATTACCGCACCAAGGCTCGCAGTCAGGACGCAAAGTCGCGGCAGACGCAGAGACGCGCGGCAAGACATAGGAATTCCGTGCCTCCCGGTGGGATTGATTCAAGCTAACACCAGAGTGAAAGCAAATCCCAGTCGAAACTTCTGCTGCCAAACGCCGGGGCAAGCCACGCGAGCAGAGTCTGCCGTACGATAAACTCCTGCCTATGATCCATGACGGCCGGAGCCGCAAACTTCCCTTCAATCCCGACGAAGCGCTGGCGCATCTGCGCAAGGCGGATGCTAAACTCGGCGCCTTGATCGATCGCGCCGGACCCTTCACGCTCCGGCTCGATGCCTCGCCGTCGCCCTTCGAGTCGCTGCTCGAATCGATCCTCTACCAGCAATTGCACGGCAAGGCTGCCGCGACCATCCACCGCCGGGTCCGCGAGTACTACAAGGGTGACCCTTCGCCGAAAGCGCTCATCGACACGCCCGACGAAATCCTGCGCGCTTGCGGCGTCTCCGGCAACAAGATCAGGGCCATGAAAGATCTCGCCGCCAAAACCCTCGACGGCACCGTGCCCTCGCATGCGGCCATTCTCAAAATGTCCGACGCCGATATCGTCGAGCGCCTCACCGAGGTGCGCGGCATCGGCGCATGGACCGTCGAGATGCTGCTCATCTTCCGTATGGGCCGTCCCGACGTGTTGCCCGTGACCGACTACGGGGTGCGCAAGGGGTATGCACTCACGTTCCTGCGCGTGCCCAAATCGCGGCCCATCGAAGCGGCCGACCTGCCCAAGCCCGACGTGGTCTTCAAGCGCGGCCGGCGATGGGCGCCGTTCCGATCCGTG
>JASHQQ010000009.1 GCA_030039035.1 Acidobacteriaceae bacterium | reverse complement strand
ATGGTCTTCGTCCTCGACAACTACGATTCGTTTACCTACAACCTGGTGCAGTACCTGGGAGAGCTGGGTGCCGAGATCGAGGTCCGCCGCAACGACGATCTGACGGTGGACGAGGTCGAGGCTCGCCGGCCCGGGCGGATACTGCTTTCGCCCGGCCCCTGCACGCCGCGCGAGGCGGGAATCCTGGTTCCGCTCATCCAGCGCATGGCTGGGAAGGCTCCGATTCTCGGCGTATGCCTCGGTCACCAGGCCATCGGCGAGGCCTTCGGCGGCAAGGTGGTGCGCGCGCGGCAGATCATGCACGGCAAGACCAGCCGCGTGGAACACGACGGCAGGGGGGTATTTGCGGGCCTGCCCACGCCGCTCACGTGCACCCGGTATCACTCGCTGATCGTCGAGGAGGATTCGCTTCCCGGCGAACTGGAGATCACCGCAAGCACGCCGGCCGCCGGCGAAGGCAGAGTCATCATGGGCCTGCGCCATCGCAGCCTGCCTGTCGAAGGCGTGCAGTTCCATCCGGAAAGTGTCTTGACCGAGAGCGGGCGGCAGATGATCCGCAATTTTCTGGCGATGTAGATTTCTCAGAATACCCAGAGGCTGCCGAGGACGATCAGAATGGCGATGATGGTCAGCGCGTGATAGGCGCGGTCGACCGACCGGCTGGCACTGTCGAGGACCTCGACAGGCGTCGTGACATCGGGAGCGATTGGGGGAGGGCCCGGCATTCTGCGTCTGCCTTTCCTGAGCGGTTCCAATGTCAATTCGCCCGGCTTCGGGCGTTGTCCGGCGTGTCTCTTTCCCGAAGAAGGAGTCGCCTGGCGTTTGTGGCTTCCGGATGCAGCCACAGTGCAACCGCTGTAAGCCTTCTCGGCAAGGTCTATCAATCCTGATGAGTTTGGCCGTCCGAGGTTGCCGCCGTATCCAATCGATTAGACGCCGGAAGATTCCCGGAGATGCTCGACAAATAGTGAGCGTCCGGAGAAAAGTGTGACGGACAATCTCTGCACTTGGCGATAGCCCAAACCGTGTATCGGCTGCCCTGATCGTGGCATCCCGGCAGGATTCCCGGCGCGGCATTGCCGGGCAAAGAGCACAAGAACTCCGATCGGCAGCGGGTGTAGAATCCGCTCGTGAGCACAGGTCCGCAACTGATTCGCTCGGCAGAGCGGCCGGAACGCAACTGGATGCCGCTGGCCACCGCCGCGGCTGTCGTCGTGGTGGTTGTCGCCGTGGTCGTGCTCGTTTTTCAGCGCGGCACGAGCAGCGTGAGGGTGACGCCGATCTCGGCGCCTCTCGACGCCTATGCGGCGAACCTGCCTCTCACCGGACTGCAGATGAGCGAATCGACGAGCCTCTCCGGCGGCAAGGTCACCTACCTCGACGGCCGCATCCGGAACACCGGCGCCCGCACCGTCACCGGCGTTACCGTGCAGGTACTCTTCCGCGACTACGCTCGCGAGGTCACGCAAAATGAAACGCAGCCTCTCAAGCTGATCCGGACGCGCGATCCCTATATCGACGTCGAGCCGGTCTCGGCGGCGCCGCTCAAGCCGGGCGACGGCCGGGATTTCCGGCTCATTTTCGATCGCGTCTCGCCGGACTGGGACGGCGCGTACCCCGAATTGAGGATCGTCGGCGTAACCGCCAGATAGCCCTCCAACTGGCCCTGGGCGTGGGAATTACCCGGTAGAAAATACTTCCTCCTGCAAGATTTACACCCCGTTCGGAGGGGTCCGGACCCGCCGTGTCCGATTTTCGGCCAGATTGCTCATCTCAAATAACACATTTTGCAGAGGTTAATCTTGCCGGTCCGGGGAGGCTGGCTTTGGCAGAGCCATTGCTAAATAAAGGCCGAGCGGGCACTATCGCTCACTGCATTCCTGGTTCGGCATCACAAAAACAAAAGGAAGAAACTCCCCTTATGAGCTACGGTACATCAACCCGATTCAGTTTCCCCGGCCGGCTCGGTTTCATTGTGCTGGCATCCGCGCTTGTTTCGGTCCCCGCACTGGCGCAACAGGCGCCGCCGGCAACCGACCAGACTCAGACCACCCCTCCTTCCGCGACGCAGCCCTCCCCTGCGGCAACGCCGTCGACGAACACCGCGAACCAGAACGCGAAGGAGGGGTTCTGGGGTCGCATGAACCCGTTCGCCCGCAAGAAATGGGTGCACAAGCAGATCGATCCCCTCAAGGATCGGCTCAACGAACTCGATGAAGTGAACGCCAAGAACGCCCGCGACATCAAGGATGTCGATGAGCGGGCGCAGGCCGGCATCCAGAAGGCGCAGGCCTCGGCCGACGCGGCCAACCAGGCCGCAACCGCTGCCGGCCAGCAGGCGCAGCAGGCGAATTCGACAGCCCAGACTGCTTCGAACCACGTGGACCAGCTCAACGGCACGGTGAACGGCCTCGACCAGTACAAGCAGATCAGCGTTCTCGAAATTCCGTTCAAGAACGGCGAGCCGGTTTTGTCCCAGGACGCCAAAAGCCAGCTCGATCAGCTTGCGGCCAACCTTACCGGTCACCAGGGGTACGTTCTGGAACTGTCGGCGCACGCTCCCGGAGCGGGCAGCATGGGCATTCAGAAGTCCGAGCGCCTGGCCGAAGCGGTGAAGCGCTACCTCGTGACCGAACACCAGATTCCCGTCTACCGCATGCACGCCGTGGCGCTGGGCAACGCAGTCGACCAGGCCAACGCGACCGATGACAACGGCAAGCCGGCCCGTGTAAAGGCCAGCAGCGTAAGCATCCGGCTGATGGAAAACAGTTTGGCGGCCCAGGGAACTCCTCCTCCCCAAGGATAAGTTCCTTTTCAACGGTGCGGAGCGGCCCAAAACCCGCGCAGCCACTCCCCCGAGGCTCTTTTCCGCGCCCCTGGCGGACCACCCCTCCGCCGGGCCGCCAACAAGCTCTCGAAACACGAGAGAACCAAGGCAACTTGGCCCCCGCCGAAAACGGGGGCCGTTTTTTGTCCGGACGCAAAAGCACACCTGGAAATTTCCTGAATGAGTTGAAGTCGTGTGAAATGGGCACGGCTTGCCGGGGCTCCCAGCGACTGGGCTTCGTCGCTGGGGTCGCTTTTCAGCATGCTGAAATAGAGCTGGCCAACGGCAACAAGTGTCAGGGCACGAGTTTACTGGTGCCGAAAGTGCCGCCCTCTCAACATCGGGCTTCAGCCCCTGAGGCGGGAAAACCGCTTCTTGCACCGTGCAACCCGGCTTTTTCAGCAAGCTGTTGAGTCGTGCCGCCAGGTGGCGCGATAGGCGCGCGCGGCTTTTAGCCGCTGGGAAATTTTCAAGGTCCGATCACACCTTCCCTTGGGGATTCTTTGCCCACGGAATCTTCTCGCTCAAAGGGCGAGGCCCCGGTAAGATATGTTCGTGATCAACACAACCCAGATGGTGATGGGCATAACGGTGGCTTGTGTCTTCATCGTGCTCGGGCTCGTGCCGGGTCTGATCCAGGAACTGGCCGATCATCTTGCCAACGCCGCGGACCTGCTGCTCTTCCAGTTTCCCCTCCCTTCGCGCTCGCGCGCCGATTTCGAGCAGCCCCGCTGGTTCGCGCTGGTGGGTGCGACGCTGATCGGGATTACTCTTCTTCTTTATCTGAATTAGATCTTTCACCCGCCTGCGGCTCCGCCGTTCATCCGCGCCGGGATGACCTGAACCGCGCGCCGGAGGCGCAGCGGTTGTCAGCCCCGCGCTTCAGCGTGGGGGCTCAGGTTTTCGCAAATGGCGCGAGGTCCCATAGGGACGGCGCAGGGACACTCCTTCCGCGGAGATTCGCAGAGGTTTTATCATCGCTTCCATGTCGAAGAAGCTCCGCTGGGGAATCCTCAGCACCGCGTCGATCGGACTGCGAAAAGTGATTCCGGGCCTGCAGAGAGCCGAGCTCTGCAGCGTGGATGCGATCGCCTCGCGCAGCCTTGCCAAAGCGCAATCGGCCGCGAGCAAGCTGGGGATACCGAAAGCTTACGGTTCGTACCAGGAGCTCCTCGCCGACCCGGAGATCGACGCGATCTACAATCCCCTGCCCAATCAAATGCACGTTCCATGGACGGCAAAGGCGGCTGAAGCCGGCAAACACGTGTTATGCGAAAAGCCGATCGCCATGTCGGCCGCCGAGGCGCGGACACTGCTCGATGTTCGAGCGCGGACCGGAGTCAAGATCGGCGAAGCCTTCATGATTCGCACGCACCTGCAGTGGATCCGCGTGCAGCAGTTGCTCGGCGAAGGCCGCGTCGGCGCGCTGCGCGCCGTTGGCGGCTTCTTCAGCTACCACAACACTGATCCGGCCAACATTCGCAACCTGGTGGAATGCGGCGGAGGCGCGCTGCTCGACATCGGCTGTTACTGCATTCACGTTGCGAGGCACGCCTTCGGCCGGCCGCCGGCGCGCGTGGTCGCCCTGATCGACCGCGACCCCGCGATGCACATCGACCGGCTGACTTCGGCGCTGCTCGACTTCGGCGGCGGCCACTGCATCTTTACCTGCAGCACGCAGATGGTTCACTACCAGCGCATCCAGTTTCTCGGCGCGCGCGGGCGCATCGAGGTCGAAATCCCGTTCAATGCCCCGCAAGGCAGTCCGTCGCGCCTTTTCATCGACGATGGCTCCGATGTAACCGGACGCGGAATCTCGATCGAAACCATTCCAGGCTGCGATCAGTACGCCGAACAGGGAGACGCCTTCGCGCGGGCAGTTCTGGAAGGCGTCGAGTTGCCGGTTCCGATCGAAGACGCGATCGCCAACATGGCGGCGATCGACGCCGTCTTCAGGTCGGCAAAAACCGGGCAATGGGAGAGCCCGGAATCCTGAAAGTCCGCCCCACTATTTCAGGCCGATCAGGAATTGAATGGCCAGATAGATCGGGACGCCGCACAGCATCATCCAGAGAGCCCATTCCAGAAGCGCGCGCACGTCGAGATGCAGTTTGGGAACGGCAATGCTGATGGCTCCGCCGAGGCTGAGAAAGAGAGGTCCGATAAGCGCGTCCAAGGACGAAAGCTCCTTTGGCCTTTCGCAGTTCTGAGTGCGGGCGCGCGATGGGACGAGCCTATCGGGGGAATGCGCCGGTTAACGATGCAATCTGGTGTTTCAAAATGGGGCAAACGACACGTCTCACGCATTCTGACAAGAAATGCCTCGCCTGCGCCCCGTGGAAAACAGGGACGTAATTCCTTTGGCAACGCCTCCGCTGTCGGCGGCGCGCGATTATGGCCGCTGGGCTCCGGCTACAATCGACTGCGTATGGAATCGACCGATCTCCCGTTGCCGGCGGCGGAGAGCCTGTTGGACGGCAGCCGCTTTGTGCGCGCCTGCCTGCGCCGGCCGGTGGACCGCACGCCGGTGTGGTTCCTGCGCCAGGCCGGCCGCTACATGCAGGAGTATCGCGACGTCCGCAAGCACCACACGCTGATCGAAATCTGCAAGCAGCCCGACCTGGCCGCCGAAGTCACCGTCACGGCCGCGGAAAAGCTGGGCGTGGACGCGGCGATTATCTTCGCCGACCTGCTTCTGCCGCTCGAGCCCATGGGCCTCGACTTCGAGTTTCAGGCCGGCGAAGGACCGGTGGTGCACCATCCGCTGCGCACGGCGGAAGACATTCACGCGTTGCGAACCGACCGCGCCGGCGAGCTTGACTACGTGGCGCGCGCCATTGAGAAAGTCGCGAGCCACTTTCGCGAGCGGCTGGGCATTATCGGCTTTTGCGGTGCGCCCTACACGCTGGCCAGCTACATGATCGAAGGCAGCGGTTCGCGCAACTACATCGAAACCAAGCGGCTGATGTATCGCGACCCCACTGCGTGGGGCAGCCTTTTGGACAAACTGGTCGTGGTGCTGACGGAATATTGCCGTCTGCAGATACAGGCAGGCGCGGACGTAATCCAGATTTTTGACAGTTGGGTGGGGTCGCTCGCTCGCGCCGACTATCGCGAATCTGTTCTCGGCGTGACGCGGCGCTTCGTTCAATCGGTGCAGCAAATGGGCGTGCCCGTCATTTATTTTGGCGTGGAGACGGCTGCGCTGCTCGCCGACATGGCTTCGACCGGCGCCGACGTGATCGGACTCGATTGGCGCCAGCCCCTCGACGAAGCGTGGCGCGAGGTGGGCTACGGCCACGCGGTGCAGGGAAACCTCGATCCCGTCACGCTCTTCGCGCCGCTCGAAGTGCTGGAAGCGCGAGTGAATGAGATTCTGCGCGCGGCGGGCGGCCGCGCCGGACACATTTTCAATCTCGGTCACGGCATCGTGCCCGGCACCCCGGTGGAGAATGTGCAGGCGGTGGTGAAGATGGTGCGTGAGTACAGGGACTAGGGGACTAAGGATTAAGGAACTGAGGGACTAAGGGACTGAGGGAGCGAAGGAGCAAGGGAACACGGGAGCGAGGGAGCGGCGGAACAAGGCAAGAAAAACTCCACGGGGACAAGTGTCAGGGCAGGATCTCAGTCGTGCCGAAAAAGTTCCGTCTTCCTGATTTTTCCGCGGGCTTCAGCTCGCGAGGAACCGGATTCATGGAGGCGCCTTTATCTCGCCAAAGACGCCTCCAAAGGGTTCGTTGGAGATGCAAGATGCAAAGGCGCGCGGTGCTGTTGCTGGCTCACGGAACGCCCGAAACGGTCGAGCAGATTCCCGAATACCTGCGCAACGTGGTCAGCGGCCGGCCCATGCCCGCGCAGGTTGTCCAGGAGATCCAGCATCGCTATTCGCTGATCGGCCGCAGCCCGCTCACCGGGATCACCTGCGAACAGGCGCGCCTCGTCGAAGAAGAGCTGGCGAGAAACGGCGAGCCGGTCCGCGTCTACGTGGGGATGCGCAACTGGCGGCCCTACATTCCCGATGTGGTGAAGCAGATGCGCGCCGACGGCGTGCAAGAAGCCGCCGTGATCTGCATGGCACCGCAAAACTCGCGCACCAGCGTGGGCCTGTATCGGCGTGCGGTGCAGGCTGAAGCGGGCGCGCTTCGCATCGACTTTACCGATAGCTGGGCGCGCCACCCGCTGCTCGCCGATGCCTTTGCCGAGCGGCTGCGGCCGGTTTGGGCCAGGCTGAGCGGCGAGGTCGGCCATCCAGTACCGGTGCTCTTCACGGCCCATAGCGTCCCTGCGCGGACCGTCGAAGCGCCCGCGCCGCCCACCGCCGGGCAAGCGAAAGAACCGCGCCTGTGGCCGGGCGAAGGCCCCAATCCTTCCGGTCCGGACCCGTACGCCGAAGAGGCGCGCCATACGGCGGAACTCGTCGCGGCGCGAGTTTCCGAAATCCCGTCGTGGACCTTCGCCTTCCAAAGCCAGGGAGCCAGCGGAGGCCCGTGGATCGGGCCAACAGTGGAGGAAACCCTCGACCGGCTGGCCACCGAAGGCGTCACTGCGCTCATCCTCCATCCCATCGGCTTCCTCTGCGACCACGTGGAGATCCTCTATGACGTCGACATTCTCTTCCGCGAGTACGCTGCGGGCCGCGGCGTCCGGCTGGAAAGACCCGAATCGCTGAACGGATCGGTCGCGCTGGCGCGCGCGGTGGCCGATCTGGCGCGGCAGGGCATGGCAAGGCTGCGAGGATAGGGGAGACTATCTTCACGGGTAACATCTCTTGTTCGGTTGGAGGTTACTTTTTGCCGGTCCGATCCGGGTTGTGTCACTTGGCCGGAAAGCGCCCAACCCTGTACCATGTTCCGAATACCTCTTCACGAAAGCGGTTCCACAGTAGTCGAATCCCGGGGCCGAAGCAGCCGGAAGGCTCGCGCACCGGGCCCGTGCCAACGAAGCCGCGGCGGCATAAAAAAGGCGCTGTGGGGGGGTCGCAAAGCGCGTTGGAATACACAATAATCTCGTTGAGGGCCAAGTCGATATGCAGTGCCGAAATTGCGAATGCAAACAGATCCACCGGATGAAGCGGTCAGGTTTTTTGCAGAACAGGGTCTATCCGCTCTTCGGCTTCTATCCCTGGAAATGCCCGGAGTGCAAAACACGATACCTGTTGCGGGCGCGCGGCAGCAAGCACAGGAAGGGCGGGAGCCGTTCCGGGGCCGAAGCCGGCGCCTCGCTCGCGCGCCAGTGACGACAATGTACCGCCGGCTCGTCTGACCCAACCCGAGGATGCGATTCGCACCGCCATGGTTTGCCGGGCTGCCGCTCTGCGGCGTCATGACGGCTTGCTTTTCCTGAAACTGCGGTGGTCTGCGGCGCGGAGCGTGCCGTACAATGGCGCTCCCGGAACTCTCCGGCGAAAGGATAGCAACCATGCGCATCTTCCCTCCAGCTCTTATGGGGACCATTACGCTTGGATTCGTACTGGCTGGTTGGGCTGCCGCAGGCGCCCAGCTTCCCAACTCCCAACACAAGAAGGTTCTCGGATATCAGGACGAGAACGGAGCCTTTCATCCGCTGAACCGCGCCGTCCCCGATGCGGCAACGTCGGTGACGGTCACCGGAACGATCAACATAACTTTCCATATCACCGTCAAGAGTTCGTTCCCCAGCGGCACCAAAATCTACTGCGGCGCGGTGGTGACGGCAGAATCGGAGACTGCTTCCGATCCCCTGAAAACGATCGTCTACGAAGAGGAAGCCGCAGCCGAGGCGTCGGGCACGACCTGCACCGCGACGATCCCCTATTCGTGGACCATCAACCCGTCGGGAACGGGAGTTGTGGACGTCTTTACCGGGTCCTATACGGTCCTTGCGGTGAACTCGTCCGTGCCTACCGTTCTGGACGCGGTTGGAGTCCGGCTGACGACCGGCAACTTTGCCGATCTCGTCAAGATTCCCGCTACCGGAACAACGACCCCTTTCACGGTCGACGTCACGATCTGATGGAAGATCGGGTCGGAATCGCACGCGCCAGCATGGGGCATTGCTCCGCGCACGGATGGGCAGGGCCGGCCGAAAACCGGCCCTCCGCTGTTTGAAGAAAAGCCATGATCAAACGGATCGCGCTCGCCGCTCTCGGGTTCTCGCTGCTCGGCGCTTCTTCCCCGCCCAACTACTCAATCGAAGCCATTCGCTACGCCACCTCGCCGGACGTGCCGGTCAATGAACTCGTCGTTGGCGGGCCGGCGAACGAAAAAGTCGACATCGCCATGGTGGTCTGGCTCATCCGCGGCGGAGGCCGGACCATCCTCTTCGACAGCGGCTTTCATCGCGATACCTTCCTCAAGCAATTTCCGGTGAAGGACTACCTGCGGCCCGACCAGGCCGTCGCATCCGCCGGAGTGAAGCCCGAGGACGTGACCGACATCGTCATCAGCCATGCCCACTGGGACCACATGGGCGGCATCGACCTGTTTCCCAGGGCGACAATCTGGATCCAGCGCGAGGAGTACCGCTACTACACGATGGATGCATGGCAGCCGGGCGGCAACCACGGCGGTATCGATCCGGAAGACGTGAAGGAGCTGGTGAAGCTGAACACCGGGGGCCGCGTCCGGCTCGTCGACGGCGATAACGTCGAGATCTTTCCCGGCATTCGCGCCTATACCGGCGCGCGCCACACCTATGCTTCGCAATACCTGCGCGTGGACGGCGACCCTCCCTACGTGCTGGCCTCGGACAACGCCTATTTCTATCTCAATCTGTCGTCGCGGTTGCCCAGTGCCACGTTCAGCGACGCCGATCACGCCGCCAACGTCGCCGCGCAGGCGCGCATGATCGCGCTGGCCGGCTCGGCCGATCGCGTGGTGCCCGGCCACGACATGCTGCAATTCCGGAAGTTTCCCACCGTCGGGCGGGTCGCCAGAATCCGATAGAGCCTCGGAGGAGGCGGCCGTTTCGAAAGGGCACAGCTTCAGCCGTGCCGCATACACCCTTCCTCATGTAGCTTCTCGCGTGCTTCAGCCCGCGGGAAACCGGTCCACACACGGTTTTCCGCACCCTGTATAGCGCGAGGACAATTCGACACCGCTCGTCACAAATATTCTTTCGCTTGACCGCTCACCGGTGCAGATGTGTTACATTCAGTAACACTATGGAGCGTAACACCAGGACGGCTCCGAATCCAGGCCACGATCCGGCGGAACTGGGCGACCTGGAGCGGGGAATTCTCGCCATCGTCTGGCGGGTGGGCGCGGTCACGGCCGAGCAGGTGCGGGAAGAACTCGCCCGTCCGGGCATTGGCCGATTGCTGAAGGACTCGACCGTGCGCACGGTTCTGCGCCGCCTCGAGGAAAAGGGCTATCTGGCGCACTCGGTCGACAACCGCACGTTTCTTTACCATCCGGCGGAGTCGCGCCAGCGCGTGGCCGGCCGCGCCGTCAAGCGCATTGTGGACTGGTTCTGCGAGGGCTCGGTGGAGGCGCTGCTGGTGGGCATGGTCGACTCCAAAATACTCGACCGCGCCGAGCTGCAGCGCCTGGCCGATCGCATCGCCTCGGCGCAGAGGAGCATTCATCGCAACGATGCCGACGCCGGGCGAAACGGAACAGCTCATCCCGGGAAGGAGACGAAATCGTGATTCCTTCAATGCTTGAGATTGCCCTGCGTGGGCTGCTGGTGGCCGCCGCCGTGTGGGCCGGCCTGCGTCTGCTGGGCGTGCGCGACGTGATGGCGCAAAAGTCCGCGTGGGTGCTGGTGCTGGCCGCGGCGATCCTGATGCCCCTGCTCCTGCCGCTGGCCGTTCGCTGGCAGTTTCTGCCTGCCGGCATCACGCTGGCGCTTCCGGCCCGGTGGGGCGCGGCCGCAAATGCCTCGCCCCTTGCCGCGAGACCGGCGCCGGCCCCGGCTTCCTCGCCCGATGCGATCTCGGCCATTCACAGCGGTTCCGCTTTCGATGAACCATCGTCTTCCCTTGTTGCGGCTCCCGCTGCGTTCTCCCCGGGCCCGACAAGCACCATCCAGACGGCTCCGCCCCCCGCCGTCGGGCGCTCCTACGCGTCCGGGCGCCGATCGCTCCTGCCCACGCTGCAGGCGCTCGCCCTGGCGGCGTACTTCGCCGTTTGCGGCGTGATGATGCTGCGCCTGATCTATGGGCTCACCTCGGCCATCAGTCTCTGGCTCGACGCCGAGCCCGTCGACGTTGCCTGCGCGCAGAACCTGCGGCTGCGCTCCAGCCGCGCCATATCCTCGCCGGTAACCATCGGCTCCGGCGTGGTTTTGCCCTCCGGCTACGACCAATGGGACGCGGAGAAGCTGCGCATCGTGCTGGCTCATGAGCGCTCCCATATTCGCCAGGGAGACTTTTACCTGCAACTGCTGGCCGGCCTTTACTCCGCCGTCTTCTGGTGCAGCCCCCTGGGCTGGTGGCTCAAGCGCAGGCTCTCCGATCTGGGCGAAGCTCTCAGCGACCGCGCCGCGCTGCGCGAGGCCGGGAGCCGCTCGTCCTACGCCCAGGTCCTTCTCGAATTCGCGGGAATGCCCCGCCCAACCCTCATCGGAGTCGCCATGGCCCGCGCCAGTTCTCTCTCCCATCGCATCGAGCGGCTGCTCAACGATTCGAAATTCCGCCAGGCCTTTTCCTCCAGCCGCAGCCGCGCGCTGGCGGCTACGCTGCTGGTTCCGGTGGCGTTGTTTGCGTCGACGGCCCTCCTCCGGGTGCAGGCCGCGGGAGGCCAGGACGCGCCGCCGTCGCAGCCGGCCGCGGCGCCGGCCTCCGGCGTGTCGCATCCCGATGCCGCGCAGGATGCGCCTCCCGCGCCGGCAGCGCCGGCGAATCCGGCCACACCCCCGGCGCCGTCCGGCGCCGGAGTCACTCAGGTCCCGCCGGCCGCGGCTGCCGCGCCTGCACCGGAGACTACCCCGCCGCCCCCGCCGGACGATGACGACGTAACGGTCGGCGCCGGGCAATCAATCACCATATCGAGATCGAGCACGGGGCACGGCCGCAGTTACTCGCAAAGCGGGACCGGCGAAGACTATGCCTACTCCTTCAACTCGAATGGCGAATCGTACGCATTGGTCATGGGTCCGGACGAAAAGCATCTCAACTTTTCCGGAAACTGGACGAGCGACCTGCGCGGCCAGATCGACAGGGCCCGGCGCGCATCGCATGGTCCGTTTCTGTGGTTCCTGCACGACGGCAAGTCGTATGTGGTCGACGATCCGGAGATTGTGAACCAGATCGAGACGATGTACAAACCGATGGAGGAGCTCGGACGCCAGCAGGAAGCGCTGGGCAAGCAGCAGGAAGAACTCGGCCAGCAGCAGGAGGCGCTGGGCCGCAAGCAGGAAGAGGCCAGCATTCCCGCGCCCGAAGTCGAAAAGGAGATCGCAAAGCTGAAGGAGGCCCTCGCCAAGCTGCAGGTCAAGAATGGCGGCACGATAACGGGAGAAGAGCTTTCGGACATCCAAAGCGCAATTGGCGACATTCAAGGCCGGCTCGGAGATCTGCAGGGCCGAATAGGCTCCGAGCGGGGCCGGCTCGGCGAAGAGCAGGGCAAGCTTGGCGAAAAGCAGGGCGTGCTCGGCACGCAGCAAGGCCGGCTCGGCGCCGAGCAGGGCCGCCTGGCCCGCGAGGCCGACCACAAGGTGAGATCGATCATCGACGAGAGCCTCCAGAACGGCAAGGCGCGGCCGGTGGAATAACTTCGCCGGATTCTCTACTCTCCGAATCGCACATTTACTTACCGCCTGACGCCGCTCGACAGCAGACCGCGAGCGGTTCAGGTGTCGTGCGCCCGGAATGGAGGGTGCGGCGGTCGCAAGGATCGGGACTCTGCATTCGCAGCCATGATTTTCTGCGTATAGCTGAATAGGCCATGCGAACCGATGGCCGGCAAATCACGTAAGCTGGCATGAAAGCGGATTTCTGTGTCCTGGGAGGAATGGATGAAATCATTGGCTCAGGATGTGCGCTTCGCGTTGCGCCAACTGGCGAAGACGCCGGGATTCACAGTGACGGTGCTGCTGACGCTGGCGCTGGGCATCGGCGCCAATGCGGCGATCTTTACACTGGTGAACGCCATCCTGCTGCGCAACCTCCCCGTGACGGATCCGGGGTCGCTGGTGCGCATCGGGGACACAGACGACTGTTGCGTCAGCGACGGCTGGCGCGACAGCGGCGACTATTCGCTTCTCTCCACGGACACCTACTTCCTGTTCAGGAAAAACCTGCCGGAGTTCGAGGAGCTGGCAGCCATGGAGTCCGGCTACGGGTGGAGACCGCTGACCGTGCGTCGCGCGGGCCCGCAAACCACAGCCAAGTCCGTCGTGGGCACCTTTGTCTCGGGCAACTACTTTCGAGTTTTTGGCCTCACGCCCGCCGCCGGCCGCTTTTTCGTCGACGCGGATGACCAGAAGGGCGCGCCGATCACAGCCGTAATGAGCTTCGACGCCTGGCAGCTCGATTACGCCGGCGATCCATCGGTGGTTGGCAGCACTTTTTATGTCAACACCAGGCCCGTAACGATCATCGGCATCGCGCCCAGGGGCTTCTATGGCGACCGGCTTGACTCCAATCCGCCCAGGTACTACCTGCCCATGCAGGCGATGGACCCGGTGATTGGCGCACCCTATTTCAACGATCCTGAATCGAGGTGGGCATACATTCTCGGCCGCGTCAGGCCGGGAACGTCCCTGCCCGCGCTGCAGGCCAAGGCCAGCGTTATGCTGAAGCAGCAGTACTCGACCTTCAGGATGTTTTCCACCGAGCGAGGGAAAACGTATCTGGCCCGGACGCATGTTGTGCTTTCTTCCGGTGGCGGCGGCATCCGGAACATGCAGGATGACTACAAGGACCACCTCAAGCTGCTCACCTGGATTGCCGCTCTGGTGCTGCTTGTGGCCTGCGCCAATATTGCCAACCTTCTTCTGGTCCGCGGCATGAGCCGCCGCGCGGAGCTTTCCCTTCGCTCCGCCCTCGGCGCGCAGCGCTCGCGCATCGTCCGCCAGATGCTCACGGAGAGCGTCGTCCTGGCGGGAATGGGCGGCTTGCTGGGTCTCGTCGTTTCCTTCCTGGCGGCGCGCGCCCTGCTCATGCTCGCCTTTCCTCACCAGCACAACATGCCGGTAAATGCCATGCCTTCGCCGCTGGTCATCGGCTTCGCCATCGCGTTGTCGGTTGTCACCGGAATTCTCTTCGGGCTCGCCCCCGCTCTCATGGCGCTGCGCACGCAGCCCATTGAGGCGCTGCGCTCGACCGCGCGCACCACCGCGCAAGGAGCGTCCCTCGTCCAGCGCACGCTGGTCGTCCTGCAGGCAGCGCTTTCGCTGGTGCTGCTCGTCGCCGCCGGACTCTTTGTGCAGAGCCTGAACAAGGCGCAGGGCACGGATATGAAGCTCGACGCAACCAACCGCTATATCATCCACATCAATCCGCAGGCGGCCGGATACAAGACGACCGAAGTGGAAGCCCTCTATCGAACCATCGAAGACCGCTTCCACGCGCTGCCCGGAGTTGTGAACGTCGGCCTCGCCACCTATACCCCCATGGAGGCAAACAACTGGGATAGAGGCGTGAAAGTCCAGAGCGAGCCCGACGCGCACAAGGACGCTTCGTGGGTGAAGGCAACTCCGGAATACTTCGACTCAGTCGGCACGCACGTGTTGATGGGTCGCGGCTTCACTTCGCAGGACGTGCTCGGCGCGCCGTCGGTCGCCGTCGTGAATCAGGAGTTCGTCAAGCAGCTCTTCGGCGGGCGCAATCCCATCGGCCATCGCTTCGGTTTTCCCGACCCCGGCAGGGACGGCGCCTATGAAATTGTCGGCGTGGTCGAAAACACCACCTACACCAGCGTCTACTGGAAAGACCACGCAATGTTTTTCGTTCCCCTGACGCAGCGCCCGGCTGTGCCACCGGATCCGGACGATTCCATCGAGAAAGACCTTTCGATGTACGCCGGCGCCATCGTCGTGCAGACACGCCATCCCATCAGCAGCTTTGAAAAGCTCGCCGGCGACACTTTGTCCGGCATCAATCCGAACCTGACGGTTGTGAAATTCCAGACCTTCCAGGAGCAGATCGACGACCGCTTCGTCGAAGAGCGCCTGATTGCCAGGCTGACTTCTCTATTTGGACTCCTGGCGCTGCTGCTGGCGGCGATCGGGCTGTACGGCGTGACGGCGTACTCCGTGGAACGGCGGACGCCGGAAATCGGCATTCGCATGGCGCTGGGCGCGGCGCGCGGGAGCGTGATCGGCATGGTAATGCAAGGCGTGCTGCTGCAGGCCGCGGTCGGTCTGGCGATCGGCGCGCCCGTGGCCATGCTGTGCGTGCGCTTTGTGAAATCGCAACTCTACGACATTGCCCACGTGGACGCCGTGGTGATGGCGGGAGCCATCGGTGTGCTGGTTGCGGCGGCGTGCGTGGCTGGCATGATTCCGGCGCAGAGGGCAGCGTCCATCGATCCGGTGAAGGCGCTGCGGGTGGAGTAGCCGGCGGCAGGATCGCAATCGATGAGTCGACGCGGCCCCAACCTGCGGCGACCTCGGGCAAAATCCGAACCGACACACAATCTCCCGAACTGCCCTGGAACTGGTTGCATAAATGCGTTTTTTGAAAGGGCAAGACTTGCCGCGGTTCCCTGCAAGCGGGTTCTGCTTCCTGGGGTGGCTTGAATCGTGCCGCAAGAGTCCCAAATTCAGCGCGGGCTTTCAGGCGGTGTCTGACAAGTGCTTCATCGAAGGTTTTGTAGCAGGGCACGACTTCAGTCGTGCCGCAAAAGGCGCATAAACGGCGGGGCTTTAGGGCAGTTTAAGAAATAGTGTGTACCTTGAATCCTTGCCCAGGGTCGCCGCTCCCTGCCGGTCGCGTCGACTCAGCGATCTCTCTTCGTCTGCAGAATTTCCTAAACTGCCTTAGCCCCTGAGTTAGCGTTTTACGGGCCGGGTCCGCAGCTATTTCGATTCGTCCAACACTGCCTGGCCCCTGAGGGAAGTTCTCGCTGCCGCCCTCGACCCTTCATGCAACGTTCTGGAACCGGCTCTCCTCACGATCCGCCGCCGGAGGCGCGGGTGTCTAGGCCTTATCCACCGTGTAGAGCTTCGGCAAATTCGAAGGCGAATACCCAATCTTCGCTTGCATCCGGTTTTCCACGGACTGATGGACAACCGAGTCCTCGGGAATCGTCCGGCGCGCGCCGAGCGGGATTCTCCATTTCTTTTTTCCCACTTTGTAGTCGTAATAACTGTGGGGCAGGCATTCCAGAATCCACCATCCTCCATGCAAGGACTTATGGAGGTCGGCTTTTGGATTCGGCGCGATCGCTGGGTTGTGCGGGTTGCTGCCGAGAATCGCGTCGGCCTTGCTCGCGTCGATCAGCAGGCCGGCAGCTTTGGCTTCATCGAGCATCCATTCGAGCGTGATTTTGGAAAGTCCGCTCTGCAGCTCCGGATACGATCCGCCGACATCCGAGTGGACTCCTGCGAACCACACCTGCCGGATGTCCTGGCCAGGATAGGGATCCCCCCACAGGTTGTTTCTGTAGTAGCAGCGCCGCTCATCGATAGAAACGCAATGCCGGCCCGTGAGCATGTCCGGGTTTCGCGCCGTATACGGCAGCTTCAGCGGGTCCCAGATCCACCCCACCGAACTGACCGTGTCCCAGACCCCGACAAAGTGCATCGGACAATGCCGGCTGAAGGTCGCCTTGAAATCGTCCGCGGTTTTGAAGGTCTGCGCCATGCCGGCTGCGGCACGGGTCTTCCGTGCGAAGTCCCGCAGGATATAAGCAATCAGCGCCTCATTGCCGGGGCAAAGCAGTCCATACATGTGAACCAGCCCGGCCAGCGCCCGCGCGGTGTACGCGCCGCGGCTGAAACCGAAGATAAAAACGCGGTCGTCCTCCTCATAGAACTCCATGAGGTACCGGTACGCGTCCCCGATGTTGTCCAGAATCCCCGATCCGAAGGCCAGTCCCATGAGCATCGACCATGCCTTTTCGACACGATTCCGCGCTGCAGCAGAGCCCATCGTGCCGACCCCGGGATGGTAGTAGCCGATCTGGCTGTGGCCGTCGATGATAAGCGTGCTGTACAGCTTCACAACGTTGGAGTTATTGTCCCCGAACTCGTTCCCTGTTCCATCGCAACAAACGACAATGTTTTTCGGCATATCTTCCTCCGCCGGACAATGTCCGTTCCATGGCGTGGCTGCCCCGCTTTGCTCGTGGACGGCTATCGCATTTCGCGGGTCACTGTGTATTGCCGCGAGTCATTACATCGGGGCCGTCATCCATGAATTGTTTTCACGAGAGCTAACATCATAACCCGTCCGGTCCCAACAACGCTCCCGTCTTACACTGGACTTGAGTCGGGTTCGCCCTGCTGCAGGTCCGGGTGGTCCGGTGGAGGGAATCGATGCAAAAGCGAAAACTGGGAAAGAGCGGTCTTGAGGTCTCGGCCCTCGGTTTCGGGTGCATGGGACTGAGCTTCGGCTTCGGCCCGGCGACGGAAAAACAGCACGCCATCCACGTAATCCGGGCTGCCCACGATGGCGGCGTCACCTTCTTCGATACGGCCGAGGCCTACGGCCCATATCTGAACGAGGAAGTCGTGGGTGAAGCACTCGCGCCGGTCCGCGATCAGGTGGTCATCGCCACAAAGTTCGGCTTCGAAGGAGGCCGGCCGAATGCGGGTCTGAACAGCCGTCCGGAGAATATTCGCGCGCATGCTGAAGCCGCGCTTCAACGCCTGCGCACCGGCCGGATCGACTTGCTCTACCAGCACCGCGTCGACCCGAACGTGCCCATCGAAGATGTCGCCGGCGCCGTGAAAGAACTGATCGCGGCGGGCAAGGTCGGGCATTTCGGATTGTCCGAGGCCGGAGTGCAAACCCTTCGCAAGGCTCACGCCGTGCAGCCGGTGACGGCGCTGCAAAGCGAATACTCGCTGTGGTGGCGCGAGCCGGAAAAGGAGATCCTGCCGGCGCTCGAAGAGCTGGGAATCGGATTCGTTCCCTTCAGCCCGTTGGGCAAGGGCTTTTTGACCGGCGCCATCAACGAGACCACGGAATTCTCGAGCACGGACTTCCGCAACGTGGTGCCGCGTTTCTCCGTCGATGCCCGCAAGGCCAACCAGCCGCTGGTCGACGTGCTGGGTGAGATTGCCGGGTCGAAGAATGTGACTCGCGCCCAGATTGCCCTGGCCTGGCTGCTCGCCCAGAAGCCATGGATCGTTCCCATTCCGGGGACCACGAAGCTGCACCGGCTGGAAGAAAACCTCAAGGCTGCAAGCGTCACTCTCTCGGCAGAAGACCTCCGCGCCATAAGCGACGCGCTCGCCGGCATCGAGGTGCAGGGCGCGCGCTATCCGGCGCATCTGCAGGCCCACGTGAACCGGTAGGTCGGTTCCGCAATAACTGAACCACGGATGCCGGGTGCCCCAGGTCGCATTTGCGAAAGGGGTGCAACAACTCGAACCGTGAAGCCGGTCAGGCAGCTTTACAGGCGCGAAATCTGAAGGCGTAGGGATTGACATCCACCTGCGCGTGTCGAAATCCGGCGGCTCTGAGGCGATCCGGAAAAGTCTTTGGATCGACGAGGACGAGGTTGTCGAACAGATGCAGCCATCCGAAGAAGCGGCTGTCGAGACTGTCCACACCCGCGAAAACGCCATTGGGCCGCAGAACCCGGTAGACCTCGGCCAGCAGCCGGTCCTGCAACTCTGCCGACGCGACGTGGTGCAGCATCGTGAAGCAAACGGCTCCGTCGAAAGATTCATTCTCCAGCGTCATTGCAGTGGCATCCCCGCAAATGATTTTTACATTTCCGTTCGGTAGGCGGCGCCGGAGTCGTTTGGCCAGCCCGTCGTCGATCTCGATGCAGGTGAGTTGTCGCACGGACCTCTCGAGGACTTCCGTCGCGGCGCCATATCCTGGGCCGATCTCGAGAACGTTGGCGCCGATATCCAGACCATCGAGAGTCCAGGGCAGGGCATAGCGCTCGACGGTCGTCTTCCATCTCGACGAAGAACAGAGCCAGCGATGAAGAAGGTTCACCTGCGCGCCTCCCGCTGTTCCGGGATGCTCTTGTCCGAATCGCCCTTCCGGATCACGAACCGTGTGAATCCCAGGATCGGAGCTGGGCCAAAACCTTTGCCATGCGTCATGCCGACGATCATGCGGGAGATTTTGCCGTGTCGCAAGAAGGATGTTACGTCATTTTATAGCGCTGATACGACATCGAGAAACCCTGCACCAATAGCAGCCGGTTGCTAAAGATCGTGTTCTCTCCGTTCGGGATCTCTGGAGCAAAGCCCGCCTGAAGCTCTGATCCTGACAATCGTGATTCCCATCCCGGCCGGGCAAAGCCAGGACCGGGCACCCGGCTCGCTTGCAGAGGATTTGCCGAGAGAATCTGCGGGATTGCCGCTTGCGGCGAGGGTAGAATGGTCGCCATCCGTTTCCCAAGCGACTTGGGGAGGGCCCGGAATGAGACGAATCTGGTTCCTCGTGGTTCTGCTTGCATCCGCGGCGGCGCATGGGGCAAGTTTTGATTGCAGCAAGGCGCGCACCCCGGTCGAAAAAGCCATCTGCGCCGATCCACATCTTTCCAGCCTTGACGATCAAATGGCGCAGGCCTACCGCGACGCGCTCAACAAAGCGGACGAGGCTTACCCGGCGCTGCGTCAGGATCAGCGCGCGTGGCTCAAAGGCCTGAACGCAGGCTGCAGCGGCGCCGCGATCGGAGCCTGCATCGAGAAGCGGGAGACGGAGCGCATTCAGGCGCTCGGCTCGGGCGCAGCCACGGCCGCTGCGCGGGCGAAGATGCCGCCGGTGCCACCGGTTTGCCCGGCGGTGATTGCGGCCATGAACAAGGCGTTGCCCGATGCGGTGAGGGCCGATGCCGGCACCTCTGTGGACCCCATCCCGCTTCCTGCGCTGGATAAGGATTTCAAGGAGCCGAAGCCGGTACCCGGGGTGCTCGCGCGCCAAGCGAAAGAGTACGAGCAGAACCTGGTGGGAACGATGAGCGATTCGTCGGTAAAAGTGACGGTTGGGGATGCCTCCGTCAACGGGAACCAGGTGAAGGTCGTGGAATTCCATCCTCCGTTCGCCGGCTGCAGCGGCAATGCCGTGCGCTACGAGTTCTGGACCATGGATCTCAAAACGATGTTGGGGAAATTTGACGGCGAAATGGATGACGGCAATCCGATCCTGGACACCGTCCCGAGCTGGCTGCTGAGCTTTGAAGGAAAGACGTACCTGGTGGTGGACAACAGCGTGTCGACGGTGGACGATTCGGTAACGCTCAAAGAGTTGCAGGCCGACTGGACGCTCGCGAATGTGTGTCACATCGGGTTGGAGCGCCGGCGCCCGGAAGTGGTGTTGACCGCGGCCGACGCGGAGCTGTGCGATGCGGCTGCAGGCGGCCAGGTGGAGACCGTGCCCATGCAGGCGCTCAAGCAGCCAGGAGACGACGGCACAGAAGTGCTCCGGGCGAAGGCGACCGCAGACCTTTACAACGATGGACACCCTGTGACCGTGGGCATTTCCAATACAACGCAGTCGGGTCCGGGTCATTGCGATAACCCGATGGAGGATCGGGAAGAGCACCCGGTGGTGCTGACGGCGCGCGGAGCGCCAATCGACGCGAGCATCCAGAAGGATGTTCAGGCCAACGAGATCCGCCTGATCCGGTTTAAGGGGGTGACGTATGTCGAAGGCCGGAGCACAGAGGATGTAACGCTGCCGCCCACGCAACACGACATATGGAAGATGACGCACGGCGGCGCGACCAAGGTGTGCAGCATGCTTCCGGTGCGCTTCGCCGTGAAGTAGAGAGAAGCTGGCGACTCGAAAAGATTCGACTCGCCGGCAAAACAAAACTCCGGGTAGAATGGCACGAACCGCAGACGGTCATGGAACCGGGCTCCACCTGGGATCCTGAGAATACAATCGCGAATCCTTCGCCTGCGGCCCAGGATGAACCGCCGAGGAGCGGGCGAACGCTGCCTTTCACACACATGAAGATTGTCGATCAAATCAAGGCGATCGCGAACAAGCGTTGGGTGCAGGGCTCGTTCCTCGGTTGCGCGGGCGGCGAGGAGTTTGTCCGCGGCCTCTTGAGAGGCAGTGCGGAAATCTCCGTCGGACACGCAACCGTTCATATGGAGACCGCCGCTCGCGCCACTGCGCCGTTCCGGTTTTGGGCGATCGAGTGCTTTTGGCTCTTCATGGCCCTTTGCGGGGTCCTGTTTCTGGCCAAGGACTTGATCCGGATCGCTCGCCGTCTGCCCGAACCAAAGCCTTCGCCGGTGCGGCCTGCAACGCAGCTTCATGCCGGCCTGTTGCCCGAGGCTCTTGCGGAGCTCGTGCGCACGGGCCGCATCGAAAAAGAGTCGGTGCCGCGCCTGCTCAAGGACTTGCGGCCGCACTTGCGCACCGGTGACGAGACCGCTGTGTTGCACAATCACGTCATCGAGTGGGTGGGAGTCATTCTCGGGCTCTTTCCTCTTGCCGGCACTGTCGCCGTTTGGATTGAATCGCCGGAGGCCGATGTGAGAATCTTTTTCACCATCCTCCTCGGTGGGTTTGCCGTCGGTTTTCCGGTTGGACTTATGGCCCTGGCGGCGAGCTGGCGCAGGCGGCGGCGCCGGCAGATGCAGTGGCTCCTCGACCGCGAAGCAAACTACCAGGCAGCTCATAAGTCCTCTGTCGCGCCCGCGCAGTCCTTTTCCGCGGCGCCTTGATTCCACCATCGGGGCCGCCCGCCTGCGGGCGCACAGTTTCACAGTTGCAGAGCGCGCGAAATTTTTTCCCGCGATGGATGCGGATAAGTGATTGATGCGGAGCCGGTTCGTTCTCCGGCGGGGGTGGTTTTCTGGCGCTTTTTGGCGCGTTTTGGTTCATTTGGACGCGGAATTCCGCTCTTTGGGCCATGTTTTGGCCGGGAAAAACACGGTTGGGACAGCGTACAGCGGCTGTGGTTCTGTGCCGATCGCCGGGTGAATGGTCGTCCATTTTCCCCAGGGCCTCGCTTCGCTGCACGCCGGGCTATTCCCGGCGCTCCCTCCGGGAGCGTGACCCGGCTGCTGGCGGGGACTCGGCATCGTATTCAGATTAGCGAAGTGCGGGAAATACTCTGCAATCGGCTGGATGTTTCAGTGCGGTTGTTTTGATGGAGTTATCCGCGAGCGGGAGAAACTGGAGCTTGACAGAGATGAGGGATAAGCCGGGTCTCAAGACGTGAAGCTCTCGCGAACCCCGGTCTCAAAGTCGAGACCGGGGGCACCCGGCTGAGTACGCCATCCCAGGTCCGAACCCTCGGCCTGGGGCACCCATCCTTGCTGGAGCTTTGCGGTTGGCCCGGGTCCCGGGATGCAAAGTTACCACGACAATAGGGTGCCCCAGGTCTCGATTTTGAGACCTGGGAGGAAATGCGGTAAGCTCCGTCGCAAATGCCGCGCGGTCTGATTCGGTTCCAGCAGGCCGGTGAGTTTCACTTCCTCACCTTCAGCTGCTACCACCGGCTCCCGTATTTGGGAACGGTGGAGGCGCGTGACCTGTTCGAGTCGGCACTGGAGAAGATTCGCCGGCGGTATACGTTTGTCGTCTCCGGTTACGTCGTCATGCCCGAGCACGTGCACCTGCTGTTGAGCGAACCGAAGAACGGCATTCTCTCCCGAGCCGTTCAGGCGCTCAAGTTATCGGTGGCCGTGCGGCGCAATGAGCGGCCATTCTGGCAGGCGCGGTACTTTGACTTCAATGTGCATACACACGAGAAACACGTGGAGAAGCTGCGTTACATGCACCGAAACCCTGTCGTCCGCGGGTTAGTGGCTAAGCCGGAGGATTGGGACTGGTCGAGTTACCGTCACTACGCCACAGGGGTCATTGGCCGGGTCGAAATTGAATCGGACTGGACGGCGGCCCGCCGCGGCTGGCAGTTGCCCGAAGGATTTCGACTACCAGGGCCGGATGGTTGATTCTTGCAATCCCAGGTCTCAGAATCGAGACCTGGGGCACCCGGCGGCTGGTAGTTACCCGAAGGAATCCGACTACCAGGGCCGGATGGTTGATTCTTGCCATCCCAGGTCTCAGA